>DATBGA010000165.1:0-22623 GCA_036558225.1 Candidatus Methylomirabilota bacterium | reverse complement strand
AGGCGCCCAGGAAGGTCAGGATCTCCGCGACGAACCCCGCGAGGCCGGGGAGCCCGAGCGACGAGAGCCCGCCGAGGGTGAAGCACGCCGCGATCCCGGGCATCCTCCGCCCGAAGCCACCCATCCGGCCGATCTCGCGCGTGTGGGACTTCTCGTAGATGAGGCCGACCAGCGCGAAGAAGAGCCCGGTCATGATGCCGTGGGCGAACATCTGGTACACGGACCCGTTCAGCCCGGCCTCGGTCAGGGTGGCGGCGCCCAGCATGACGATCCCCATGTGGGAGACCGACGAGTAGGCGACGACGTACTTCAGGTCCGACTGGGCCATCGCCGAGAAGGCGCCGTACACGACGTTGATCACCGCCACCGTCCCCACCAGGGGCGCCCAGTGCTGCGTCGCCTCGGGGAGGAGCGTCATCGCCACGCGGACGACACCGTAGGCGCCGAGCTTCATCAAGACGCCCGCGTGGAGCATCGAGACCGCCGTCGGGGCGGAGGCGTGGCCGTCGGGCGACCAGGTGTGGAGCGGCCAGATGCCCGCCAGGATGCCGAAGCCCACGTAGAGGGCCAGGAAGACCCAGCGCTGGGTCCCCGGCGCGAACGTGACCTCGGAGAGCGCGAGCAGGGAGAACGAGTGGACGCCGGCGGCGAAGTAGAGGACGAAGAGCCCGACCAGGATGAACGCCGACCCGAACAGGAGGTAGAGGGTCAGCTTCATCGCCGCGTACTCCTTGGTGCCGACGCCCGTCTCGCGGAACGCCCAGGCGAAGATCCCCTGGGGCCGGACCTCGCCCGTCGAGCCCCAGATGCCGATGAGCAGGTACATCGGCAGCACCGCGATCTCGTAGAAGAGGAAGAACACGAAGAGGTCGAGCGAGACGAAGACGCCGAACACCCCGGTCACGAGTGTGAGCAGGAGGGCGTAGAACTCCTGGTCGCGGACGCGCACGGTCCACGACGCGAAGCAGCCGGCGAAGATGATGATCGCCGTCAGCAGGACCATCAGCACCGACACGCCGTCGGCCCCGAGCTCGACCGAGATGCCGAGGGCGCGCACGAGCAGGTACTGCTCGCGGAACTGGAACCCGCCCGCCGCCGGGTCGTACGCGAGGTAGAGGTAGAGGGCGAGCCCCAGGGTCAGGGCCGACGCGCCGACCGCGATGAGCCGGACGCCGAGCGGGCGCGTCCGGCCGAAGAGCATGATGAGGCAGGCGCCGGCGAACGGCGTCGCCGTGACGAGGGCAAGCACCGGGCAGTCGGTCACGCCCAGAACCTCCAGAGGACCAGCACGAGGAGCAGCCCCGCCGTCACGCCGTAGAGGTAGTCCTGGGCCCGGCCGGTCTGGAGCCGGCGGAGGTCCGCGCCCGCCCGGAGAGTGAGGGCGCTCGCCACGTTGACCAGCCCGTCCACCAGGTACCGGTCGATCCACCCCACGAGCCGGGCGAGCGCGAGGACCGCGCCCCGGTAGATGGCCACGTAGAGCGCGTCGATCCCGTACCCCCGGGCCGCCCAGGCCGGCAGGGGGCCGAGGGGCCGCGTGAGCGCCTGGGCCGAGATGGCCCGCCGCTGGTAGACGAGCCACGCGAGGAGGAGGCCGGCCAGCGCGAGCCCGACCGAGAAGGACGTGAGCCAGTGCGGCCCGTGCGGGAGCGCCGCGCCCTCCACCCCGCGCAGGAACTCCGGAAAGGTCAGGCCGACGACCGCCCCGCCGAGGGCCGTGCCCGCGACCGACAGCAGGGCCAGGAGCCAGAGCGGGCCCATCATCACCGCCGGCGGGTCGTGGGGGTGGCCGCCCGCCCCGCGCGCGCCGAAGAAGGTGAGGAAGACGGCGCGGAACATGTAGAACGCCGTCAGGAACACCGTGACGGACAGGAGCACGAAGGGCCCGTGGAGGCCCGCCTCCCAGACCCCGCCGAGGATCGCCTCCTTCGAGACGAAGCCCGAGAAGGGCGGCACGCCGGCGAGCGCGAGCGTGCCCACGACGAACACGACCGCGGTCCGCGGCATGGCGCGCCCGAGCCGGCCCATGGCGCCCATGTCGTTCGTGTGGACGGCGTGGATCACCGCCCCCGCCGCGAGGAACAGGAGCGCCTTGAAGAAGCCGTGGAGGAGGAGGTGGAGCACGCCCGCCACCAGGGCGCCGGCGCCGAGCGCGGCCATCATGTACCCGAGCTGGGACACCGTCGAGTACGCGAGCACGCGCTTGATGTCGGCCTCGCCCATGGCGAGCGTCGCCGCCAGGAGGGCGGTGAACGCGCCGACGTAGGCGATCAGGAGGAGCACCCACGGCACGGCCTGGAAGAGCGGGTATGCGCGCGCCACCAGGAACACGCCCGCCGTGACCATGGTGGCGGCGTGGATCAGGGCCGACACCGGCGTCGGGCCCTCCATCGCGTCGGGCAGCCAGACGTGGAGCGGGAACTGCGCGCTCTTCCCGACCGCCCCCAGGTAGATGAGCGTCATGTAGAGCGCCAGGTTCGCGGGGAGGGTGCCGCCCTGGACGGCGCGGAAGAGCGTGCCGAACTCGAACGTCCCCGTCGCCCCCCAGAGCAGCACGATGCCGAGGAGAAAGCCCACGTCGCCGAGCTTCGTCACCCAGAACGCCTTCACCGCCGCCCGGGCCGCCGCCGGGCGCTCGTACCAGAACCCGATCAGCAGGTAGGAGCAGAGCCCCACCAGCTCCCAGAACACGAAGAGCTGGAGGAAGTTCGGCGCGAAGACGAGCCCCAGCATCGCGAACGCGAACAGCGACTGGTAGAGGTAGTAGCGCCCGAGGGCCGGCGGGGTCTCGTCGGCGAGGTAGCCGAGCGAGTAGAGCTGGACCAGCGCGGCGACGAGAGCGACCAGGGTCGCCATCGCCGCGGCAAGCGCGTCGACGTAGACCCCCGCCGTCGCCAGCGGCAGGGGCCCGGCCTGCGTCAGCCAGGGGAGGGTGAGCGTGGCCTCGCGCACCGCGCTCCCGCCCTGGGCCAGGAACGCGGCCCGCCCGAGCCAGAGCATCGTCACGAGCCGGGCCGCCCCGAGGAGGGCGACGCCGACGCCGGCGAGCGAGACCAGGGCCGCCAGGCGCCCCGCCCGCCGGAGGGGCGGCACGCAACCGAGGAGGAGCGCGGCCCCCAGGGGGCCGGCCAGGATCAGGAGGGCGAGGTCGGTCTCGGTCACGCCGACGGGCTCAGCCTCGCAGGAGGTTCAGGTGGTCCGCGTCGACCGTGCGGCGCACGCGGAAGATCACGATGACGATGGCCAGCCCGACCGCGACCTCGGTGACGGTGATCGCGATGGTGAAGAGCGCCAGCACCCAGCCCACCACCGCCCCGTTGAAGTGCGCGAAGGCGACCAGGTTGATGTTGACGGCGTTCAGCATGAGCTCGAGCCCGAGGAGGATGCCGACGGCGTTGCGGCGCGTGAGGACGCCGAACAGGCCGATCGCGAACATGGCGGCCGCGAGAAGGAGGTAGGCGCTCAGCACGGCCGCCGGGCTCCGGGGACGGACGCCGCCACGGGGGCCTACTCCTCCGTCCGGGCGAGGTAGAGGGCGCCGAGGAGCGCGGCGACCAGGAGGACGCCGAGCACCTCGAAGGCGAGCACCCACTCGGTGAGGACGGCGCGGCCGAGCGCCGCGGTGGTGAGGTCCGCCGCCGGCGCGCCCGCCTGGCGCGGCGCCCGCCAGATGGTCGCCGCGAGCCCGGCGAACACGGCCGCCGCCGCGACCGCGCCCGCGAGGATCCCGCGGTTCGTTTGCCGGAGCGACTCCCCGACCAGCCGCTCGGTCAGCGTGATGGCGAACACCACGATCGTGACGACGCCGCCCGCGTAGAGGAGCACCTGCACGGCGGCCAGGAACTCGGCGTGGAGCAGGACGAACAGGCCGGCCGTCCCCACGAGGGCGAGGGCGAGCCAGAGCACGGAGTGGAAGAGGTTCCGCGCGAGCACGACGCCGAGGCTCGCCCCCAGGATCAGGAGGCCGAGCCCGCCGAGCCCGAGCGCCTCGGCGGTCATCGGGAGCGCCCGGCCGGGGGCCCCGCGGCCCGTCTCACTCGGCGGCGTCCTTCGCGGCCTCGCCCTTGGCGCCTCCCCGGGGCGGCGGCGCCTGCATGGCGCGGAGTCCGGTCCCGGTCGCCCAGGACGGCGGGAACTGCCGCCCGAGGGCGTGGAGGCGGTCCTTGTCGAGCAGGAGATCCCGGCGGTCGGTGGCGGCCAGGTCGAACGTCCGCATCATGATGATCGCGTCGGTCGGGCAGACCTGGACGCACAGCTCGCAGAACTCGCACGCGTAGAGTTCGAGGGTGAAGAGCTTCGCGTAGTTCCGCTTCTCGGCCTTGAGCATCTCGACCTTGATCACCTGCGGCGGGCAGATGAACTCGCAGAGCCGGCAGCCGATGCAGTTCTCCTCGCCGGTCTCGGGGTCGTAGGTCAGCGCGAGGACCCCGCGGAAGCGGTCGGGGTAGGGGCGCGTCACCCGTGGGTAGTGCACGGTCACCGGGGCGCGGAAGAGGTTCCGGAGCGTCACGGCCATGGCCGTGCCCGCGGCGCGCGCCATCCGGAAGGCGGTGCGCACGCCGCCCTCAGGCACCCACCCCTCCGCCCGCCGCCACCACGGCCCCCGCGGCGAGGAGAAGCGCCACCGACGCCGGCAGGAAGAGCTTCCAGGAGAGCGCCAGGATCTGGTCCACCCGGATCCGGATGAACGACCAGCGGATCCAGATGACCAGCAGGAACAGGAGGAGCGCCTTCAGCACGAACCACACCGGGCCGAGGGCATCCGGCCCCGGGCCGAGCCAGCCCCCGAGGAAGAGGAGCGTGCCGAGGCAGGCCACGCCGAACAGATGGACGAACTCGGCCAGCTGGATGAGGGCGAACTTCATCCCGGAGTACTCCACCCGGAAGCCCGCGACCAGCTCCGACTCTGCCTCGACGATGTCGAACGGGATGCGGTTCTCCGAGGCGAGCGCGACCACCACGAACGCGACGAACGCGAGCTGGCCGAGCACCGGGTAGAGGACGAACCACCCGAAGAGCCCCTGCTGCGCGTCGACGATGGTCGACAGGCGGAGCGAGCCCGTCAGCACCACCGGGACCAGCGCCACCAGGATGAATGGCACCTCGTAGGAGATGATCTGGTTCACCGCCCGCATGGCGGACAGGAGCGCGTACTTGTTGTTGGACCCCCAGCCGCACATGAACAGGCCTACGACCTCGAGCGACGACACCGCCAGGACGAACACGAGGCCGATGTCGAGGTCGGCGAGCGCCCAGCCCCGGGCGAACGGGATCGCCGCATACATGAGGAAGGCCGGGACGAGGAACACGATCGGCGCCAGGTTGTAGACGAGGCGGTCGGCGGCCGTCGGGACGATGTCCTCCTTCAGGAGGAGCTTCACCGCGTCGGCGATCGGCTGGAGCCACCCGTGCGGGCGCCCGACCTCGTAGGGCCCGACCCGCGACTGGAGGCGCGCCGCGAACTTCCGCTCGAGGAGCGTGAGGTACGTGACGAGGATGAGGACCCCATTCAGGAGGAGGAACGGCGGGCCCACGGTCCAAAGGAGGTCCGTCATCGCGCTCAGCGGTCCACCTCGCCGAAGACCGGGTCGATCGAGCCCAGGATGGCCACCGCGTCCGCGATCTTGTGGCCCGGGAGGATATGGCCCGCCACCGCGAGGTTCGAGAACGAGGCGCCCCGCCACTTCATCCGGTAGGGCTTGGTCGAGCCGTCCGAGACGAGGTAGATGCCGACCTCGCCCCGCGGGCTCTCGACGCGCGCATAGGCCTCGCCCTTCGGGAGCTTCACCTGGCCGATCGATTTCACGCCGGGCCGCGAGGAGATCGGGCCGGCCGGGAGCCCGTCCAGCGCCTGGCGGACGATCCGGATCGCCTGCCGGAACTCCCGCATCCGCACGCGATAGCGCGCGTGGCAGTCGCCCGCGGTCTCGACCGGCACGTCGAACGTGAAGTCCTCGTAGGAGGAGTAGGGCTCGACCCGGCGCAGGTCGTGCGCGAAGCCCGAGCCGCGGAGGAGGGGACCGGAGACGCCGACCTCCTGCGCAAGCTCGCGCGAGATCACGCCCACCCCCTGGGTGCGGACCAGGAAGATCGTGTTCCCCTCGAGGAGGGCCTCGTACTCCCGGAGCCGTCCCTCGATGTGGGTAACCGTCTCGCGGGCCTTGTCCGCCCAGCCGGCCGGGATGTCGTAGCGCGTCCCGCCCACCTGGTGGAAGCCGTAGAGGAGGCGCGCGCCGGTCAGCGCCTCGAAGAGGTCGAGGATCATCTCCCGCTCGCGGAAACAGTAGAGGAACATGGTCGCGCCGCCTCCGAGCGCCCCGCCCATGTCCATGCACCAGGTGCCGAGCCAGAGGCAGTGGGAGGCGATCCGCTGGAGCTCCGCCACCAGCACCCGGAGATGCTGCGCGCGCTTCGGCACCTCGATCTGGCCGAGCTGCTCCGCCGCGCGCACGTAGCAGAGCTCGGCGGTCATCGCCGAGACGTAGTCCGTCTTCGAGGCGATAGAGGGGTACTGGACGTAGGTCAGCGTCTCGCCGAGCTTCTCGTGGCAGCGGTGGAGGTAGCCGATCACCGGGTCGACGTCGACGATTGTCTCGCCCTCGAGCGTCAGGATCATCCGGAAGACGCCGTGGGCGGAGGGGTGCTGCGGCCCCATGTTCATCACGAGGCGCTCGTTCCCCCCGTAGCCGTACTCGACGACGGTCCGCGCGGGCGTGGTCATCTCTCGGTCCCGGGGGGGCGCGGCGTCGCGGCCCTCGGCCGCGCGCTCATCCGGCTACCGGCACGGGGAGTAGTCCGTGGGCACCAGGATCGTCGCCTCCTGGGACTGGAGGAGCGGCATCAAGCCGCCCGCCGCCGCCTGCCAGGCGGCGTCGTCGCGGAGCGCCCGGCGCACCTCGGCGCGGTGGGCGAGGTCCTTGTAGCCCCACAGGTGGACCACGGTGTTGAGCGGGCCGATCTCGACGAGCCAGTAGGCGACGGGCGCGGAGTGCTTCTCCCGGAGGGGCAGCGCTTCCCGCATCGCCTCGCCGTAGGCGGCGACCTTGCCCGGGTGGAGGCGGTAGACGCGCAGCTCGTGAATACCCATCCCGGTGGTCGGCCGGAACGGCGCCCAGTCGAACGGAGCGAGGATCATGTTCTCCTGGGCCTCGAGGAGCGGGCCGCTCACCGGCAGATACTCCTTCACCCAGCGCTCGTCCTTGGCGAGCCCCGCGCGGGCCGCCGCCCGGGCCGCGAGGTCCTGGTACTCCCAGAGGTGCACCACCTGGTTCAGCGGCCCGAGCTCCGTCGACCAGTAGCCCAGGAGCTTGCCATAGCGGTCGCCGCGGACGGGCCGGCCGATCTTGCCGGAGTGTTCGACGTAGCTGGTGAGCTTGCCCGGCTTGACCTGGTAGCGGCGGAGCTCGTGGATCATCGGGGCCTCCCGTGCAGCGTCAGCGGTAGGGGGGATGCGGCGTGTCGACGGCGTACTCCTTGCGGAGCGGGTAGCCTTCCCAGTCCTCCGGCAGCAGGAGGTGCCGGAGATCGGGGTGTCCCTCGAAACGGATTCCGAAGAGCTCGTGGCACTCCCGCTCCATCCAGAGGGCGCCGCGGTAGAGCCCGGTCACACTCGGGCACGGCGCGTCGCGGGCGACGCGCGTCTTGAGGGTGAGCCCGAGGTGCGTCTCGAGGTTCTCCACGCGGCACACGACCTCGAACCCCTCCGCCTTCCAGTCGACGGCGGTCAGGTGGCAGAAGTAGCGGCAGCCGAGCTCGTCCCGGGCGAAGCCGAGCGCCTCGACCCAGCGTTCCACCGGCACCGTCGTCACGAGGTGCCGGATGTCGAGGGGGCGCTTCGGATCCTCGCCCGTGGCCTCGACCCCGAGGCTCTCCCGCAGACGCGCGATCGCCGTCTCCGCGGTCACGGGCGCGGGGGCTCAGTCCGGCGGCGCGCCCGGCGCACTTCGCTGGCCGGTTTGCTGGTACTCGGCGACCTTCTCGTGGAGCTTGAGGATCCCGAACATCAAGGACTCGGGTGTCGGCGGGCAGCCCGGCACGTACACGTCGACCGGGACGACGCGGTCTACGCCCTTGACCACGTGGTAGCCGTGGCGGAACGGGCCCCCCGAGTTGGCGCACGAGCCCATCGAGATGCACCACTTCGGGTCCGCCATCTGCTCGTAGATGCGCTTCAGCATCGGCGCCATCTTGATGGTCACGGTGCCGGAGACGATCATGAGGTCGGCGTGGCGCGGCGACGCCCACGGCACCATCCCGAAGCGCTCGACGTCGAACCGCGACGCGAACGTCGCCATCATCTCGATCGCGCAGCAGGCGAGCCCGAACGTCACCGGCCACATCGAGGACTTCCGCGCCCAGTTGAACAGCTTGCTGCTCGAGGTGACGGCGAGCCAGCCCCCCGGGAAGTGCTCGAGCCGGTCCCAGAGCCCCGCGACGGCGTCCGAGACCTGGTCGCCGCCCGGCCGCTCCTGCCGGTACTTGACCCACTCCTGGAGGTCCTTCATCTCCTCCCAGGCCGGCGGCGGGATCACCGGGATCGGGGGCTTTATCTCCACGCGAGGATCCCTTCGCGGTAGGCGTAGAGCCAGCCGAGGCCGAGGATCAGGAGGAAGAGCAGCATCGGCCCGAAGGCCGCCCAGCCGAGCGCCCGGAGGACCAGCGCCCACGGGAAGAGGAACACCACCAGGGCGTCGAAGACGATGAAGACGAGCGCCACCAGGTAGAAGCCGATCGGGAACCGGATCCAGGCCGGCCCGACGGGGTCCGGCCCGCACTCGTAGCTCTGGAGCTTCGCCGGATTCGGCCGGGCGGGCCGGACCAGGGCCGCCGCGGCGAGGCTCACGACCCCGAAGGCCACGATCATCACGAGAAAGACGAGAACGGGAAGGTATTCCGCCACGGTGGCCCGTATTATACCGCGAGGCGGTCACCCCCGGGTCCGGCGCCCGAGGAACCTTGCCCGATCACGGGCCGCTCTCCTGGCGCGATCGTCGCGCCGTCCACGCTCACCCCTTGCGTCCGGTCGTCCCGCGCGCGCCCTCGAGGGCTTCCGCCCGCGCGAGCGCGGCGCGCTCCACGTCGAAGTCGGCGTCCGCCATCGGCGCCACGCCCGAGACGAGCCAGCGCCGCAGCGCCCGCCGGCGCGCGGGCGTCTCCGCGAGCGCCGCGACGGCCGCCGTCAGCGCCGCCTTGACGCGGGCGGGCAGGCTCCGCCGCATCACGATCGGCTGGATCGGCCAGGGCCCCAGGCCGTGGACGACGCGGAGCTCGGTCCGGAGGGCGGGGTCCCGTCGCTCGCAGAGCGCGAGGACGACGGAGTCGATGGCGGCGGCGTCGATCGTGCCCCGGCGGAGCGCGCGGAGCGAGCCGAGGTGGCTCCCCATGTCGCGGAGGCGGCCCAGGAAGGACGCGTCGGCGCCGTGCTCGGCGGCCGTCTGGACGACGGAGTAGTAGCCGCTCAGGGACTCCTTGTCGTTGTAGCCCCAGCGCGCCGTGACGAGGTCCGCGAACGAGCGCGCGGGATGCGCCGCCGGCACGACGATGTCCGAGAAGTAGACGGGGCGGCCGGCCGCGCGCGGATCGTCGAAGACGAGCCCGAACGGCACCAGCTCCACGGGCGGGTGGGGGCGCTCCCGGAGCCAGATGTAGGGCGGCGCGCAGAAGAAGCCGAGCTCGAGGTCACCCTGGCTGAACGGATCGGGCCGGCCGCGGGGCGGCCCGGAGTGCTGCGTCTCGATCTGAAGCTCGGTCGGCACCCCGAGCTGCTCGCCGAGATACGCGGCGAGGTAGGCGAAGAGGCTCCGGGGCACGCTCGGCGTGAGGTACGTCCGGACCCGGAGCACGCCCACGCCGGACCCCCGGGGACGACGGCGTGCCGAGGGCCGCGTGCCCCGAAGGGGGGCGCGGCGGACGCGCTTCGCGCGGGCCTCAGCCCGCGTCGACGTCGTGCGGTCGCTTCAGCGCGCCGCCGGGGGGCGCGTTGAGGATCGCCTCGGGGAACAGCTCCGCCAGCCACTGGACGATGTCGTTCACCGTCATGACGCCGATCGGGCGCCCCTGGGCGTCGATGATCGGGATCGTCCGGTAGCTCGCGTTGTGGAGCCGGTTGATCGCGTACGCGATCAGGGTGTCCGGGCCGAGCGACTCGGGGTCGCGGGTCATCACGTCGCCAAGCGGGGTGGTCTTCGGGTCCCGCCCCGGCACCGCCACCCGGCGCAGAAGGTCTCGCTCCGTGAAGATCCCGCGCAGCTGGCCGTCCTTGTCCACGATCACCACGGACGCCCGGCGCTTCTCCGACATCTGGTGGATGGCCGCGTACACCGTGGTCTCGGCCGAGCACTTGATCGGCTCGTTCGGCGCGAGGATCTTGACCGTGTCGCTGAGGAGGGCGCTCTCGAGCTCCTGGAAGTCGGCCTCGAGCGACTCGGAGTAGGCGTCGTGGTACTCCCGTGTTTCCATGACCGGCTACCTCCAACCAGCTGACAACTTGGCCGCCCGGCGCGGCTGATTCCGGATGGCTTGGAGCGACTCTATGCCGCGGCGTGCAGGCTGTCAACGCGGCCCCTCGGGAATTATTCCCGCCGGGGACCGGTCGCCGCCAGGCCGTCGTTCAGCCGGTCAGCGCGCTACCACCAGCCTTGCATGCGCCCCGCCATGGGGAGGTAGAGGAGGATCGCGACCAGCAGGACGATGCCGACGATGAGGAGGAGCGCGGGGTCTCCGCCCACGCCGAGTTCCCCGACGCGCTCGGCGAGCTCCGCGCGCTCCGCGGGGGACAGCCGGGCCAGGACGACCTCGGCGTCGGCGGGCGTCAGGCCCTGGGCGACCAGCGCGTCCCGGAGGAGGGCCGCCTCGCCGGGACTCCCGCCGGGCCCCTCGGAGGTCGACGCCCGGGCGGGGGGCAGCGGGGCGCCCTCGGCGGGGGCCGGCAGGGCGACCCAGACCGCGGCCCAGAGGACGAGGGCCAGAGTGAGCCAGCGCGGACGGAGGACGCGGGTCCGGAGCATCATGTCTCCCAGGATGGCACGGGCTGGACGCCCCCCCGGCCACCTCGGGGGTCAGTCTCCCACCGGCCGAGCGCCCGTGGCCAGGAATTCCGCGTCAGCGAGCCGGAGGCAGGAGAGCTAGAGGGAGGAGAGAAGGAAGCGACGCGGCAGGCGACCGTCGGCCGGATCGTGCCTGCCGCGTCCTCGCGAGTTGGTGGAGCTGAGGGGGATCGAACCCCTGACCCCGAGACTGCCAGCCTCGTGCTCTCCCAGCTGAGCTACAGCCCCGTAGGCATTGGACGGTACCGTGCGCCTCGGAGCCTTGTCAACCAGAGGCTGCGCCAGGCCGAGCGGGTCACTCGCGCGCGCGGTGCTCGGCGGGCCCGCCCTGGCGCGACAGGTTCCGCGCGGTGTTGATGAGGCTCATGTGGCTCATCGCCTGGGGGAAGTTCCCGAGCAGCCGGCGCGCCGCGGGGTCGTACTCCTCCGACAGGAGGCCGACGTCGTTGCGCAGGGCCAGGAGCCGCTCGAACAGCTCCTGCGCCTCCGCCACCTGACCCTGAAGCGCCAGGTTGTCGGCCAGCCAGAACGTGCACGCCAGGAACGCCCCCTCGCCCGGCGGCAGCCCGTCGACGTCGGGCTGCGTCTGGTAGCGCGCCACCAAGCCGTCGGTGACCAGGTGGCGGCGAATCGCCCGCACCGTTCCGAGCATCCGCGGGTCGGTGGCCGGGAGAAAGCCGACCAGCGGGATCATCAGAAGGCTCGCGTCCAGGAGCTTCGAGCCGTAGGACTGGACGAAGGCCTCCAGGCCGGCGTCGTAGCCCTGGCGGCAGACATCCGTGTGGATGGCGGCGCGGACCTGGCGCCACCGCTCCACGGGGCCGTCGAGCCCGAACCGCTCGACGGCCTTGACCGCGCGGTCCACCGCGACCCAGGCCATGACCCGGGAGTGCGTGAACGGGCGGCGGGGGCCGCGCACCTCCCAGATCCCCTCGTCGGGCTCCCGCCAGGTCGATTCGACGTACTCCACCAGCGCGCGCCCGACGCGCCAGGCATTCTCGTTCGGCTCCAGGCCGACCCGCTGCGCGCAGTGGAGCGCATCGACGACCTCCCCGTAGACGTCGAGCTGGAACTGCGCGCTCGCCGCGTTGCCGATCCGCACCGGGGCGGAGCCCTCGTAGCCAGGCAGCCACTTGAGCTCCCACTCGGGCAGGAGCCGGTCGCCCACGACCCCGTAGAGGATCTGCGCGTGGTCGGGGCGGCCGGCCACGGCGCGCACGAGCCACTCCCGCCAGGCCCGCGCCTCCTCCACGTACCCGCCGGTCATCAGCGCGTACAGCGCGAACGTGGCGTCGCGCAGCCAGCAGTACCGGTAGTCCCAGTTCCGGACGCCGCCCAGCCGCTCGGGCAGCGACGTCGTGGGCGCCGCCACCAGCCCGCCGGTCGGCGCGTACGTCAGGGCCTTCAGCGTGATGAGCGACCGGACGACCGGCTCCCGCCAGTCCCCCTCGTAGGTGCACCGGCTCGACCAGTCGCGCCACCAGCTCTCGGTGTCGCGGATCGCTGCCTCCGGCCGTGGGGCCTCCGGCTCGGCCTGGTGCGACGGATACCAGCTGAGCGTGAACGGCACGGTCTGACCCGCCGCGACGGTGAACTCCGACACCGTGCGGAAGTCCTCCCCCCGGAGGGCCACCGGCGTCCAGAGCCGCAAGGCGTCGGGGCCCCCGATCGCGCGGATCCCGTCCGCGCAGCGTCTCACCCACGGCACGCGCGACCCGTAGTCCAGCCGGATGACCAGCTCGAGCCGCATGGGCACGGCCCCGCGCTTGCCCTCGACCATCCGGAGCAGGGCCGGGGCGGGCGTCCCGATCGCCATGCAGTCGCTGAGCACGACGACGCCTTCCTCGGTCTCGAGCTCGGTCTCGAGAACCAGCGTCCCCGGCCGGTACCGGCGCCGGACCGCCCGGACGGGGCTCGCGGGCGCGACCAGCCACCGGCCGTGCTCGGCGGTCCCGAGGAGCGCGGCGAACGCGGCCGGGGAGTCGAAGCAGGGAATGCAGAGCCAGTCGATCGAGCCGTCCCGGCCGACGAGGGCCGCCGTCTCGCAGTTGCCGATGAGCGCGTAGTTCTCGATGCGGAGCGCCATCGTGTCGGCTCCTGTGTCCCCCCGGACGTCCGGATGGTCGACTCGCATGCGGCCCCGCGCACCGGCAGACGGTGGGGCCGCGGGTCGAAGACGAGACAGCCCGGCACGGTCGTTCCGCCCTTCCAGCCGGGCCGCTCCCGCGGCGGGGTGGCTCGGGAGCGACTCCCTTCCTTCACGATAACCCCCGCACGCCGTCGGCGCGCGGAAGAACCCGCTCGGTCGCTCGGGCGGCGCGGTGCCGGCGCCAGGCGGATCTCCCGCATCGCGCGCCGACGCTCGCCACGATGACGCTCTCACGACACGGTGTCCCCGGCGATTCGCGCCCACGCGCGCGGTGAAATGCGGCCCTCGGCTCGCAAGCTCAATCGTGGCGACGCGCGGCGATCCGGGAGCTCGCGGTGCCTCACTGGCACGCGAGTTGCGGCATGCGCGAGGGAGGGCGACGACTCGGCCGATTCGCGTCCAGCGACCGGCACGAATCCGCTCGCCCTGATGGAGGACACCATGCTGCGAGGAATCTCGACCCTGAAGGGCCTGACCGTGGGCGCGATCGACGGTGAGATCGGCAGCGTCTACGACGTGTACTTCGACGCCAAGCACTGGACGGTCCGCTACTTCGTCATCGACACGGGCACCTGGCTGTCCGGACGCCGGGTCCTCGTCTCGCCGATGGCCCTGCACCGCCCCGCCGACGTGATCGGCGATCGGCTGAACGTGGGCCTCAGCCAGGCGCAGATCGAGCAGGCGCCGAGCTGGGACACCGACAAGCCGGTCTCACGCCAGCACGAGATCGCGTACTCCCGGTACTACGAGTACCCTCTCTACTGGGCGGGCCCGGCCCGCTGGGGCGTGGGCTGGGACCCCCTGACCGGGGGCGCGCGCGTCCCCGCGCTCGATCCTGTCGAGGAGGAGATGCTCGCGCGGGAGCGGGAGAGCGCCGACAGTTACCTCCACAGCGCTCGTGACGTCGTGGGCTACTACGTGCAGGCCGCGGACGACGACGTGGGCCACGTGGAGGACTTCCTGGTCGACGACGAGACCTGGGCGATCCGCTATCTCGTGGTCGACACGCGGAACTGGCTCCCCGGGCGCACGGTCGTCATCTCGCCCGCCTGGATCAAGAGCGTGAGCTGGGGCGACTCGCGCGTATACGTCGACCTCTCGCGGAAGGCCGTGGAGACGGCACCCGGGTACGACCCGAACGCGCCGCTGGAGCGCGCCCTCGAAACGCGCCTCTTCGAACACTACCGCCGGCCGAAGTACTGGGACGAGGAGCGCCCGCGCCGCTAGCTCAGGCTTCCGTCGCCCGGCGCCGGCGCCGACCTGACGGCCGCGCCCCGGCTCGTCACGCGCGACCGTGATAGGCTGAGCGCGCCCTCAGATCGGCCCGCGCCGGGATGGCGGAACTGGAAGACGCGCCAGACTCAAAATCTGGTGGGCGCAAGCCCGTGGGGGTTCGATTCCCCCTCCCGGCACCATCCCTACTGCTCGACGGTCACGGGCGAGGTGCTCCACCTCCGCCTCCGGAGAGCGGCTGACGGCTCGAGTCCCGGATCGCTCTCCACGGGACAAGGCACGGAAGCGGATCCACATCCGGATCAGGGTCGCCGACTTGCCCGGCCAGGTCACGCGGCGCTGCCGCGACACCCCAGGTCACGCGCCCCCGACGACCCGTACCTCCGGAGGCAGGACCACTACCTCGCCTCCCTCGAGACGGAGGGCGCCCTCCACGTAGTAGCGCCGCCCCCAGCCGGTCCAGCGGTAGCCGACCGTTCCGACGTTCGACCACCCCACGGCGGCGGACCACGCGAGGCTCGCCTGGTTCCAGGCGGCGACGAGGCCAATCAGGCGCCGGGCGCCCTGACGGCGCGCACGATCCAGCCTGGCCTGCACCAGCAGGCTGGAGGCGCCCGCGCGGCGACGGCCCGGAAGCGTCCGGCACTCGATCACCACCACATCGCCGGGTGCGCCCCGAAGTCGAGAGCCCAAGTACGGCAAGTACGTCCCGCCGGTCCCATCCCATCGGTACGCGGCGACCTCGGGTCCGATCCAGCAGACCAGGCATTCCTGCTGCGCCCGCCATCGCCGCCGCACCTCGCGCGCGGACACCTCCCGGCAGGCGCGCAGGAATACGCGGAGGTCCCGCTCCTGCAGGACATCGCTGCGGGCTCCCGGCAGATCCGCCAGATCGAAGCGCGCATCGGTCGGGGTCGTCCAGACGTGGAACCGGCGCTCGCGAAGCCAGTGGGGCGCCATCCGGAGGCCCCGGCGCAGACCGAGGTCCCGGACGATGTCCCGGCCGTGAGTCAGGCTCGCCCGGAGCACGTTCTGGGGCCCGTGTCTCCACATCGCGTTGAATCCAGGCCTCGCGACATCTTGACCCGGAGCCTCCTTCTATCGGCCCGCGGCCCGGCCGCGCGTCGGCGGGTCAGCGGTCCGCGACGAACTCGAGGAGCAGGCGGTTGACCTCCGCCGGGCGCTCCTGCTGGGTCCAGTGGGAGCAGCGCGGAACGTTCTCCGTCCGCAGGCCGGGGATCCACTTCGGCATCGGCTCGGCGAGGGCCGGCCGGAGGATGGGGTCGTTCTCCGCGGTGATCATGAGCGCCGGCACGCGGATCGTCGGGTCCGCGAGCTGCCGCGCGTCCTCCCAGTTCAGGTCGAGCGCCCGGTACCAGTTGAACGCGCCGCGGGTGCCGGTGCGCGCGAACGCGCGCACGTAGACGTCGAGCTCCGCGTCCGTCAGGAAGCAGCCGCCGGGCGGCACCACGGCCAAGGGGCTCCCCCGGCCGCCGCCGAGCGTGGCCATCGTCCAGAGATCGCCTGCGTGCTCCACGCCCTTGAAGATCTTCGCGAGGTTCCCGCGAAGGTCGGCCTCGAGCTCGGCCTCCGACCGCCCGGGCACCTGGTGCCAGAGCATGTAGTAGCCGTCCTCGCCGAACCGCTCCCGGAGGACCTGGGTCGGCGGCACCGGTCCCGGCGGCGCGTACGGCGTGTTGAGGCCGACCAGCCCGGCGCAGCGCGCGGGGTAGCGGAGCCCGAACTGCCAGAGGTGATAGCCGCCCCAGTCGTGGCCCACGATCACCGCCCGCTCGAGCTCGAGCGCGTCGAGGAGCCCGGCGATGTCGGCGCAGATGACCGTGGTGCGGTACTCGGCCGGGTCCGCCGGCGCGTCGGTCTCGCCGTAGCCCCGCATGTCCGGCGCGATCCCGCGGAAGCCCGCGGCGGCGAGGGCGGCGAGCTGGTGCCGCCAGGAGTACCAGAGCTCCGGCCAGCCGTGGCACATGACGACCGGGAGGCCCTCACCGGCCTCCGCGACGTGCATGCGGATGCCGTTCGCCTCGACCCGCCGGTGCCGGATCGGGGCGCTTCGGGCGGTCACGCCCCCGTCACCCCTCGCCGACCCCGGTGCGGAGCTCAAGGAATCCGGGCGGGCTGCCCCCAGGCGGCGGGCCCGATCGAGGGCCCCACAGCACGGCCACGAAGAATGCCGCGAAGAGCCCGTCGACCACGCCGGAGACCAGAAGCGCCACGCCGCCGATGCCGCCTACGACGAGACCCGCGCACGCGCTGCAGTAGGCGAGCTTGCCCGCCCCGCCCGCGACAAGCACGGGCGTCCGGGCCGCGCGATGCCGCGCCGCCAGGACGTACGCCAGCCCCCACGCGATCACGTTGATCCACGTGACGCGAAAGAAGAATGCCTGGAGCGGGTCACCGAGGGACAGCCCGGTCCCGTAGAACTGGGCGAAGTGCCGCGCCGGATCGGCGAGGGCCGTGAGCCCGCCGACGATGTTCCAGGCTCCCGCGAGGTACAGGCCGCGCCGTCGCCACGCCTCGCTCACGTGTCCTCCTCCGGTCCCGCTCGGGCTCCCGCGCGGGCCGCCCGCGGGTCCCTCGGGGAGACGGTAGCACGGGCGTGCCCGTCACGCGTCGAGGTGGACGATCCGGCCGCGAACGCGCGCGCCCCGGATCGTCAGGAACCCCATCGTGATCGGCAGCGTGAAGCGGCGCGGCCCGATGCTGCCGGGATTCATGAAGAGCACGCCCTCCCGCTCCGCGAGCGACGGCTGGTGGGAGTGCCCAGCGACGACGACGTCGAGCGACGCCGCGTGCGGATCGACGCGGAGCGTCGTGATGTCGTGGAGCACGTAGAGACGGACACCCTCGACCGCCAGGACCGTCGTCTCGGGCAAGGCCCTCGCCCACCTGTCCCGGTCGTTGTTCCCGCGCACCGCCGTGACCGGCGCGAGCCGCTCGAGGGCGCGGAGCACGTCAGGGCCGCCGATATCGCCGGCGTGCACGATCTGGTCGACGCCCCGCAGGCGGCGGAGCGCCTCCGGGCGCAGGAGCCCATGTGTATCCGCCACGACGCCGATGACCGTCCGCTGCCGCCGGGGTGGTTCGCGCCGGCGCGACCTCGCGCCCGACATTGGACCGCGGGGAGCCGACCGCACCCGCCCGCGGGCACCCACCGTCAGCGGTCGCCGGCGCGGTCCGCTTCGAGGGCGCGCTGCTGCTCGGGAGTCAGCGTCATCTCGGCGGACGCCACCGGAAGGTCGATCCTCGGTGCATGCGGGGCTCGCCGATTTCATCGCCGCGACAGGCCTCGACGAGCTGATCGGCCGCAGCGCGATCCACGATCACGCGGCGCGGGTGGCCATTCAGCCCACCCGCGCCGCCTGGGACTTACGCCAGGTCGTAGCGATCGAGGTTCATCACCTTGTTCCAGGCCGCCACGAAGTCACGGACGAACTTCTCCTGCGCGTCCGCACTGCCGTAGACCTCGGCCAGGGCCCGGAGCTGTGAGTTCGAGCCGAAGATCAGATCGACACGGGTGCCGGTCCACTTGACGGCCCCGGTCTTGCGATCGCGCCCTTCGAACACGTCCTTGGAGTCCGACACCGCCTTCCACTCCGTGCTCATGTCGAGCAGGTTCACGAAGAAGTCGTTGGTCAGCGCTTCGGGCTTCCTGGTGAAGACGCCGTGCTTCGTCTGTCCGACGTTGGTGTTCAGGACGCGCATGCCGCCCACGAGCACCGTCATCTCGGGCGCGGTCAGCGTCAGCAATTGCGCCCGATCGATCAGCAACTCCTCGGCCGGTACGGGGTACTTGCCCCCGAGGTAGTTTCGGAAGCCATCCGCGACCGGCTCGAGGACGGCGAAGGACTCCACGTCGGTTTGCTCCTGCGAGGCGTCCATGCGTCCCGGTGTGAAGGGCACCGTCACGACGTGCCCGGCATTCTTCGCCGCCTGCTCGACGCCTGCGCAGCCGGCCAGCACGATCAGGTCCGCCAGCGAGGCCTTCTTGCCGCCAGACTGCGCCTTGTTGAACTCGCTCTGGATACCCTCGAGCGTCCTGAGCACCTTCACCAGTTGGCCAGGCTGGTTGACATCCCAGTCCTTCTGCGGCGCGAGGCGAATGCGCGCGCCGTTTGCACCGCCGCGCTTGTCGGAGCCACGGAAGGTCGACGCCGACGCCCAGGCGGTCGACACCAGCTGCGAGACCGAAAGACCCGACGCCAGGATCTTGCCCTTGAGCGAGGCGACATCCTTGTCGTCGATCAGTTTGTGATTGACCGCGGGGATCGGGTCCTGCCAGATGAGCTCTTCGGCCGGAACCTCCGGGCCGAGGTAGCGCGCGCGCGGCCCCATGTCCCGGTGCGTCAGCTTGAACCAGGCCCGGGCGAATGCGTCCGCAAACTGGTCCGGATTCTCCATGAATCGCCGCGAGATCCTCTCATAGGCGGGGTCGAACCGAAGGGAAAGGTCCGTGGTCAGCATGGCCGGCGCGTGGCGCTTGGTCCGGTCGTGAGCATCCGGGATCGTGCCGGCGCCGGCGCCATTCTTGGGCCTCCACTGGTGTGCGCCCGCCGGGCTCTTCGTGAGCTCCCATTCGAAGCTGAACAGGTTCCAGAAGAAGTTGTTGCTCCACTTCGTGGGCGTGGTGGTCCACGTGACCTCCAGGCCGCTGGTGATCGCGTCGCCGCCCTTGCCCGTGCCGAAGGTGCTCCGCCAGCCGAGGCCTTGCTCCTCGATGCCGGCCGTTTCGGGATCAGGCCCGCAATGGGACTCTGGGCCGGCGCCGTGGGTCTTGCCGAAGGTGTGGCCGCCGGCGATCAGCGCGACGGTCTCCTCGTCGTTCATCGCCATGCGGGCGAACGTCTCCCGGATATCCCTGGCCGCCGCGATCGGATCCGGGTTGCCGTTCGGGCCCTGCGGGTTGACGTAGATCAGCCCCATCTGCACGGCGCCGAGCGGATTCTCGAGATTCCGGTCGCCTGTGTATCGCTTGTCAGCCAGCCACTTGTCCTCGGAGCCCCAGTAGACCTCATCCGGGTCCCAGGCGTCCGGACGCCCGCCGGCAAAACCGAAGGTCTTGAAGCCCATCGATTCCAGCGCGACATTGCCCGCGAGGATCATGAGGTCGGCCCACGAGATCTTCCGGCCGTACTTCTGCTTGATCGGCCAGAGCAACCGGCGCGCCTTGTCCAGGCTCACGTTGTCGGGCCAGCTGTTGAGGGGCGCGAAGCGCTGCTGGCCGGCCCCGGCGCCGCCGCGGCCGTCGCGGATGCGGTAGGTCCCGGCGCTGTGCCAGGCCATGCGGATGAACAACGGTCCGTAGTGGCCGAAGTCCGCCGGCCACCAGTCCTGTGAGTCGGTCATCACCGCCGTGAGATCCTTCTTCACGGCCGCCAGGTCGAGGCTCTTGAACTCCTTGGTGTAGTTGAAGTCCTTGCCCATGGGATCGGACGGGGACAGCATCTTGAGGTTCAGCTGATTGGGCCACCAGTCTCGGTTCGACCGGCCGCCGGCAGCCGTGTGCGTGAACGGGCACTTTGCTTCGGTTGACATCTAGTCTCTCCTTTCCTCGTACTGCACCTGCCTGCGTGCGACTCCTTCTCGTGGGCGGCCCGGGCGGGGCCGCGTGGCGTGAGATCGGGTCCGTCCCGAGGCGGGGCGCGCGGCCGGCGGGCACGTCTCGCACCGGCCGACGATGCGGACGTCCACGTCCTCGACGACGAAGCGGGGCCGCGCCTCGGCCGCCACGCGGCTGACCTCCAGCGTCGGCGCGCGGACGTCGGTCATGCGGCCGCAGACGCGGCAGATCAGGTGCTGGTGGGGCGCCAGGTTCGCGTCGAACCGGGCCGCGCCGCCCGTCGTGCTCACGCGCCGGAGGAGGCCGTTCCCCTCCAGGGACTCGAGGACGCGGTAGACGGTCGCCGGCGACAGGGACGGGAGCCTGCTCCGGAGCCGGCGGTAGATCGCGTCCGCCGTCGGGTGGCTCGGATCCCCCGCGAGCGCCCGGTAGACCGCCAGCCGCTGCGCCGTGACGCGGACCCCGTGCGCCCGGCAGCGGCGCGCGAAGGCGAGGCAGAGGGCCGCGACGTCCGGGCCGCCCCCGGGCGTGGCGCCGGCGCCACGCCGGGGCATCGCCATCTTCCTGCGAGAGATTCTCATCTGCGAGTGATTCTCGGCCACGCCGGGTGGGCTGTCAAGCGGCAGCGGGGCCGGGCGGGTGGAAAGAAGAGGTCGCCGGGCCGCGCCCCCCACACCAGAGGCGCGGCCCGAAACGTCTGGGACTCCTAGCCCTGCTTCGCGACCGCGAGGGCCGCGTCGTAGTTCGGGTGCTCGGTCACCTCGGGCACGTACTGGACGTGCTTCAGATGCCCGTCCTTGCCGACGACGAAGAGGGCCCGCGCCTCGAGCCGGAGGGGCTCGATCAGGGTCCCGTAGGCGCGCCCGAAGGAGGCATCGCGGTGGTCGGAGGCGGTCTGGACCCGGTCGACGCCGTTCGCGCCGCAGAAGCGCGCCTGGGCGAACGGGAGATCCATGCTCACCGTGAGGATCGCCACGCCCGACGGGAGCTTGGCCGCCTCCTCGTTGAAGCGCTTGGTCTGGGCCTCGCAGACCGGGGTGTCGAGGGACGGCACCACGCTGAGGAGCAGCGTCTTGCCCGCGAAATCGTGCAGGGTGACGTCCCGCAGGCCGTCGGGGCTTCGCTGGTGGAGCTTGAACTCGGGGGCGCGGTCGCCGGTCTTGAGCTCCGGGCCCGCGACGGGCAGGGGGTTGCCACGCATCTTCACGGTCCGTCCGGCCATGGGTGTCTCCTCCCTGAGGGAATCCTGGCGGATAAGCTCGCGGGCCCCGTCCGGGAACGCCGCGCGCCGCGATCGCCTGTCATGCTACCACTCCCGTCCCGCGGGGTCAGGCCGGCCCGTCGCGGCGCGGCGGGCGGAGGTGCCGGTCGCGCAGGGCGTCGAGCCCGGCCTCGAGCTCCCGCGCGCGGGCCTCGGCCACCGCGCCGGCCGTGCCGGCGGCTTCCTCCGGCGGCCCCACGTGCCACGCCGCCAGGTACGCGTCCTCGGCCGCGAGCCCGTCCTGCATGGCGACCCGGTCGACGAGGTCCTGGAAGGCCGGCCCGAGCGGGACGCTGACCTCGCCGTCCCGGTCCCGCGCGGTCACCAGCATCGGGATGTCGCGCCAGTAAGTGATCCGGACCGTCGCCATCGCTCCTCGCCGGGCGCCTCGCCCGGGTCCCGCGAGCGGCTCCGGCGTTGACACCCGGAGACCGTCCGGCTAGAGTCGGGCTCGTCGATGATCAGCGTCGCCGCCCACCGCATCAAGCAGTACGGCGTCGAATTCTACCAGGCCTCGTTCTCAGCCCGCGAGATCGACCAGCTCGTGAAGTTCGAGGTCCTCGGCTACGGCGGCCTCCCCGAGGACAAGGGGAAGCGTCGCGTCGCCCGGACGCGGGTGAACTGGGAGATCCTCGAGAGCCGGATCGGCGAAACCTCCGAGGCCTATCAGCGCCCGGTCATCCGCCGGAAGATCGAGGAGCTGGTCGCCTACTTCCGGGACTGCCGGGAGGCCGGGAAGCTTCCCGCGATCCCCGGGGCCGTCATCATCACCTCGGACAAGCGGCTCGGGTTCCGGGCGGTGCCGCATCACGCCGACCTCGGGTTCCTCGAGATCCCCGAGGAGCCGGGCGTGCTCCGCGTGCTCGACGGCCAGCACCGGCTCCTCGCGCTTCACGCCCTCGCGGCCGAGGGCGACCTCCGGGGGCTCGACGTGCCCGCGGTCCTCTTCGACACGCTCGACGCCCAGCAGATCGTGGAGCTCTTCGTCACCATCAACGCCAAGCACACGCGGCTGAACCCGTCGCACCTCGTGAGCCTGGCCGGGCGGAAGCTCTACCCGGACGAGACGCAGGCGCTCGCCCACGACATCATCCGCGCGCTCAACGAGGACGAGACCTCCCCCCTCCAGGGCGAGATCAAGATGCTCGGGATCGGCCGCGGCCGGGTCGCCCAGGCGCCGCTCGCCGAGGAAATCGTGGACCTGGTCGAGAGCGTCGAGAAGATGGGTGGGCGTGGCCGGGCGAAGGAGCTCCGAGACGCCGGGCGGCGCTTCTTCCTGAACTACGTGAAGGCGCTCGCGCAGACCTTCCCGCACGCGTGGGCGGGCCGGAAGTACTCGATCAAGACCGGCACCGCC
>DATBGA010000164.1:0-28199 GCA_036558225.1 Candidatus Methylomirabilota bacterium | reverse complement strand
CGTCGTCGAGATCATCCTCGTCGAGGTCCGCCTCGACGAGGTCGTCGTCGTCATCATCGTCGTCGTCGAGCTCGTCCTCTTCCTCGTCATCGTCATCGGCGTAGTGGGGATTGTCTTCGTCGTCGATCCGCGAACGCGGGTCCAGGTCCATACGACCTCCCTGACGGATGGTGCTCGAACGGGGGCGATTATAGCAGAGGGGTTCGACGCGCAAGGTCCGCCCGCGCGCCACCGCGCCGGGTCACCGGTTCCGCCACCGGACTACGGCCACCGCCAGGGTGACAATCTCAGATCCAGACCCGGGATGCCGGTCGTTTCGAGGACCGATCGTCCGCGTCCGCGGCTCGCCCGGCCCGGGCACGACGTCCAGCGGGAGCTCGAGCGGTGGCTCATGCGGCCAGCCTAGCACTGGCCGAGCCTGCCCGCCGAACTGGGCGCCGCCGGCAGGGGCGCGTTGCTTGACGCTCATGGGGGCAGGCCCTACCATGGCCGCTCGGGCGGTGTAGCTCAGCGGCAGAGCAGGGGTCTCATAAGCCTGGCCTTGACGGTCGAGCCCTTGGCGTCCACGACCACGTCGGTGTCGGCATCGAGCCCCTTGCCCACGTGGGCAATGTGGGCGCCGTCGATCTCGATCGAGTCGGCGTCGAGGATCGGCCGGCGGATGTCCCCGCCGACCAGCGTGCCGATGTTGTGGATCAACGTCTTCATGGCCTGCCCTCGCGTCTCGAATCCCGGGCGATGCTATCTCGAACCCGTGCAATACGTTAGCTGGCGCGATGGTCAGAATCTCCACTGACCGTTACATGACGTGGATCGCATGCCTGCTCCTGATGCTGGGAGCCACGCTCGTGCGCTTACCGGGTGTGATCGCCCCCGTGCTCGACGGGGACGAGGAGTGGGTCGGGGTCGCGTCCGTCAACGTTCTCAAAGGCATCATCCCGCCATTCATCTACGGCACTCCCTACCAGGGGAGTCTGGGGTTGCTCCTGCAGGCCGTGGTCCTCCAGGTTACCGGCGCCACCCCCTGGACTGTGCGGATCGTCCCGCTCCTCTGTAGTCTTCTCTTCGTAGCGCTCACCTTTCTTCTGACCACCCGACTCTTCCGGGATCAAGCGGTAGGATGGGCGGCCGCCCTGATAGCCGCGTTTCCTGCCGGTCCCTTCATCGACTGGAGCATCAGCGGCCGCTACTACTATTCGCTCGTCCCGGTTCTGGGGACCCTGGCTCTGCTTCTCGCTCTTGCGGCCTGGCGTGACCCCGGGCCCGGCGGCCGAGCTCGCTGGTTTGTGACCGGCCTGATCGGCGGAGTGACTTTCTGGACCAATTACACGGGGGTCGCCTACTGCGCTGCCGCCGGAGCGCTCCTCCTGATCAGTGACTGGCGACGGGCAATCAGGGTCGGCCCCCGGTGGCTTCTGCCTGGGTTCCTCGTGGGTAGCGCGCCGATCTGGCTCTACAACCTCGCGACACGCCGGCTGTTCGTCACTCCCGGAGGGTCGGGAACCGACCACTTCTGGGACGACTGGAGACGGTACCCCTCGAACGTGCGGGGCTTCACCTGGAGACTCCTGACGGCGCTGGTTGGAGCGAACCCGGCCGATGACTCATGGCCCGCAGCCCTGATCGCCTGTTTGCTCGCCTTGGGGATGGCGGCAATCCTGGTGCGGAGCCGCCGGGAACGCGCAGCTGCCCTGGTGCCGCTCACCTTCGCGCTCCTGGCGCTCCCCATCGTTGCGAGCACGTTCGGAGCGGATCCGCACATGCGGTATCTGTTCCCAATGTTCACCGTGGTTCCCTTGTTGTTCGGCGCGACCTACGCGCTAGTTCGCGGCTGGTCGCGAGTGCTGGCCTGCGGGTTGACGGGAGTCGTCATCCTCCTGAACGTCTGGTCCGTGGGCCAAGCGTGGTCGAGCGTGCCCACCGCTTTGCCAAAGGTTCGCGAGAAATGGACAGCGGACCGGCAACTCGTCGTACACCTCCGCGGCCTCGACCTGTCTGCCGTCTACTCAAGGCAGCGACGACTCACCTTCCTCGGTCTCGCCGTGTCGGCGCCCGTGCAGGACTGGAACGTCGTGGGCGCGGAGGCGGTGGATAGCAGCACGTCGGTCGCGTTCGCCGAACCCCACCGGCAGGAAGACCTGGAGGAGAGTCTCACCGCCCTGGGCGCCCGCTATCAGGTGGATCGCGTCGGGCCCTGGTGGGTGTACCGGTCGATTACGGTCCCACCCGTCGCCTACGAAGAAGTGCCGCCGGACCGGTGGTTGGGGTCCGCCGAGGACTCACCGGACGATGTGGACCTCGCGTTCGATCGCGATATCGACACCGACTGGCGCGGCGCCCAGGACAAGGCGATTCCGGGGCCCGGATACACTCTCGACCTCGGCCAGCCTGAGACCGTTGCGATGATCGTGTGGATTCCCGACGTGGTCCACGCTGGTCCGAACGGACTCCTGGTCGACGTGTCTCTCGACGGGCGCATCTGGCGACGGCTCGTGAAAGCTCCGGACTACGGCTTCGTCTACTGGTCTGGAACTCATCCGTTCATGCGCCCGCGGCGTGTTCGAGCAGAGGTGCGCTTCTCCTCCACCCCGGCAACACCGGTGCGGTTCATCCGCCTTGCCACGGCTCACGGGGAAGTCCGGCTCGACTGGTCGATGAGCGAGCTGTTCGTTTATCGCCCCGCGCCGACCGCCCCTAGGCCCGATCCGGCCTCGCTCGACCGCGTGGTCGCAGTGCTGGGCCGCCGACACCCTTCCAAGATCTACGCCGATGACTGGGCGCTGGCCCGGCTTCACGCGGACTCGCGGGGAGCCCTGCCGGTCCTGCCCGTCAACATGTTCATCGATCTCCACGGCCGCACTGACCTGTATCGAGAATTCCGGCTCAACCCGATCTACGGGCTGCGAGACCGGTTCGCGCCGAGCTCCCAGACGGCCGTCGTCCTCCAGCAGTCGAGCGGTGCCACCCCCGCGTTCGAGAGGCTCATGCGCGACACTGGCTACTCGTTCCGTACCGAGACTCTCGGAGACTACGTCGTGTACTCTGACTTCGCCGCGCCTCGCTTGTCTGGACAGCCGCTGCCCAGCGAGGGGTGGGCGGCGTGGGCTTCCGTCCGGGGGGACATGGCTCGGCTGGCCATCGATGGCAATCGCAGCTCGCGCTGGTCGAGCGGACGGCGGCAGCAGCCGGGCGACTGGTTCGCCGTCGACCTCGGTCGAGTTGAACGCATTGGAGCGGTCGAGCTGGATACCAGGGATGCCCCTCACGAATCGGCCCGCCGCTTGGAGCTGGCGGTGTCCGTTGATGGACGTCAGTGGCTCCGCCCCCAGCTCACTGTGCTACGAACGGGGAGACTCGCGTGGGTCGGCTTCCAGGCTCTTCGACGGGGTGTGAGCGGCACGTGGCTGCGATTCCCGGAGGTCGAGGCGCGATTCCTCACGCTGACCGAGACCGGCCGCCACTCACGGCCGTGGTCCATCCAGGAGCTGCGCGTGTACCACCATCCGGACGGCATGCAAGCCGCGCGCTAGCGAGGCGTCGGGTGACGGCGCGGCCGGGCCGGTCGCTCGCACAAGGGGCGTGCCACTCTGAGTGCTTATCGCCGCACGCCGACGTTATCGCAGGAGGATCTCCGGTTCCGCCGCCAGTTGGGCCGGGGTGGCCTCGAGCACCACGCGGCCGGTCTCCACGACGGCGACCCGGTCCGCCACGCGGAGCACAGCGTCGACCTTCTGCTCGATTAGCAGGGTGCCGATCCCCCGCCCCCGCAGCGCTGACACCGTGTCAGCGGAACGGATTGCGACAGGCACAATCCCGGGCACAATCGGTCCGGGTACGGTAGAATCCGCTCGCTAGGCTCCTGATCTTTCGGCGCCCGGCGGTGTAGCTCAGCGGCAGAGCAGGGGTCTCATAAGCCCCGTGTCGGAGGTTCGATTCCTCCCACCGCCACCAATTCTCCTCCCCGACCGGCGCGTCCCCCTTCCTGCCTGCCGCGCCTCGCGCGAGCGACTCGGAGACGCCGCCCCGCCGGAGTCGTCCGACACGGCGGCCCGCATCCAATGCGGACGGGCGGTTGCCTAGTGCCCCAGTGATCACGCCCTCACGTCGCGGAAGCGGGACGAGGCCACGGCCGCCTTCACGAATCCCGGCGGGCCTTCAACGCGCGAATTGCCGGACAGGCAGCGGGAACGCTCGGCGGAGTTGGGGCCGTCGGCGACCGGGGTTGACACCCCCGGCGGGGCGGCTGTAATCGTAGTGTCCGGACTGCACGCACCCCTGCATCCCAAGCGGGCCCGGCAGGAGGGCCGGTCCTCTCGGCCGGCACTCGGAGCGTGGTCGGCGGCCTGCGACAGCGGCAACCCGGAGAAGTCGCTCGACCGTCCGAGGGCGGGGCTCGTTCGATCGACGTTGTTGACCCACACGCACAGGGAGGCACGGTATGGCGCTGGCGAGTAGCGAAGGCTGGCTGTTCCTCTTGCGGTGGATTCACTTCTTCGCGGGAATCACGTGGATCGGCCTGCTCTACTACTTCAACTTCGTCCAGACCCCCTTCTTCGCGGAGACGGAGGCCCCGGTTCGGAGCGGCGCGATCCAGAAGCTCGTCCCCCGCGCCCTCTGGTGGTTCCGCTGGGGCGCGATGTTCACGTTCCTCTCCGGCTGGCTCATTATCCTCCACCGATGGGGACAGGGCGGGTTCTTCGCCGGATCATACGGCTGGGCCATCCTTCTGGGTGGTCTCCTGGGAACCATCATGTGGGCGAACGTCTGGTTCGTGATTTGGCCGCACCAGCAGGTTGTCATTCAGAACGCGGTGGACACCGCGGCCGGACGCCCCGCGAATCCCGCCGCGGCCGCCCTCGGCGCGCGCGCGGGGCTCGCGTCCCGTACGAACACCCTGCTTTCCATCCCGCTACTGTTCTACATGGGCGCCGCGAGCCACCTGACGCTGCCCGTGCCGCGGAACGGTCTCGCGTTCTGGGTAGTGGCGCTGGCCATCCTGCTGGTCGTCGAGGTCAACGCGCTCAAGGGCACCCCCGGACAGGGCGCCGCGAAGCCGCTCGCCACGGTCAAGGGCACGCTCTGGGCGGGCTTCATCCTGGCCGTCATCTACTACGCGTGGTTTGAGGCCATGCGCCCCTGACCGGCAGGGTCGCATCCGGCGTCGCCCCGTCGGGGCCCGGGATCCGTCCCGGGTTCGGCGCGCGGGGCGCCGGTGTCGCGCTTCGCGGGTCTCTCGCAACGGCGCCCCCGCTGATCGCCGCGGCTCGCGCGCCTACCGCAGATAGGCGGCGAGATCGTCGAGGCTTCCCGCCAGCTGGGGCAACGGCTGCATGACGGCGCTCGGGCGCTTGGGCGTGTAGCCGGGCGGGTAGGCGCCGCGGAGGACGCGGGCCTCCAGAAGCTCCCGCGACGCTCCCTTCACCGCGGGACCGACGGGACCGTCGCGCGCCGGATCGGCCGCGTGGCACGATGTGCACTGGGCCACGTAGACCTGCCGGCCGCGCTCGGCTTCGGGACTCAGGGAGCTGCCCTGGCCGGAGCAACCGGTCAGGGCGGCGGCAAGCAGGATCGGCGCGAGAACCCGACGGTCGAGCATGGATCCTCCCGGCCGGACGACGCGGGGCCCGTCATCGCGGGCGCCATCGCGACGCGCGGCAGCACGCGGTGACCCGGCCATCGTTCCCGACGGCCGGGGAGGCTGTCAAGCGCAACGGCCCGCACGGTAGAATGGTCGATTGTGAAGCCTCGGCCCGCGCCTCGCCCTGACTGGCTCCGGATCCACGGCGCCCGGCAGAACAACCTCAAGAACGTCTCGGTCGCCATCCCGCACGACCGCGTGACGGTCGTCACGGGCGTGTCGGGGTCCGGGAAGTCCTCCCTCGCGTTCGACACGATCTTCGCCGAGGGGCAGTGGCGCTTCATCGAGTCCCTGTCGAGCTATGCTCGGATGTTCCTCGAGCGGATCGATCGGCCCGACGTCGACCTCGTCGAGCACATCCGGCCGGCGATCGCGCTGGAGCAGAAGAACCCCGTCCGAACGGCCCGCTCGACGGTCGGGACGGCCACCGAGCTGGCCGACTACCTGCGGCTGCTCTACGCGAAGATCGGCCGCGTCCACTGCCCCCGGTGCGGGCGCCCGGCCGGGTCGGCCGCGCCGGACCGCGCGGCCGACGCCCTCCTCGCCGAGGCGACCGGCGCCCGCGTGTTGGTCGGCTTTCCTCTGCCGGTGCCCCCCGCCGACCGGGTCCCGGAGCTCCTGGCCCGCCTCGTCGCCCGCGGTTTCGCCCGGATCAAGGTGGGGGACGAGGTGGTCCCGCTGTCCCCGCTCCCGGAGTTCGACCTTGCCGGCCGCGAGACGGTCGACGTGGTGCTCGACCGGATCGTGCTGCGCCCCGACGCCCAGACACGCCTGGCCGGCTCATTCGAGCAGGCCTTTCGCGAGGGCGGCGGGCGGGCCGTCGTGGAGATCCGGCGGGACGGCCGGCCGCCGGAGGTCCGGCGCTACGGCGAGCAGTTCGGCTGCCAGGCCTGCGGGACCGCGCTCGAGCGACCGCAGCCGCTGCTCTTCTCCTTCAATCACCCGCTCGGCGCCTGTCCCGAGTGCAAGGGGTTCGGCAATCTCCTGCGCTACGACGAGGGACGGGTGGTGCCGGACCGGAGCGCCTCCCTCGCCGGCGGCGCGGTCGAGCCCTGGCGGCATCCGTCGGGCGAGTGGTACCAGAAGGAGCTCCTGCGGGTCGCCCGCCGCCGGAAGATCGACGTGCACCGGCCCTACGCGGAGCTGCCCGAGGCGGTGCGGCGCTGGGTGTACGAGGGGGACAAGGACTTCTGCGGTATCCGGGGCTTCTTCGAGGAAGTCGAAGGATACCGCTACAAGCTCCACGTGCGGGTCTTCCTCTCGCGCTACCGGAGCCAGGTCCCCTGCCCGACCTGCCAGGGCGCGCGCCTCAAGCCCGAGGCGCTCGCGGTCACGGTGGCCGGGCGCAGCGTCGCGGAGGTGGCCCGGCTGGCCATCGACGACCTCGCCGGCTGGCTCGAGGGGCTCCCGCTCACCGCGTGGGAGGCGGAGGTCGGGCGGGAGGTGCTGGACCGCCTCGCCGCCAAGGTCTCGTTCCTGCGCCGCGTGGGCCTCGGCTACCTCACCGTCGAGCGCCAGATGCGCACGCTCTCCGGGGGCGAGGCCCAGCGCATCGCGCTCGCCACCCAGCTCGGCGCCCAGCTGGTCGGCACCCTCTACGTCCTCGACGAGCCGTCCATCGGGCTCCACGCGCGCGACGTCACTCGGCTGGCGGAGCTGTGCCGGGAGCTGGCGCACGCCGGCAACACGGTCGTCGTCGTGGAGCACGACCGGACCTTCATCGAGGCCGCCGACCACTGCGTGGAGCTCGGGCCGGGCTCGGGCGAGCGCGGCGGCGAGATCGTGCTGGCGGCGCCGCGGGACGAGTTCCTGCGGGACATGCGCACGCTGACCGCGCGCTACCTCTCGGGCCGCGAGACCATCCCGCTGCCGGCCGGGCGGCGCGAGGGCGACGGGCGGTGGCTCACGGTGGTCGGCGCGCGGGAGCACAACCTCAAGAATGTCCGGGCCCGCATTCCCCTCGGCACGCTCACGTGCGTGACGGGCGTGTCGGGATCCGGCAAGTCGACGCTGGTCCACGACACGCTCTACCGCGCGGTGGCGCGCGCGTTCAAGACCGCCTTCGAGGCCCCGGGCGCCTACGACGCGCTGCTCGGCCTCGAGCACCTCCGGGGGGTCCGGCTCATCGACCAGGAGCCGATCGGCCGGACCCCGCGGTCGAACCCGGTCACGTACATCAAGGCGTTCGACGACGTCCGGCGCCTGTTCGCGAGCCTGCCGAAGGCCAAGACGCTGGGGTTCGGGCCGGGCCACTTCTCGTTCAACGTCCCCGGGGGACGCTGCGAGACCTGCGAGGGCGACGGCTTCGAGAAGCTGGAGATGTACTTCTTCGAGGACGTCTACGTGACGTGCCGCGAGTGCGAGGGACGCCGCTATCGCCCGGACGTCCGGCAGGTAGCCTACCAGGGCCGCGACATCAGCCAGGTCCTCCAGATGACGGTCGACGAGGCCATCCCCTTCTTCGCCGTCACGCCTGGTCTGGCGCGGCGGCTCCAGGTGCTCCAGGACGTGGGCCTCGGTTACCTCCGCCTCGGTCAGCCCGCGACGACACTCTCGGGCGGCGAGGCCCAACGCCTCAAGATCGCCGCCGAGCTGGGCGCGCGCCTGGGTCGCGACGTCCTCTACATCCTCGACGAGCCCACCACCGGGCTCCACCTCGACGACGTGCGCCGGCTCCTCGGCGTGCTCCAGCGCCTGGTCGACGCCGGCAACACCGTGCTCGTGGTCGAGCACCATCTCGACGTGATCAAGTGCGCAGACTGGATCCTGGACCTCGGGCCCGAGGGCGGGGAGGCCGGGGGGGAGCTCGTGGCCGAGGGACCGCCGGAGTCCGTCGCCCAGGTCGCGGCCTCGTACACCGGCAAGTACCTCCAGGACTTCCTGAAGGATGGCCGCGCGAGCGAGCGCCCCGCCCCGCGGCGGGCCCGGGCCTGACACGTCCCCCGACGGCCGCGACGCCGGGCCCGGCGCCGAGAGCGAGACCGGGCGATCGCCCGTGCACTACGGCTGGATCGTGGTCGGGGCGGCGTTCACCGTCCTCCTGCTCGCCTACGGGGTCCAGTACTCCTTCGGGCTCTTCTTCACCGCGCTGACCGAGGAGTTCGGCTGGAGCCGGGCCAGCCTGTCCGGCGTCTTTTCCCTCTACGCCGCCGCCTACTCCTTCCTCGGCCTCGTTGCCGGTCGGCTCACCGACCGGTGGGGCCCGCGCGCGGTGATCACGCTCGGCGGCGCGCTCCTCGGCCTCGGGCTCGCGCTGTCCGGAGGCATCCGGGCCCTGGCGCCGCTCTACGTGACCTACCTCCTGGCGGCCGTCGGGATGAGCTCGGCCTACGTGCCGTGCAACGCGACGGTCGCCCGCTGGTTCGAGACCCGCCGGGGCCTGGCGGTCGGCCTCGGCCTCAGCGGCGCGAGCGCCGGGACGTTCGTCGGCCCGCCGCTCGTCGCGCTCCTGATCGCCGAGGTCGGCTGGCGGCGCGCGTACGTGCTGCTGGGCACGGGGCTCGCGCTCTCCCTCGGGCTCCTCGCCGGCCTCTTCGTGCGCGATCCCCGGGATCGCGGGCTCGCCCCGTACGGCGCCGCCCAGCGCTCCCCGTCGACGCCCCCGGCGCCGGAGGGGTGGCCCGTCAGGCGCATCGTGCGTCACCCCTCGTTCGCGCTGCTGGTCGCGGTCTACACGACGACGTGGATCCCGGTCTTCATGCCGCCGGTGCACCTTGTGCCGCTCGCCCGCGACCTGGGTCTCTCGCCCGTCGTGGGCGCGACGGCGCTCTCCGCGCTCGGCGCGGGATCGCTCCTGGGCCGGCTCGGCATGGGCGCCGTCTCGGACGCCATCGGGCGACAGCCGGCCCTGGTGATCTCGCTCGCCCTCCAGACGCTCTCCTTCGCCGGCCTCGCCGGGGCCGCGGGCGCCGTCTCCCTCTTCGGCGCGGCGGGCGCGTTCGGATTCGCCTACGGCGCGGTCTCGGCCCTCATGCCCGCCGTGGTCACGGACTTCTACGGCCCCGCCCACGCGGGCAGCCTGGTGGGGCTCATCTTCGGCCTCGCCGGCCCGGCGGGCGGGCTCGGCCCGGTGCTCGCCGGCTGGCTCTTCGACACCACCGGATCCTACGGGGCGGCGTTCGGTCTCGGGGCGGGGCTGAATCTCCTGGCCCTGGTGCTCGCGCTCCTGGCCCGCCCGCCGGCGGCCCGACCGGGCGGACCACGCCGGGGCGTCAGGCTCCGCGGAAAGTTCGCCGGCCGCTTCCCGCGGGCCGCGGCCCGGGATACAGTGGTTCTCGTGTGGGCGCTCACGCTGGGCCTCGTGACGTGCCTCGGCATCGACTTCTCCAATCCGCTCCTGCCCGGCGTCGTCCGCTTCGGCGAGGAGGAGTCGGTTCACGCGCTCCGAGCCGAGCGACCCCGTAGCGACGAGCGACCCGCCCGGGCCCTGCCCCGCCCGCCCGAGCCGGTTGGCCTCGTCGTGGTCGCCATGACATCGCCGCGCCCGAGCAGAGGGGGCCTCGACCTTCCGCGCCTCCGGCTCGCCGCCGGTCGCCCGCGGGCCTCGACCGAATCCGTCCGGGGCGCGCCGGCCGGCGCCGAGGACCACTAGCTCGCCACGTTCCACGCGGCCCGACGGGCCGCGCGTCCGTCAAATCTCGCACCGGCATGCGACGGAGGCAGGGCCCCCGCCGGGCGCCGGCGCCTCGATGAGGGAACTCGAACGTGGTGACCGATCCGCTGGTGTTCCGGGACCTGGCCTACGTGTTCGCCGCCGCCGTCCTCGGCGGTGGCCTGGCCTGGCTCGCGCGCCAGCCCCTGATCCTCGGCTACGTCCTCGGGGGCATCCTCGTCAGCCCGCTCACGCCGGGGCCCTCGCTGTCCGACCTGCACACGTTCGAGCTGTTCGCCGAGATCGGCGTCGTCCTCCTGATGTTCTCGATCGGCCTCGAGTTCTCCCTCCGTGATCTGCTCCAGGTCCGGCGGGTCGCCCTGCTGGGCGCGCCGCTCGGCATCGTCGCCTCGATCGGCCTCGGCCTGGCCTCCGGGTGGGCGCTGGGGTGGCCGCGCGCCCAGGGTCTGGTCGTCGGCATCCTGATCTCGGTCGCGAGCACGATGGTCATGGCACGGCTCCTCATCGACCGCGGCGAGCTTCACACGCGCCACGGCCGCGTCATGATCGGCATCACTCTCGTCGAGGACCTGGCCGTCGTGATCCTGATCGTCCTGCTGCCCGCCCTCGGAGGCCCCGGGGCGGAGGGTCTCGGCACCGTCGGGCTCGCCCTCCTCCGGGCCGCCGCCATCCTCGTCCCGTTTTGGCTCCTCGCGTCCCGCGTGATGCCGCGCGCGCTCACCTGGGTGGCGGGCACGCGGAGCCCCGAGCTGTTCCTCCTCGTGGTGCTCGCGATCGCGATCGGCACCGCCGCGCTCACCCAGGCAGCGGGCCTGTCGCTCGCGCTGGGCGCGTTCCTGGCCGGGCTGCTCGTGAGCGAGTCGGACTACGCGCACGAGACGCTCGCGCGGGTGCTGTCCCTCCGGGATGCCTTCGTCGCCCTCTTCTTCGCCACCCTCGGCGCGCTCATCGATCCGCGCCTGGTGCTGTCCAACCTGCCGCTCCTCGCGGTCATGATCGGGCTCGTGCTCGTGGGGAAGCTCGTGCTCTGGACGGGCGTCGTGGCGCTGTTCGGCTACCCCTTGTGGACGGCGCTGCTCGTCGGCGTCGGTCTCACGCAGATCGGCGAGTTCTCCTTCATCCTGGTCCAGGCCGCCCGCGCGGCCAGCCTCGTCGGCGACGACGTCTACAACGCCACCCTGGCGACGGCGCTCGTGACGATCCTGGCCAACGCCGCCCTGGTACGGCTCGTGCCCCGCTGGCTGGGCCGCGCCCCCGTGGACCGCACCCTGGGTCAGGCCGACGGGCCTCGCGGCGAACGGGCCCAGGTCGTCCTGGGCGGATTCGGGCGGGTCGGCAGCGCGGTCGGGGAAGCGCTGGAGACGTTCGGCGTGCGCTACGTGGCCGTGGAGACCGATCCCGACGCGGTGCGCGCGCTGCGGAGCCGCGGGGTCCCGTGTCTCTACGGCGACGCGGCCCACTCGGAGCTCCTGGAGGCGGCGGGGGTCGGCCAGGCCGCGCTCGTCGTCATGACGCTTCCGGACGCCCACCATGCGCGGCTCGCGGTGGCACGCGCCCGGGCGATCAACCCGCACGTCCCGATCCTCGCCCGCGCACACGAGCGTCAGGTCGGGGAATCGCTGCGCGCGGACGGCGCCACGGTGGTCGTCGAGCCCGAGCTCGAGGCGGCGGCGACGTTCATTCGCCACGCCCTCCACCATCTCGCGCTGCCGGACGAGCGGCTCGCCGCCTATCTCGACCGGTTCCGCGAGGCGATGAGCGCCGGCACGCCGGTGCCCTCGGGACCCGAGCCCGGCCTCCCGGAGGTGCGCGACGTCCCGCTCACCGGGGGACCCCTCGACGGCGTCTCGCTGCGCGACGCCCACGTCCGGGAGCGCTTCGGCGTGACCGTCGTGGCCATCGCACGCCCGGACGGCTCCACCGTCGTCAACCCGTCGGCCGACGCCAGCCTGCGCGCGGGCGACCGCCTGCGCCTGTTCGGACTCCCGGCCCAGATCGATGCGCTCGTCGCGGCGGCCGGTGCCGGTCGCGCGGGCCCGCCCGGAGAACCTGAATGACCATGCGATATACTGGCGGCGCCTGATGGACCTCCTGACCTCGATCGGCTTCAGCATCATCGTCGCCGCCGTCCTCGCGTTCCTCGCGCGCCGCCTGAACCAGCCGCTGATCCTCGGCTACATCCTGGCGGGCGCCGTCCTCGGTCCCCACGTCGGCTTCCACGTGGTCTCCGACGAGGCGAGCATCGAGCTGATCGCCGAGATCGGCCTGATCCTGCTCCTGTTCCTCATCGGCCTCGAGATCAGCCTCCCCCGGCTCCTGCAGGCCGGGCGCGCGATCACGGTGACGGGCCTGCTGCAGGCCCCGATCTGCGCGGGGCTGGCCTGGCTGGTCCTCGGCCCCGTCGTGGCCACCAACGGCGGTCAGTTCGACCGGCTCTACCTCGCCGTGGCGAGCGCGATGTCGTCGACCCTCATCGTCGTCAAGCTCCTGTCGGACAAGTTTGAGCTGAGCACCTTCGGCGGGCGTGTCACGCTGGGGGTCCTCATCTTCCAGGATCTCTACGCCATCGCCTTCCTGGCCATCCAGCCCAACCTGCAAAACCTGGAAGCCCTCCTGCTGCTGCGCTCGCTGGTGGCGGGGGTCGGCCTCGTGGGCGGGGCCTGGCTCATGGCCCGCTTCGTCCTGCCCACCTACTTCCGCCTCATAGCGAAGTCCTCCGAGCTCGTCGTGGTCAGCGCGATGGCCTGGTGCTTCCTGGTGTCCGGCGTCGCGGGCTGGGCGGGCCTGTCGAAAGAGATGGGGGCCCTGATCGCCGGCGTCGTCATCGCGTCCTATCCCTACGGGACCGAGGTCATCTCGCGGGTGGGCGGCGTCCGGGACTTCTTCCTCACCCTCTTCTTCGTGGCTCTGGGCCTCAAGATCCCGGAGCCCTCGCTCCCGGCCGTGATCGCCGCGCTCGGCGGCGTCGTCTTCGTGGTGGTGAGCCGCTTCCTCGCCATGTACCCCCTCTTCGCGCTCCTCCGGCTCGACACCCGCACGGCCGGGGTGGTGGCGATCAACCTCGCCCAGATCAGCGAGTTCGCGCTCGTCATCTTCTCCCTCGGCGTGACCTACAAGCACATCAGCCCCGCCGCGAACTCGCTGATCCTGTACACCGTGCTCCTGACCGCGGTCATCTCGACCTACGGGATCCTCTACAACCACGCGATCGCGACGTGGCTGGCCGGGTTGCTGAACGCGCTCGGCCTTCGCCGCTGGTTCGGCGGCGCGCCGGCGGCGCCCGGAGGCGCCGGGTCGGCGGCCGGGGCGGGACACGGGGAAGACGGCCGCGACGTCTTCCTGCTGGGCGTGTCGCGCGAGGGCCTCGCGTTCGTGCAGCACCTCGCCCGCACGGCGCCGGCCCTCAAGAGCCGGCTGGTGGCGATCGACTTCAACCCCGAGATGCTGGAGCGCCTCGCCACCGAGGGCGTCGACCATCGCTACGGCGACATCGCCAACATGGCGACCCTCGAGCACGCCGGCATCGAGCGGGCCGCCATCGTGATCTCCGGGATCTCCGACTGGTTCCTGAAGGGCACGAGCAACCTGCAGATCCTGCGCCTGGTGCGCTCGCTCGCGCCCTCCGCCCGCGTCATCGTGACCGGCGACACGTCCGAGGGCGCGCAGGAGCTCTACGTCGCCGGCGCGGACTACGTGATGGTGCCGTCGGTGCTGAGCGCCGAGCACCTCGCGAGCATCCTGGCCGACCGCTCGCCCAACGCCCTGGCCCGCGCGCGGCGGGTCCAGGCGTTCGATCTGTTCCGGCGGTGACCGTGTCCGGGCCCGGCGGGGACTGACGTGCGCGACGTCCGCGGCCGCCACTCCATTGTGGGCATCGGCGAGACGGAGTACAGCCGCGCCTCCGGGCGGTCGACGCGGGCGCTCGGCGTCGAGGCGGTGCGCCTCGCGATCATCGACGCGGGGCTCGCGCCCCGCGACGTCGACGGCATGCTCTCCTACCACTCGAATGACTCCACGCCGTCGATCGCGGTCGCCGCCGACCTCGGGATTCGTCTCAACACGTACGCCGACGTCATCGGCGGCGGCAGCAGCACGGAGGGGCTCGTCGCCTACGCCATGGGCCTCCTCGAGGTCGGGCTCTGCCGCGCCGTCGTCATCTTCCGAGCGATGAACGGGTACAGCGAGTTCCGGATCGGCGGCACCGGCGCCCGCGCGGCGACGCCGGTGCGCGGCCTCGAGCTCGCCGACCGGCCCTACGGCATGCTCAGCGCGGGGCAGCGCTTCGCCCCGGTCTTCATGCGTCACATGTACGAGTACGGGACGACCTCGGCCCAGGTGGCCCACGTCAAGGCCGCGCACTCCCGACACGCCGCCGCGAACCCCAAAGCCCTGGTCAAGACATCGGTGACCGTCGAGGAGGTCCTCGCCTCGCGCTGGGTCGTCAAGCCGCTCCACCTCCTCGACTGCTGCCTCGAGACGGACAACGCGACGGCGCTCGTGGTCACCTCCACCGACCGGGCCCGGGACCTCCGCCATCCGCCGGTCCGCATCCTGGCCGCCGCCGGGCGCGTGAACCGCGATCGCCCAGACTACTTCTACCAGGGACGCTACACGACGGTGGCCGGCGTGCACGCACGGGAGCTCGTATTCCCGGCCGCCGGGATCCGGCCCGAGGACGTCGATGTGACCGGCGCCTACGACGCCTTCACCTTCACCGCGATGCTCCAGCTCGAGGCCTTCGGCTTCTGCGAGCAGGGGGCCGGCGGGCACTACGTCTCGAGCGGGGCCATCGAGCTGGGCGGCCGGCGGCCCAACAACACCAGCGGCGGCCACCTCTGCGAGGGCTACACGCACGGCATGAGCATGGTGATCGAGAACGTGCGTCAGCTCCGGGGGACGGTCGACGACTACTGCCCGCGGGCGAGCCAGGGCGTCCACACGTACGACTACCGGCCCGGCGGCTGCCGCCAGGTGAAGGACGCGCGGATCGCGATGAACATGGGCTGGGCCTCGCCGGCCACGGGGAGCGCTCTCATCCTGGCCGGGGCCAGACTTTGACTTCTAGACAATTCCCCGACCCGCTCGATCCACCGACGCCGCCGGGCGCTGGAAATGTCGAGAAGGCAAAGTCTGACCCCGTGGTGTACCGGGGGATGGCGTTGATCGTGCCGGAAACGGACTCGGAGTGGCACGGGTACTTCCAGGCCGCGCGGGAGGGGCGCCTCGCGATCCGGCGCTGCGCGGACTGCCGGCGGCTCCGCTATCCCCCGGGCGCCGGCTGCCCATGGTGCGCTTCGCTCGCGTGGACGTGGACGACGGTAAGCGGGCGCGGCACGATCCACTCGTACGTCGTCGTCGTCCAGGCGATCCAGCCCGGCTTCCGGGACTGGGCGCCCTATCCGGTCGTGGTGGTGGAGCTCGACGAGCAGCGCGGGGAGCCGACGCCCGACGACGGGGTCCGCCTCGTCGCGAATCTCGTGACCCCCGACTTCCGGCCCGAGCTCGAGGAGCGCGTGGCGATCGGCGCACGGGTCGAGGTCTGCTTCCAGCCGCTCGGCGCCGACGCCGCGCTGCCGCAGTTCCGCCTCACGGGGGAGCCGCCGGCGTCGCCGCCCTGGCGACTGCCGGCCTGAGCGGCGCCGGGGAGGACCGATGATGCAAGGCCGGGTGGTGCTGGTGACGGGCGGGACGGGCGCGCTGGGCGCCGCCGTCGCGCTCGGGGCCCTCGAGGCGGGCGCGACGGCCATCGTGACCTACCGCGACGCGCGGGACCAGGATGCCCTGCTCGCCCGCGCGCCGCTCGGGGCGCGTGAGCGTCTCCACGGAATCCAGGCCGACGTGACCGATGCCGAGAGCGTGCGCCGGCTCGTCGAGGCGGTGACGGCGCGCCACGGGCGGCTCGACGCGCTCGTCAACACCGTCGGCGGGTTCGCCGCGGGGGACCTCCTCGCCACCGACGAGCGCGCCTGGGACGCCATGCTCCGCCTGAACCTCCGCAGCGCGTACCTCTGCTGCCGTGCCGCGCTCCCCTCGATGCTGGCCGCCGGCCGCGGCCGCATCGTCAACGTCGCGTCCCGCTCCGTCGTGCCCCCGACCGGCGGCTTTCTCGCCTACACGGTCGCGAAGGCCGGCGTCATCGCGCTGACCCAGGCCCTCGCCCGCGAGGTCCGGGGCCGCGGCGTCACCGTCAACGCCGTCCTGCCCAGCACGATGGACACCGAGGCGAACCGCCGCGCCATGCCGTCCGCCGACCGGGGCGGCTGGGTCGCGCCGGAATCCGTCGCGCACGCGATCCTCTTCCTGGCGAGCGACGCCGCCGCCGACGTGACCGGGACGCTGCTGGCCGTGTGAGGCGGCGGGCGGCGGCGCCGGCGGGTCCGCCACGGTTTGACAGCCCTTTCCCGATACTCTAGAGTCGGCGTGGCAGAAACGCGCGGCCGGGCCCGCCGACCCGCCGCCTGGCGCTCCGCGAGAGAAGGTGATGCTGCCACTGGCGCTGCTCGATCCCATCGACGACCCGGCCGACGCCTGGCAGGTCTCCCTCCCCCGCCACGAGATCAAGTTCATGGGTCTGGCGCGCGACGCGCCCTTCGCCGCCGCCTCGCTCGAGGCCATGTGCGGGCCGGACAACGAGTTCCCGGAGAACGTCGTGCACACCGTCTACTTCGACAGCCCGGACCTCGCGTCCTACGCCGAGAAGGCGAACGGTGACTACCTCAAGACGAAGCTCCGGCTTCGCTGGTACTCACGCTCGCGCGAGCGGCGCGCGGCCGGCGGTGACGCGTGGACGGCCTGGCTCGAGGTGAAGACCAGGCAGGGCTCCCGCGGCACGAAGCGGCGCAGGCTCCTCCGCCTGCCCGGCCCTTCACCGCTCGGCGGCCTCGATCCGGACGCGCTGGGCGCCGTCGTGCAGCACCATCTCGGCAGCTCGTGGCGGCCCACGTGCTGGGTGTCGTACTCGCGGACCCGCCTGCACGGGCCGGACGGCGTGACCCGGGTCTCGATCGACCGGGACCTGCGGGCGGAGTGGGTCGCCAGCTGGCTGCCGACGCGCCCGGGCGGGGCCGGCCCCGGGATCTTCGTGGTCGAGGTCAAGGGCCCCACCGCCATGGTGCACCCGGCGCTGTCGACCCTCATCGTGCGGCACGCGCGGAAGCGCGCGGTCTCGAAGTACGCCCTCTGCCTCGAGTACGCGCGAGGAGGCGCGAGCTGATGCCCCAGCTCCTGGAACGTCTGCTCAGGCAGGCCCGGCCGGAGAGCGGCCAGGATCCCTTCGTGGGCATCCTGCTGGCGCTGGTCGTGTCCACGGTGGTGGCGCTCGTCGTTCGCCTTCTCTACCGCCTGTTCTACGAGGAGAGCGCGACCGGCTCGCAGATCGACCGCTCCTTTCTCCTCATCAGCCCCGCGATCACGACGCTGTTCATCACGATCCAGTTCTCACTGCCCCTCTCGCTGGGCCTCCTCGGGGCTCTCTCCATCGTCCGCTTCCGCGTCCCGATCCGAGAGCCGGAGGAGGTCGGCTTCCTCATGGTCGTCATCGCGTCGGCCATCGCGTGCGCGACGTACAGCTACCTCGTGCTCACCATGCTCATTCTGATCGTCATCGTCGCGCTCCTCCTGCAGCACTACCTCGGCCGCCGGATCCCGGGGCTCCGGCGAAGCGGCGGCCTCGTCATGCTCACCGTCGCGGACGCCGCGTACAAGCAGCACGCCCGGGCGATCGAGGCCATCCTGTCGGGGCGCCTGAACCGCATCCGCTTCGAGCACCTCAACGGGCGCGACGGCCTGACGACGCTGAACTACACGTTTCGCGCCCGCGAGGGAACCGACTGGAGCGCCATCCGGAGCGAGCTGGAGGCGCTCGCCCCCCTGAGCGCGCTGTCGGTCCTCCGGACTCCGCAGGGAGGCGCGTAGATCGGGACGACCGGCCCGGATCCCAGGACCCGGGCGCCGGGTCAGTCGCCGAATCGGGCCACGACCTCGAGATCCCCGGTGACCGGCAGCCGGAGCGCCGGCCCCGGCTCGCCCTGCCCGTTCACCGTGTACCCCCGGAACGCCGCCCGCCGCTCGGGGGGAACGACCAGCTCGAGCGTCCCGCCCTCGAAGTAGCGGCCGACGTACGGGCCGCGGTGCGCGTACCCGTCGATCGTCAGGCCCCCGTCGCCCTGGATGCCGACGCGGACGACGCGGGGGGGCGACAGGCCGAGGTCCCGCGCGAGCGAGCGGCTGAGGAACGCCGGCCGCTCGCGGAGGAACCGGGCCACCTGCTCGGCCCGGGCGGGATCGGCCGGTCCCCCGGCCGCCCGGCGGCTCGCGTCCCACCAGGCCGGGGTCAGGACGTGATTCATCATGCGCTCCGCGTAGCGCAGGTACCGCTGGCGGAAGGCGGGGTCCTGGTCGAGCAGCGCCAGCATCACCAGCACGCCCAGGTACGTGTCCTGCTCCGGCACCCGGCGTGCGAACGTCCGCTGCATGGCGAACGTCTCGTGGTCCGGGCCCTCCTTGATCGTGTTGTCGAGGTCCCAGCCGACCGCGTGGATCAGCGGCGGCACCTGGTCGTGGTCGACGACGAAGTACGTCTGCCAGAGCTCGTGGTTGTGCCCGGTCGCGAGGAACAGGGCCGTGAAGTGGAGCGCGGTCAGGTGGGGGAGGTCGATCAGCCGCTCGACGTCGGCCGCGGTCCGGACCCCCTCCTCCACGCGGTGGACGAGGGCATCGTACGCCGCGAGATCGCCTCGCTTGACGGCGAACGTCTTGCCTTTCAGGACGTCGAAGCGCGCATGGCCCCAGCGGCTCTTCAGGAAGTCGTCGTCGATCGGCTCGAGGAGCACCCTCCAGCCCGGCGCCCGTCCGTTCACCGCGAGGAGTCCCCACTCCGTCAGCGGCGAGACGCCCCCCGCGGCGCGCACGGCGTCGTAGGCCGGCACGTTCAGATCGTCCTCGTCGATGACGATCGTTCGACCAGGCTCCAGGAGCCGGCGCCCAAAGACGTCTCGCGAAGGCCGGAACGGGTCGTGCGTGCGGATGTGAAGGCCGAAGCCGGGGCCCACGGCCATCGTGAACCGCCGGACGCGGGCCCGGCCGTCGAAGAGCAGGCCCTCACCGTCGAGAGCCAGGAGGTCGGCGGGCTTGATCCACTGGCGACGCTCGCGCGCCCAGTCGCGCCGGCGGGTGAGCCGGAGGGGCCCCAGGGCCGAATCGTCTGGCAGCTCCTGCTGGCGGCGCCACCGGTCGTTCGGCTCGATCCCGATCTCGGGGTCCGACAGGAGCTGGGGGTCGAGCGCGAGCATCACGGTCGGCGCGGGCGGCGGCGGGCCCACCCAGAACTGCCGGGTGACGACGGGAGTCGCGGGAGCCCCGCCCGAGTATCCGCGGAGCCGGAACGCCGTCGGCCGCGTCAGGCGGAGCGGTCCCTCCAGGCGCGGCGCGGTGTCCGTCGGGACCGATCCGTCCAGGGTGTAGCGGAGCTCCTCCACGCCCGGCGGCGGCGCGAGCGCGATCTGAAAGGGACTCGGGGAGAGGCTCGGGTACGTCGAGAGATCCGGCGCGGCGTGGAACGCCCGCCCGGCCGGCGTCGCCTGAGCCACCCGCCACCCCGGGGCGCCCGGCTCGCGCTGAACGGTCAGGGTGGGCGGATGGTCCAGGGCCGGCGCCTCGTCCCGGACGACGCCGGTGGGATCGACGAGCATCACCCCTTCGCGACCGTGCCCGAGGCGGAAGCTCGCATGGACGTGCCGGGCGTAGCGGTCGTCGTCCGGCATGCCTTCCGCCGCGGCGGCCCGCACGAGGGCGAGGTGGATCACGTCGACGGTGCCGGTCTCCGCGACGACCACCACCGTCCGGGTCCCGGATTCGTCGATCGTGACGCCGCCTTCCGCGCCCACCATGAGAGAGTGCGGGCGACCGCCCGGGACCGCGACGCGCGTCGACCGCAACCCCTGGACCCGGACGCGCACCGTCCCCGAAAGGCCATCGGCGCCCGCCTTCATCCAGAGCGTGTACCGCCCGGGGCCGGGCACGGAGATGTCCACGTACACGCGGCGCGCCTCCCGCATCTCCCAGAACCCGCCCGGCAGCGGGGTATGGAAGTCGTCGACGAGGTGATAGCGCCGCGCCTGCCGCGTGAGCCGCGTGTTCACCCGGCGGCTCGCCGCGCCGCTCACGTGATCCTTCCCCGAGGCCCAGACGATCACGTACGCCTTCGGGGCGAGCGTGATCCCCGGAAACACCCACCCCCGGCGCGGGCGCCCGCTCTCGACCAGCCGCCAGCCGGCGAGCGGCGCCGGCCGGTCGGTCTGGTTGTAGAGCTCGATCCAGTCCGACGGCGCGAGGTCGTCGTCCAGGATCACGTCGCGGTTGGTCGCCGAGACCTCCGTGATGAGGACCGGTGAGGATCCCGGCGCGGTCCCCCGCGGGAGCGCGCGCGCCTGGGCGCGGGCCGGGTCCGGTCCCTCGCTCCTCGAGCGCGGGGCGAGCCGGCTCACGGGGGGAGAGAGCCGCCACGACTCCTGGACCGCCGCCGCGAGCGCGAGGAGCGCCACGCCACCCAGCAGCGCGAGGATCCTGACCGTCCGGACGCCGAGTCTCCGCCCGGCTGCCGTCGTGGCCGACCGCTCCATCGCCCTCCCCGCGGCGCGCGTGGCGCCACGCCGTCATTGTAGCCGACGGCGGTGCCGGTCCCAGCCGGGACGGTGTAGCATCGTCCGGGCGCCGCCGGGCGTTCCCACGGCGCGTCGGGCGCCCGGCCCGCCGATACCCGCGACTCCGAGGCGAGCCATGAAGATCACCGACGTCACGCTCACGCTCTTTGCCTGGCCGGGCATTCCCCCGACGACCTACGGCCGCCATACCGGCCGGTTCGGCGGCGAGGGCCAGCTCGGCCTCCTCACGCTGGCCACCGACGCGGGCGTCGACGGGCACGCGTTCCTCGGCTCGGCGATGCGCGGAGCGCACCTGGACGCCGCCTCGCTGATCGAGGTCCTGAAGCCCGCCGTCGTGGGTCAGGACCCGCTCGACCGCGAGCGGCTCTACCACGCCCTCTGGCAGCGGAGCCGCGCGACGACGGCGCGCGCCATCGGCGCCGTGGACGTGGCGCTCTGGGACCTCGCGGGCAAGATCGCGGGGCTTCCCGTCCACCGGCTGCTCGGCTCGTACCGGGACCGCGTCCGCGCCTACGCGAGCTCCGCGGTGCTGGAGTCGCCGGAGGCGTACGGCCAGGAGGCCCAACGCTTCAAGGCCGAGGGGTGGACCGCCTACAAGATCCATCCGCCCGCGGACCCGGAGACTGACATCGCCGTCTGCCGGGCCGTGCGCCGCGCGGTCGGCGACGGCTTCACGGTGATGCTCGACGGCAGCTGGGCCTACGACTACCCGGCCGCGCTCCGGGTCGGCGCGGCCATCGAGGCGCTCGGGTATCACTGGTACGAGGACCCGCTCGCCGACGACGATCTCTATAGCTACGTCAAGCTGAAGCAGCACCTCCGCATTCCCATCCTCGCCACCGAGTACTCACCGGGCGGCTTCACTGCGTACGCGCCGTGGCTCCTCGCGCGGGCCACGGACTTCCTCCGGGGCGACGTGGCAGTCAAGGGCGGGATCACCGCCTGCGTCAAGGCCGCGCACCTGGCCGAGGCCTTCCACATGAACTACGAGGTGCACCACGGCGGTAACTCGCTCAACAACGTGGCGAACCTCCACGTCATCATGGCGATCCGGAACTGCGAGTTCTTCGAGGTGCTCCTGCCCGCCGGCGCGCAGAAGTACGGGCTGGTCGAGGACATCGAGGTCGACGGGGACGGCCTGGTCCACGCGCCGGACGGCCCCGGGCTCGGCGCGCGGATCGACTTCGACCTGATCGAGCGCCGGAAGCTGGCCGTCCTGGGCTGAGGCTCGGGCGCCGGGCACGGGCCGGCGCGCACGAATAGGCGCGCGGCTAACGAACGGCGCCGCGGCGCCGCCACCACCCCTGGACGAGGCCGTCGACGACCTCCGCCAGCTGGGTGAGCGTGCGGCACTCGCGGACGAGGTCGCAGTGGGGCGCGTAGAGCGGCATCACGGAGTCGCCCACCCCCCAGCCCCACTGTCCCTCGGGGTTCAGCCAGATGATCCCCTTCACGCGCTCGCGCATGAGCCGGAGCGCCCAGGCCTGCGGGTCGTTGTAGTTGTTCCGCGCGTCTCCCAGGATGAGGAGCGTCGTCTTCCGGTCGAGCCGATCGAGCGACTCCCGGCAGAATCGCGCGAACGCGTAGCCGAAGTCCGACCGGCTATGGTAGTCGACCGGCGCGTGCCCGAGCGCGTACTCGACGGCCCGCTCGACCGGGAGCGTCCGGAACGACTCGGACACCTCCGCGATCTCCGAGACGAAGGCGAAGCTCTGGACCTTGGCGAAGCACTCCTGCAGGTTCCAGACAAGCTGGAGCATGAAGCGCGAGGCGTTCCGCACGGAGTCGGAGACGTCGCAGAGCGTGACCAGCCGCGGCTTCTCGCGGCGCCGCCGGCGCCATCGGAGGTCGATCGGCACGCCGCCGTACGGGAGGCTCGCGCGGAGCGTACGGTGCATGTCGAGCTTGCCTTGCTGCTCCCGCCGCTGTCGCAAGGCGAGGGCGTCCTTGATCCGGCGCGCAAGCCGGGCGACGACCGCCTGCATCTGGGCGACCTCGTCGGCCGACAGCGTGAAGAGCGGCTTCTCGGCCAGGAGCTCCCGGCGAAGACGGTCGGCCTGGCCGTGCCCGCGCCGAGCCAGCTCCCGCTCGACGTGCTGCCGGACCAGGCGGCGGAACGCCTCGAGCCGGAGCTCCATGTAGGTGCGGAGGCGCGCGAGCGCGCCGGGGTCCATCCCCTGCTCCTCCGCGGCGCGCAGCAGGGCCTCGAGGTCCGCCTCGATCTCCTGCCACGGGAACTGGTCCCAGATCTTGCGGGTGAAATAGCCGACCTGGAGGAAGTAGAAGAGCCGCTCGAGCCCCATCCCCCGCCCACCCTGCCGGATCGCAAGCTCGAGCGACGAGGCGTCGGACAGGAGCAGCATCTCGGCGAGCGGGTCGATGTCGAGGTCGTCCGCCTGCTCGAGCAGCCGCTCGAGCAGGCCCCGCGCCCACGGGTCCTCGCGGCCGAGCGCCTTGGCGGCTTCCGCCCCGAGCCCCTTTAAATCGAAGAAGTAGAGGTCGAAGATCCGCTCGAACGTCGGGAGGTCGCGCGTCTCCTTGACGAGCGTCGCGGCGAGCGCGTGGCGGAAGTCGTCGCGGTCCTGCAGCCCGACCGCCTGGGCCGCCTGGAGAGCGTCCAGCGCTTCGGTCGTCGAGACGCGCACCTCCGCGCGTCTCAGGTCGCCGATGAACTCGAGGATCCGGTCGTCCACGACAGCGTGCCCGGCCGGAGGCTACGAGTCGGCGAGGACCTTGTCGAGGCTCGCCTTGACCCGCTCGAGGTCGCGCTCGTGCTTGACGACGAGCGTGAGGGTCGACTCGACGAGGGCGGCGTCGAGCCGGTCGGCGTTGAGGATCACGAGCGCCCGCGCCCAGTCGAGGCTCTCGGAGATCGACGGCGCCTTGCGAAGCTCGAGCGCCCGGATCTTCTGGACCGCGCTCACGACCTGCCGGGCCAGCTGCTCCGACGCCTCGGGCACCTTGAGCCTGATGATCGCCAGCTCCTCGCCGACGCTCGGGAAGTCGATGAACAGATGGAGGCACCGGCGCTTGAGCCCGTCGGTCAGCTCGCGCGCGTTGTTGGAGGTGAGCACGACGAGGGGGAGGTGGCGCGCCTTGATCGTGCCGAGCTCCGGGACCGAGACCTGCCAGTCGGAGAGCACCTCCAGCAGGAACGCCTCGAACTCCACCTCGGCCTTGTCGATCTCGTCGACCAGGAGCACGACGGGCTCGTCGGCCAGGATCGCGCCGAGAAGCGGGCGCGGCGAGAGGAAGCGCCGCGAGAAAAAGGCGTCCTCCTGCCGGGCGATGCGGTCGACCGCCTCGGGCAGGGTCGGCGCGTCGGCGATCAGCTCGCCGATCCGCTCGCGCAGCATCTGCGTGTACAGGAGCTGTTTCGCGTACTTCCACTCGTAGAGCGCCTTGGCCTCGTCGAGCCCCTCGTAGCACTGGAGCCGCACCAGCGGGCGTCCGGTGGTCTCCGCCAGCACCTTGGCCAGCTCGGTCTTCCCGACGCCCGCCGGACCCTCGACGAGCACCGGGCGGTTCATCCGGCTCGCGAGATAGACGACGGTGGCGATGCGGCGACTGGCGATGTAGCGGCTCGCGCGGAACCGCTCCTGGACCTCCTCGACGGACGCGAACATACCCTTCTCCTCAGCTATGGGGGCGGTGGCCCCGGGGTCCGCCTGGCCGGCGGCATCCCCGACAGGATCGCCTTCACGCGACCCGCGGCCCGACGGCACAAAGGCCCATCATACCTCACGCACGCGGCTCGGGCAGGCACAGCGCGACGGCGAGCCCGGCGAGCGGCAGGGCCGCGACCAGGTGCAGGGCCGCGTACAGGCCCCAGTGATCCGCGACCCAGCCGAGGATCGTCACGCCGAGGCCCCCGGTCCCGATGGCCAGGCCCACGATCAGGCCGGCCGCCATGCCGAGGCTTCGCGGGAGGTAGGCCTGGCCGAGCGCCACGGTGATCGAGAACGACGAGACCAGCACGAAGCCGGTCGCGGCGAGCGCCGCCGCCGCCAGCCAGCCTCCGGGCCGCCAGACGAACAGGGCGATGAGCGGGGTCGACAGCGCGAGGCTCGTGACGATGTAGCGCCGGGACCCCCAGCGATCGGCGATCGGGCCGCCCGCGAGCGTGCCAACGGCGCCGGCGCCGAGGAAGAGGAACAGAAGCGGTCCGATGACGCGCGGATCCTTCCCGAGGAGATCGACGTACAGGAACGGCACGTAGGCCACGAGGCCGAGCTGCGTCCAGGACCGCACGGTCACGATCCCGATCAGGAGGGCCATCGCCCCGCGCATGTTGCGCCCGCCCTCGCGCGCCGTGCGCGCCGCGCTCTTGGCCGGCGCCGCGATGAGCGTCGGCAGGACGGTCGCGAGCAGCCCCGCGACGAGGAGCCCGGGGCCCAGGAGGCCGAGCGTCCCCGGGAGGCCGAAGCGGGGCACGAGAAAGGTGACGGCCGGCGGGCCGAGAGCAAAGCCGATGTTCCCGCCGATCGAGAAGAGCGAGAGGCCGGTGGCCTTGCGATCGCCCGCGACCTGGTTCGCGGTCCGGTAACCCTCGGGGTGGTAGGCGGCGACGCCGAGTCCCGACACGACGACGAACGCCAGCAGCGCCCCGTAGGAGGGCGCAAGACCGGCCAGCGCCACCCCCGTCGCCGCCACGAGCACCGCCCAGGGCAAGAGCCACCGGCGCGCCGCGCGGTCCGCGAAGTAGCCGAAGACGGGCTGGACCAAGGACGACGTCATGCTGGCGACGAGGAGGATGGCTCCGGACGCGGTGTAGGACAGCCCGAAGACCCCCTTGAGGAACGGGAGCAGGGGCGCCAGGGACCCCTGGTTCATGTCGACCACGAGGTGACCGAGTGCCAGGAGGCCGAGGACGCGCGTGTTGGGGCGCGCCCGGACCGGGGTGACGCCGCTCGCCGGCAGCGTCTCGGCCACGTCGGGGGCCCGGCGCTCGGCGGGCGGCGGTCGAGTCACGCACGCCATCGTACCACCGCGGCGCCCCGGGCCCGGGCGGCCCACGCTCGCGCGAGCGACCGCGTCACCCGAGAGTGGCCGCGGCCGTCCGCCCGCGATACGCTGGATCCGATGGATGCGATCGACCCGGACCAGGCCCGCGCCCGGCGGTACCACCGGCGCCAGTTCGCGCTGACGCTCGTCGATCTCGCGGTCGGCGCCGCCCTCCTGGCGTGGTGGAGCTGGAGCGGGGCCGCCGCGCGGCTCGCCGCCGGCCTGGGCTCGCGGCTGCCCTCCCCCGCGCTGGTCGTGGCGGGGATGGCCCTGGCGCTCGGCGCCTCGCAGGCCCTGCTGACCTTCCCGCTCGACGTCATGGCCGGCTTTCTTCTCCCACGCCGCGTGGGCCTGCTCGCCCAGGGCTTCGGAAGCTGGCTCGGCGACCGCGCGAAGACGCTCGCGATCGGAGGCGCGCTTGGCCTGCTCTCCGTCGAGGTCGTCTACGGTCTCCTCCGGTGGAGTCCCGGGTGGTGGTGGCTCTGGGGAGGCGCCGTCCTAACGGTGGGACTCGTCCTGCTGGCCGCGGTCGTCCCCGTCTGGCTCGTCCCGCTCTTCTACCGCCTGACGCCGCTCGAGGACCCGGCGCTGCGCGCCCGGATCCTCGCCCTGGCGGACCGCATGGGCGTGCGGGCCGCGGAGGTGTCCGTCGCCGATTTCTCACGCAAGGGACGAGCCGCGAACGCGGCCGTGGTCGGCCTCGGGCGCACGCGGCGCATCCTCGTGAGCGACACGCTTCTCCGCAAGTTCCCTGTCGAGGAGGTGGAGGTGGTCCTCGCCCACGAGCTCGGGCATCACGCCCGGCGCCACGTGGCGAAGGGTCTCGCGGTCCAGAGCGGCCTGATCGTCGGCACCCTGTGGGCGGTCGACCGGGCGCTGCGCGCGGGCACCGGGACGCTTCACCTCAGCGGACCCGCGGACCCCGCGGGCCTCCCGTTTCTCGCCCTGATCGTCGCCGCCCTCGGGCTCGTCGCGACGCCGGTGGTGGCGGCATGGTCCCGCCGGCTCGAGCGCGAGGCCGACCGGGTGGCGCTGGACGTCAGCGGTGCGCCTGACGCCTTCGTCGCCGCCATGGAGCGTCTCGGCCAGCTCAACCTCGCGGAGCGGCGCCCGGGCCGGCTGCGGGAGCTCCTCTTCGCCACGCACCCTTCGCTCGAGGCGCGGATCGCCACCGGACGCGCGGCGGCCGCGCGGCTCGCGGCCCGTTGACGCGCGTCACGCGTAGTCGGAGCGGGCCCGCCTTGACAGGCCCGCGAGCCGCGTGGGAGCCTGCGCCCCGCAGCGATCTCGGCCACTCGACCGGTTCCTGGAGGCCCGCATGAGTGATCTGGACCGCCTCAAGACGCGTGTGACCGAGGCCGTCGACCGGATGGCCGACGACCTCTGGGGTGTCGCCCTGAAGATCCACGCTCATCCGGAGCTGGCCTTCAAGGAGGAGCAGGCCGCGGGCTGGCTGACCGAGTTCCTCGAGCGACACGGGTGCCGCGTCGACCGCGGCGTGGGCGGCTTGCCGACGGCGTTCCGCGCCGAGGTGCCCGGGACGACCGACGGCCCGACGATCGCCGTGATGGCCGAGTACGACGCGCTCCCCGACATCGGCCACGCGTGCGGCCACAACGTCATCGCGACGGCGGGGGCCGGGGCGGGCGCCGCGCTCGCGGCCGTCGCGAAAGCTCTCGGGGAGGCGCGCTTCCCGTACCGAGGCCGGATCGCCGTGCTCGGGACGCCCGCCGAGGAAGGCGGGGCCGGCAAGGTCAAGCTCATGGACGCCGGTGTCTTCCAGGACGTCGACGCCGCGCTGATGATCCACCCGCGATGCGGGACGCAGGTCTGGCGGCCCACGCTCGGGCTGATGAAGGCCAAGGTCGAGTATTTCGGCAAGGCCGCGCACGCCTCGTCCTGGCCCTGGCGGGGCGTCAACGCGCTGAACGCGGTCATCGGCCTCTTCAACGCGCTCGATGCGATGCGCCAGCAGCTCCGTCCCGACGCCCGCATCCACGGGGTGATCACGGACGGCGGCCGGCAGCCCAACATCATCCCCGAGTACACCGCGGCCGCCTTTTACCTGCGCTCCCTCGACAAGGTGTACCTCCAGGAGGTCCGGCGCCGCTTCGAGGCGGCGGCGGAGGGTGCGGCGACCGCGACGGGCTGCCGTGTCCAGGTGACGATCGACCCGCGGATCCACGATCCGCTGAAGCCGAACGCCCCGATGGCGGGGCTCTTCGAGCGGAACCTGGCGCGCATCGACTTCCCGGTCGATCCGGACGACGGGCAAGCCGGCTAC
>DATBGA010000163.1:0-1787 GCA_036558225.1 Candidatus Methylomirabilota bacterium | reverse complement strand
CTCGCCCGCCAGGTGACGGACCGCGGGGACATCGTGGCTCGTGCCGCCGAGCTGGGGAGCGACGTGGGAGCCGGTGCCGGGGTGATCGTGGCCCGCGCCGCGCCGCACTCGGCGCAGTCGGGCGACTGGCGGGCGCGCGTGTTGACGGTCTCGCTGCGGGCGCTCCGCTCGGTCGGCGGCGGCGCGCTGGGCGCGCTGGGGAATGGGGAGGTGGCGGAGGTCGCGACGATCGTCGCTTCCGGAGACGACGAACAGCTCGGCCGGGCCGCGGAGCGGCTGGAGAAGGAGCTGACCGCGGCGCTGCCGGGGTTCGCGGTGACGGTCGCCAGGAGCCGGCGAGTGAGCGACCCGGTGGACATGTACCGAGCCGGCAAGGAGGCGCTGCTGGCGGCCAACGTCGCCGAGGCCGAAGGGCACTCGCTGCTCGCCTTCGAGGACACGGGCGCCTATCGACTGCTCCTGCCGGCGGTGAGCGAGGACCCGGGGGAGCTCGAGCGCTTCTACGAGGAGACGCTCGCTCCGCTGGTCGCCTACGACGACCAGTACGAGACGGATCTGGTCGCCACGGTCGAGGCCTACCTGGAGAACGACGGCAACGTCGCGCAGACGGCGGCGCGGCTGTTCACGCATCGGCACACCGTTCGCTACCGGCTGGAGCGCGTGCGCGAGCTGGCGGGCCACGACATCACGTCGAGCGAGGGGCGCGAGAAGCTCAGCCTGGGCCTGAAGGCGATGCGGGTGCTCGGGATCGCCGCGCCGCGCGGCCCCGCGACCGAGCCCGGTACCGAGGCGGGGCAGGTGCCCCGCCCCACGGAGGACTAGCCGCGAGACCGCGCATAGGGCTCGAGTCCCTCCATGGCGCGCTTGATCGACCAGTTGTGGTTCCAGCGAAAGACGGGTCGCAGGATCGGAGTGAGGACGCGAAGCAGCGGGCGATCGGCGATCACCCGCCAGTCGAAGTGGACGTGGACGCCCCCGTCATTCGGCGTGAGGGTCCAGACGCCCTTCCCGGTCAGGTCGCCGACGACCTCGACCTCGAAGCCGCGCGGTCGGTCGATTCTGACGATGGTCGAGGTGGTCTTCAGGTGGTACGGGAGGCGCCCCTTGAACTCCTGGCGCGAGGCGCGGCCCACCTCCGGCGCGCCATCGCTCTGCACTGCGATGTACACGGGGCGCCACCACTCCGGATAGGTGCGCGCGTCCGCGAGCGCGTCGAACGCCGCCTCCTGCGGCGCGGACACGTCCCACTCGTCGATGAAGACGTAGTCGTTGGGCACGGTCTCCTTTTACCTGCGCGCCGGTCGCGCCATCGGATCAATCTGGGTGGAGAGGGCAAACGGGTCACCCCGCCGGGCTACGCTATTCGGCGCGACCCTGGGGAGTCGTCCAACGGCAGGACTCATGGTTTTGGTCCATGCAATCCCGGTTCGAATCCGGGCTCCCCAGCTCTTTCGACGCCTTTTCACCGGTACGCGAGGGAAAGGCGTCGAATGTCCTAATGGCCGGCGCCGAGGAGCCCGTTTACGAGGCGTAGTCCACCGGCACCCGCGCCCCGTCGCAGACGACCACCTTCCGGTGGGGCCTCCCGTGGTGCCCGTGAGGGCCCACATGCACGGTCACGGTGACGGACTTGAACTTGGGGGCCGCCACCGCGATTCGCGAGCCGTCGGCGGTGCCGCGCGGGCTCCGCACGCCCCACTCCCGACCGCCCAGGCTCGAGATGGCGATGTCCAGCACCTCGTCCGGTCCCGGTCGGACACGCACGAGCTCCACCCCACGGAACAGAT
>DATBGA010000162.1:0-57158 GCA_036558225.1 Candidatus Methylomirabilota bacterium | reverse complement strand
GTCGGGCAGCGTCCACGGTGAGCCTGCGGAGGTCTCGGCCATCGTCACCATCCTCCACGACCGGACGCAGGCCATCGAGCGCGAGCAGCTCTACGAGCAGCTCAAGACGGCCTCGGCGGAGCTCGAGCGACGGGTCCACGAGGCCACGTCGGCGCTCGCCCACCAGAACGAGCTTCTGCGCCGGCAGGCCATCGAGCTCGAGCAGGCCTCGGTCGCGAAGTCGCAGTTCCTCGCCAACGTCTCCCACGACGTGAGGACGCCGCTGAACGCCATCCTCGGGTACACGAGCCTGCTGCTGCGGGGCGTGTCGGGCCCGATCGATCCGAGTCAGCGGGAGTCGCTGGAGCGGGTGGACGCGAACGCCCGGCATCTGCTGACCCTCGTCACCGAGATCCTGGACATCTCGCGCATCGAGGCCGGCAAGATGCCGGTCCGGAGATCGTCGATCAAGCTGAAGGAGCTGATCGGGGAGATCATGACCGAGGTCGAGCCGCTCATCCCGCGGGCGAACCTGGTCGTGACCGTGAACGTCCGGGAGGGCCTGCCCGTCATCCGGAGCGACCGTCAGAAGGTCAAGCAGATCCTGCTGAACCTCCTCACGAATGCGCTCAAGTTCACCCCGCGGGGCTCGGTGACCGTGTCCTGCACCCAGCTGCGCTCGAGCCGGGAGATCGCCATCGCCGTTGCCGACACGGGCATCGGAATCGCGCAGGCGGACCAGGCGCGGATCTTCGAAGCCTTCTCCCAGGCGGACGCCGCCTCGAGCCGGGAGTCGGGGGGCACCGGGCTCGGGCTCGCGATCTGTCGCCGGCTCGCGACGGTGCTGGGGGGCCGGATCACCCTCGAGAGCAAGCTCCGCCAGGGCTCGACCTTCACCCTGTTCGTTCCCCTGGGCACGAAGCGGTCATGACGAAGAAGGCGGCCGAGCCCCAGAAGGTCCGTGACGCGGCGGGCGGCGCCGGGAATGGGCCGCTGGTCCTCATCGTCGACGACGTCCAGGACAACCGCACGGTGTACGTGCTGTTCCTCAGGTTCTCGGGATTCCGCGTCGCGGAGGCCGAGAACGGCCTCGAGGCCCTGCGCCAGGCCGAGACGCTCATGCCGGACGTCATCGTCATGGACCTGTCGCTCCCCGTGATGGACGGGTGGGAGGCGACGCGGCGGCTGAAGAAGGACCCCCGGACCAGGAAGATCCCCGTCGTCGTCCTGACGGGGCACGCCCTGCCGGAGCACGCGCGAGCCGCGCGCGAGGCCGGCTGCGACCTCGTCATCACGAAGCCCTGCCTGCCGGATCAGCTCATGGAAGCGATCCGGCGTATCCTCGATGCGCCGAAGGTTCGGCCGAAGAGCGGGAGGTGATGCGTGAAGAAGAAGCCCTCGAAACCGAGGGCCCTCGGCGCCGCGAAGCCGGGCTCGACGCCCCCGGGACGGTCCGGAGCGGCGAAGCGCGGCGCGCCCGCCAGGATCTCAACGACCCGGAAGCGCGGCGTGTCGACGCCCGCGGCGTCAGCGGCGCCGCCCGCGCGGCCGTCGGCCGGCCGGCGGGACTCGCCGCCGGCGGGCCGTCCCGCCGGAAGCCGCGCCAAGTACGTCTACTGCATCATCAGGAGCGCCCAGCCGCGCCGCTTCGGCGCGATCGGCTTCGGCACCGAGCCCACCGAGGTCCACACGGTCAATTTCCGGGAGATCGCCGCCGTCATCTCGGACACCCCGGAAGAGGTGCTGGACGCGACGCGCGAGAACGTCCTCGCCCACGAGCGGGTGAACGAGACGGTGATGAGGAGCTTCACGGTGATCCCGATGTCCTTCGGCACCGTCTTCAAGACGCCCGACGACATCGTGGAGCTCCTGCGGGGCGCCTACGAGGCCTTCCGGGACGTGCTGGACAAGATGCAGGAGAAGCTCGAGTTCGGCCTCAAGGTGCTGTGGGACCGCGACATCATGATCCGTGAGATCGAGAACGACGACGAGGACATCCGGCGGCTCAAGAACGAGATCTCCGCCGTCCGCGGGTCGACCTACTTCGCCCGCATGCAGTACGGGCGGCAGATCGAGGCGGCGCTCCAGGCGCGGAGCGAGCAGTACGTGGCCGACATCTTCGCGCAGCTGCGGGACGTCTCGGTGGCCGCCCGCACCAACAAGCCCATCGGCGAGAAGATGATCATGAACGCGGCCTTCCTCGTCTCCCGGGACAAGGAGACGGCCTTCGACGCGAAGGTCAAGGAGGTCGCGGCCCTCCACGACAAGCTCAACTTCCGCTACACCGGCCCCTGGCCCCCCTACAACTTCGTGAACATCCGCCTGAAGCTCGAGCGCGCGCGGGACACCGAGTGATCATCCTCGACACGCTTCTGGTGGGGGGCCTCAGGTTCGTGCTGGGGAAGATCGCTGCCGCGGTGGAGGCCGAGATGGCCGACGACACCGTGTGGCGCGAGGAGCTCCTGGCCGCGCAGATGCGCCTCGAGCTCGGCGAGATCACCGAGCGCCAGTTCGCCCGGATCGAGCGCGAGTTGCTGGCGCGGATCCGGGAGATCCGCGAGCGCCAGCAGGGGCGGCCGGAGCCACCCGGCACCTTCCGGGTCACGGGGGTGGAGGCGCGCGTCGTGGGCGACGACGATGCCGCGTTCGACGAGGACCGCATCCACGGCGCTCCCCGGCGGTGAGACGGCGGCCCCCGCCGGGCCGGCCGCCGCGCTACGAGTTCATCGGCGGCAAGGGAGGCGCGGGCAAGACGACGACGGCCGCCGCCCTCGCCCTCGCGGCCGCCGCCCGCCGGCGGACGCTGGTCGTCTCCACCGACCCCGCGCACTCGCTGGGGGACGCGCTCGGCCGCCGGGTCGGCCCGACGGTGACGCGCGTCCCGGTCGCCGGAACGCGCCTTGACGCCCTGGAGCTCGACGCCGACCGAGCCCTCACCCGCTGGCTCCGGAACCACCGGGCGTCCCTGCGCCTCGTCGCCGAGCGAGGCACCTACCTCGACGACCAGGACGTCGACCGCTTCCTCGACCTGACCTTCCCGGGCGTGGACGAGCTGGGCGGCCTCCTCGAGCTGACGCGGGTGGCGGAGTCCGGCCGCTACGACGCCGTCATCGTCGACACCGCGCCCACCGGGCACACGCTCCGCCTCCTCGCGGTCCCGGAAGCGCTTCGGCGGATCGCGGGAGTGCTGGGAGAGATGCTCGCGAAGCACCACTTCCTGCTCACGCGGCTCTCGGGCCGGGACCGGAGCGACGGCGCCGACGACCTCGTCGCCGAGATCGACGCGGAGGCCCAACGGCTGGCGAGCCTCTTGCGGGACCCTCGCCGGTGCCGGTTCCGCTGGGTCGTCCTCCCCGAGATGCTGGCGGTGGAGGAGGCCCGGGACGCCGTCCGGACCCTGGCGGCGAGCGGCATCGAGGTCGGCGAGATCCTCGTGAACCGGGTGGCCGCGACCGGCGGCGGCCAAGGCGCGCCCGACGGCCGGCGGCGAGTCGCCGAGGGCGACGCGATCAGCGCGGTTCGCGAGGCGTTCCCGGGTCACCCCGTCCGCCTGGTCCCCGAGCTGGCCGTCGAGCCCCGCGGGCCGGCGGCGCTCCGACCGCTCGTGCGATGCCTCCGGACGCGCGCCGCCCGACATGCGCTTCGGGCGAGGGCGCGAGCCGGCCACCTGGCGCCGCGCCACCGAGCGCCGCGGTCTCGCGAGCTCGCCGGTGCCTGGGCGCGACTGGTCGCGCCGGCCGGCCTCCGCCTCCTCCTGGTCACCGGCAAGGGCGGGGTCGGCAAGACCACCTACGCCGCCGCCCTGGCGGTGACGCTCGGCGACGCGGCGCCGGGCCGCCGCATCCTCCTCCTGTCCACGGACCCCGCCCACTCGCTCGGCGACGTGCTGAGGATCCCGGCCGGCGACGACGAGCGGCGCGTGCCGGGCGGTCCGGCCGTCCTCACCGTCCGCGAGCTCGACGCCGATCGCGCGTTCGCGGTACGGCGCGACCGCTACCGGGCCGCGGTGGACGAGCTCTTCGACACGCTCCGGGGCGACTCGCGGCTCGACATCGCCTTCGACCGGGCCGTGGCGCGAGACCTCCTGGACCTCGCTCCTGGCGGCCTGGACGAGCTGTGCGCGCTCCTGACCGTGACGGAGGCGCTGTTCCCGGACGGTTCCGACGCCCCCCGCCACGACCTGGTCGTCGTCGACACCGCGCCCACCGGACATACGCTCCGTCTGCTCGCCCTGCCGGGGCTCGCGCTCGAATGGGTGCGCGCCCTTCTGACGACCCTGCTGAAGTACCGGCAGGCTCTCGGCCTGGGCGCCTTGGCCGAGGACCTGGTCGAGCTGTCGCGAGGCCTCCGGCAGCTCCGGACGCTCCTCGCCGACCCGCGTCGAGCCCGCGCGGTCGTGGTCACCCGGGCGGCCGCCCTGCCCCGCCTCGAGACGCTCCGTCTCCTCGGCCGTCTCGATGCGCTCGGTGTCGCCGTGTCCGCGCTGGTCGTGAACGCCCTCACGCTGCCCGGGCGCGAGGCCACGGGCGTCGAGGCGGGCGAGCTCGGCCGCCTGCGCGCCGCCATCCGGTCCCGCCGGCCTCGGACGCCGCTGCTGCTGGCGCCCGTCGCCGTCCCGCCGCCGCGGGGCGCCAGCGCGCTGCGGGACTGGGCGCGCACCTGGGTCGGGGTCGCCTCGTGACGGCTCGCCGGAAGGCGACGCGACCCGGCCGCCCCGGTTCGGGCGCGGACCCAAGGCGGGCGGCGACCTACGTCTACTGCGTCGCGCGGAGCGCTCGGCCGCCGGATCTCCGGAGCGCGCCCGGCGGGATGCCGGGAGCAGGCAAGCCCCGGGCGGTGGCCGCCGGGCCCCAGCTGTGGCTCGTCGTCGCCGACGCGCCCTTGCCCCGATACGGCGAGGCCCCGCTGGCGCGCCTCGTCCGGGATCTCGACGCGGTATCCCGGTGCGCGGTGGCCCACTCGGCGGTCGTCGCCCACTGCGCGCGGCGGTATCCCGTCATCCCCCTCCGCCTCCTCACCCTCTTCACGGACGACGGGCGCGCCCTCGCCCGGGTGCGCCGGCACCGCGGGGCCATCGCCCGACGGCTGACCCGCGTGGCCGGGAGGGCCGAGTGGGGCATCCAGGCGCGGCTCGAAGCGGACAGCGGCCGCTCGGCCCGGCGCGCGCGCGCGGCGGCGAGGACAGAGACGGCCGGGCTGAGCTCCGGCACCCGGTTCCTCGAGCTCCGTCGCCGCCAGCGCGAAGCGGCGCGCGGGCTCGCCGGCGGGGCGAGGGCGGCGGCGGCTTCGCTGTACCGCGCCCTCGCCCGACACGCCGACGCCGCCCGACAGCGCCCCCCGGTGTCGGTGGACGGCCGGCCCGCCTTGCTGCTCGACGCCGCCTTCCTCGTCCCGGCGACGCGCGCCGCGACGTTCCGACAGGCCGTCCGCGCGCAGGCGGCGATGGCAGCCGATCGCGGGCTCCACGTCCGACTGACGGGACCATGGCCCCCGTACAGCTTCGTCGCCGGGCGTCTCTGACCGGGCGGCAGCGGCGGCGCCGGCGGTCCCGCGCGCCGGCGGTGGCCGCGGATGCGTCGCTCCTGGACGTCGTGGACCACGTCCTCACCAAGGGCGTGGTGGTCTCGGGGGACATCGTGCTCGCCCTGGCCGACGTCGACCTCGTCTACCTGCGCCTCTCGGCGCTCCTGTGCGCCGTCGATCGACTCACGCCGCGGAAGCGGCGGAGGTGAGAATCCTCTACCTCTACGCTCTGGTCGGCGATCCTCCGCGCCGCGATGCCGGCCGCGGGCTCCGCCGGGAGCGGCTGGAGGTCCTTCCGGGCCGCGGGTTCTACGTGGTCGTCGGACGGATGGCCGCCCCGCCCGAGCCGAGGCCCGCCTCCCTGCGGCGCCACGACGCCGCGGTCCGCCGCATCGCCGGCACCGTCGACGCCATCCTGCCGATCCGCTTCGGCTCCGTGGCGCCCGACGAGGATGCCGTGGCGCGGCTCTTCGCCCCGCGCGCGACGGAGCTGGCGGGCCGGCTGGTCCAGGTGCGCGGGCACGACCAGATGACCCTGCGCGTCTTCGGCCGCCGCGGCGCACCAGCGCCACGCGCCCGGGTCCACCGCGGGACCGCGAAGCCCCGGCTGGGTCTCGGCACGCGATACCTCGCCCGGCGGCAGCGCCTTCACGCCGGGCCGCGGGCCCCCGAGCTCGATCCGATTCGCCCGCTGCTCGACGGCCTCGTGACGGACGAGCGGGTCCAGCGGCACGCCACCCCGCCGCTCCTCGCCAGCGTCTACCACCTGGTGCCGCGCGCCCGGCGGGCGCAGTACCGGACCCGCGTGACCCTCGCCGCCCGCCGGCTGGCGCCGCTCCGCCTCACGGTCAGCGGTCCGTGGCCGCCGTACGCATTTGGAGCCGACGCGTGGCCGTGAGACGACGCCGGATGACCGTGAAGACCGTCCGGGCGAAGGAGCTTCGCGCGCTCCGGTCGGAGCTGCGCCAGCGTCGGCGCGCCGCCGCGCCCGCGCGCTGGAACGCCGATCCCGACGACGTGCAGCGCTCGCTGGCGCAGCTGGTCCTGACGCTCGTCGACTTCCTGCGTCAGCTCCTCGAGCGCCAGGCCATCCGGCGGCTCGACGAGGGCACGCTGACGCCGGCGGAAACCGAGGCCGTGGGGCTGGCGCTCCTCAGGCTCGACCGGGCGATCCGCGCGCTGGCGGGCCGGTTCGGGCTCACCCCGGCCGATCTCAAGATCGATCTCGGCCCGCTGGGTCGGCTCACCTGACGCGCCGGGGTCGTCCCCGGGCGCGGGTCACGCCGCGGAGCGGTCGTACCGTCATGACGAATCACCCCAACCGCGCGCCCCAGGAACTCCCGGTCGGTGTAGAACTGCGCGATGTGCTGCCCCTCGGCCGGCGCGCCGAGGATGCTTTCCCAGGTCACGAGGCGCCCTTCATGATGCGGTCGCGCGTGGCCGCGGCCGTGCGCAGCGCGCTCGCCGCCGCCGCAGCGTAGACCTCGGCCTCGGCGAGCGCGTACGCTTCCTGTCGCTCGGCCCGAGCGACTCGCCGGGCCAGCTGCACCTCGGGCCGGCGGTCGAGCGCTCGCTCGAGGGCGCCTTGCAGGTACGTCGGACCGAGGCCCGTGGCCCAGTAGAGCACGTGCTCACGCTTTCCCTGGGTGGTCTCGCGATCCGTGGCGATAGCCGCCCCGGTACTGAGGGAGAAGAACACCAGCCAGGCCTCCCATAGACCCTCGGGCTGGCGATCCATGTAGGCGCGGGCGACGTACGCGTCGCCCGCTGGACCTCGCAGGATCGAGCTGTATTGTCGTACGGCCTGAATCCGGGACCTCGTCATCCTGCTCACTCTAGTCATCCTACTCTGCGGAGGGAGCAAGGCCGATGCCCGGACGCCCGCTCTGCGCTCACGCGCGGACCGGATCGGACAGTCTGTCGCCATGGCGACACGACGACCGGGCTCTTGTCAGGGCGCAGCGTGCAGCTCCCCGTGTCCTCCCTCCGTCTCGGAGATGATCGCCACCGCGAGCGCGCTGAACCCGCTCAACTGGAGCACGAAGCCGGCGGCGTGGCCGTACTCCCACCGCGGGCGGAGCCGGGCCCACACCGCGGGCGCGGAGCCCGGCACCCTCCGCAGCACTTCGGCGATTTCGAGGTTCACCGGCAGCACGAGCACGAGCCACGAGCCGAACGCGAGCAGGAGACAGGTCGCTCCGGCCAGCGTCCACCGGAACGCGGGTCTCCGACTCCGGACCAGGAAAACGAGCACGAGGGCGGTGATGATGGAGCCGAGCGTGTAGACGGCGCCCACCAGGGCGAAGTAGCGATACAGGCTCCCGTTGACCGCGGTGTAGAACTGCGTGTCGTACCGCATCTTCACCGGCAGCTCGAGCACGTGGGCGGAGGTCATGGTCAGGGCCAGGGCCGCGAGAAGAAGCGTGAGGAAGCGCCACACCTTCAGGAGCATCGTCTTCGGCCCGGGCGGCCGGCCCGCTCAGCTCTTGGTCTGACCGGTCTCGAACTGGACCTCCTCCTCCTTGGCCTTGAGCTTCTTCACCAGCTCGCCGTACCCGGACTGCTGGATGATCTTGTTGAACTGAGTCCGGTAGTTCGACACCAAGCTCACGCCCTCGATCACGACGTCGTACGCGCGCCAGCGGTCGCCTTCCTTCCGCATCCGGTAGTCGATTGGGATCTCCGTATTGGACTTCGTGATGAGCTTCGTCCGGACCGTCGCCTGGTCGCCCTCCACCGTCTCGCCCGCGTACACCACGCGCTCGCCGGAATACTGCTCGATCTTCGAGATGTAGGACCGCTCGATGAGATCCGCGAACAGCGTGGAGAACTCCTCGCGTTCGCTCGGGCTCCGACCCTGCCAGTGCCGGGCGAGGGCCCGCTTGCCCGTCTCCTGCCAGTCGAAGATCTCGTCCGCGACCGCGCGGATCTGCTGGCGGCGCGCGTCCTTCTTGGCCGGCTGCTTGAGCTCCGCGTCCTGGAGGATCTTGAGCACCCGATCCGTCGCACCCCGGAGCTGGTCCGTGGGAATGCCCGCATGAGCGGCGCCCGCGAGAAGCGTCAGGCTCGCGACGAGCGCCAGAATTGACGTCCACGATCCCTGCCGCATGTCCACAATCCCCCCTCATGCGCGCCGTCAACCCGAGGAGGCCCTGGCGCCTCCCGGCGCGGCGCGGCGTCAGCTATCCCTCGACGATCTCGAGTCTCACGCGTGTGATGCCCTGCTCCACCATGTCGAGGACGTCGGCCGCGCGGCGGCTCAGGTCGAGGATCCGCCCGGCCACGTACGGCCCACGGTCGTTCACCCGAACTCGGACGGCCCGGCCGTTCTCGAGATTCACCACCCGGAGGCGCGTTCCGAGCGGCAAGGTCCGATGCGCCGCCGTGAGCTGCGTCATGTCGAAGATCTCACCCGAGGCCGTGGGGCGGCCGTCGTGCGGCTCCCCGTACCAGGAGGCGAGACCCACCTCGACTCGGGGGCGAGCCGCGGCCCGGCGCGTGACGACGGTCGCATCGGCGGCCGGCGGCGGCCTCACGGCGCACCCGCAGACGGCCACGATCAGGAGCAGGGACAGCGCGGCGAGCTCTTCACCGCGCCGGGTCGCGGGTCCTGGCGATCCGCTCATGCGCCCCTAGCACCCCGCGGATCGGCTCGCGGACGCGCTGTTGCTCCGGTACACGCGCCCGTGGACCTGGCGGCGGTCGCGGCTCATGGCCTGAACGGTCGACGCCATTCCGCGCGCATCTCCGTGCTTCCGATCACGCGATCCACGGGGCGTCCTCGGAATCATCGCGAGTCTCGGTCACGGCCGCTCCGATCCCGCCGGCGATGATGCGCCAGTCCGGCCCCCGGTGGCGGCCGGTCAGCACCATCATGCGAGGCGCCAGCCGAAGAAGCCCGAGACGTGGCGGCGCCGTCCTTCTCCGCCGCCCGAAGGGTCGAGTCGGAGCCGGCAGGTCAACGGACGGCACCGGCGCGGTCGATTCCGGTTCCACCAAGTAAAGGAGCGAGCGGTTTCCCACGACGCGAGGCGAACAGATGCGAGCCATGCCCGGCATGGTGGCAAGCCGCATGCCACAACCCGCGCGTCGGGCGCGACGGCCAAGGCGCGCGCGTCTTCGACCGGGGCCCCGTCCGGGGCCGGCAGGATCGCGACGTCATGTCGCGCTCACGACACGCTGACGCGCCGAGAACCGGACGCAGCCTCGTTGCCGGCCCACCGTGTTCCTTCTATCCTTGAGGAGCGAGGATCAACATGTCAGGCCCGAGAGCCGCCGACCCCGCTCCCCGTCCCGTCCCTCGCGAGCTGGTCCGGGTGGCGACGTACAACATTCACCGGGGTCGTGGCCTCGACGGCCAGGTCAGCGTCCGCCGCATCGCGGAGGTGCTGCAGGAAATCGACGCCGACGTCATCGGCGTCCAGGAGATCTACGAGGCGCAAGCGGAGCTCCTGGCCCGCGAGCTCGGCATGCAGCTCGTGACCGGGGTCACCGTCCATCGCCCGGACGGCGCGTGCGGCAACGCCGTCCTCACGCATCTGCCCCTTCGGGGCGTCGCGACGTTCGACCTGTCCGTGCGCACGCGCGAGGCACGTGGCGGGATCCGGGTCGACCTGGCCCTCGAGGACCAGACCCTCCACGTATTCAATGTCCACCTCGGCCTGAGGGGGCACGAGCGCGCCGCGCAGGTGAAGTGGCTGGTGGAGCGGCACGTCCTCTGGGACGACCGGACGGGGCCGCGCATCGTGATCGGCGACCTGAACGAGTGGTTTCCGGGTCGGGTCGGGCGCGCGCTGCGACGCGAGTTCACGAGCCTGCGACGCCGGCGCACGCACCCGGCGCTGCTGCCGCTGTGGGCCCTGGATCGTATCTACTGGGACCACGCCGTCCGGGGCGAAGGGCTGCGCGTCCATCGCACCCGTCTGTCGCGCGTCGCCTCCGACCACCTACCGCTCGTCGCCAGCCTCCGGATTCGCCCCGGCTCGTAGCCGCACCGACACACTCGCGCTTCGCGCCAGGCTGTCGCCGCGGAGACAGCGCGTCGTGACCGGTGCGCCCGCAGCATTTCGATCGCGCTTCGGTCTGGCACCTCGCTTGCTCCGGTTCCACGGAGAGGACCCACCCATGAACACGCGCATCCGAAAAATATCGAGCCCGCGCAGCGCGGGCATCACCCGAACCCGGCCGATCCAGATCGTGGTCACGCCGAGTTCTGGCAACGGCCAGGCCATGAGGACGGCGCTCGAGCTCCGCAACGCGCTGAGCGCGCGCCGGCTTCGCACGAGCCTCGAGGTCTTCTCCGATCTCGAGGCGCTGCGGCGATGGGCGGAGACCGACGGGGCCTCGTTCTCGGCCCTGGTCTGCGTCGGCGGGGACGGGACTCAGAGTGCCACCGCCCGCGCCGCCATGCGTCGCGCTGTGCCGTTCTTGCCGGTCTCCTCAGGCTTCGGGAACCTCTTCGCCCGCGCGTTCAAACACCCGTCCGACGTGAAGGGGGCGCTCGAGTTGCTCGAGCATGGCCAGGTCATCCACTCGGACGTAGGGACACGCAACGGCGAGCCGTTCCTGTGCCAGGAGAGCTACGGCCTGATCGCCGACGTCCAGGCCGCGGTGGAGTCCGGCGCCGCGGCGCCGCGGGCGCGGTGGCAGCGCTGGCTCGCGTACTACCGGGCCGCCCTTCGCCACCTTCGCGAGACACCGGAGGCCCGGCTGCGCGTCGTCGTGGACGGCCGTGTCGTCGCGGTCGACGCCGCCCTCGCGATCGTGGCCAACGTCGAGACGTACGGCGCGTGGCTGCCGCTCATCCCCGACGCGTCGCCGATCGATGGTCTGCTGGACATCTTCGTCATGAGGGGCGCCACTCACCGGCAGGTGTTCGCCCGGCTCCTCAGGCGTCACCTGCGCGTCCCGGGCGCGGCGGGCGGGACGCTGCTCTGCCGGGGGCAGCGGGTGTCGGTGTCAGGCCTCGACTCGACGCGCGACCAGCTCGAGATCCTGCGTCATCGGCTTCCGGTCGTCGTGTCGGCCGAGACGGCGGCGGCCCTGGAGCGCGGTCTCGGCTGGCGGGCGTCGACCGAGGCCCCCCTGGCTCCCGACCTGGTCGCATGACGGGCGCGTCACTTGGCGCGAACCGGCTCGGGCGCGACCGACTCCTTACCCGCCGTCCGCGTGGCTCCCATGGTCCCCAGGACGGCCAGCCCGATGCCGATCCAGACGGCCTGACGGCCTCGACGCACGAGGCTGAAGGCCAGGCCGTCGCTGGCCGCCCATCCGAGGGCGGTGAAGGCGACCGCGTAGGCGCCCTCGAGCGTCCCCAGGCTGGCGGGGACGAAGAAGGTGGCGAAGCGGACGCCGGTGCCCAGCGCGTCGACGACCGTGGCCGTCGCCAGGGAGACCCCGACGTGCAGGCTCCACAGGATGACCAGCACCTCGATGGCGCCGACGAGCCAGCTCGTGAAGTGGAGGCCGATCGAGACCAGGAGCGATCGCCAGTGCGCGCGGTAGAACCCTCGGACGGCGCCGTCCACACGGCGCGTTCCACGCCCGGCGCCCACCCAAGCCAGGAGGCGGCCGACTCGGCCGACGCCGCCCGAGACCTGAGCCAGGATGAATCCGCCCACGCCGATCACCTCGACGAGGAGCAGGTAGCACATCGGGCCGAGGAGCGACCACCCGACGACCCCGGTCGCCCACGCGACCAGGATCCCCGTGACGAGCAGAAGCGTCTGTCCCACCACCTCGGCCGTCTTCGCGAGAATCAGCGAGGGCACGCTGGCTTCGTACGGAATGTCCCGGCGGATGAGCCAGGCCTTGATCGCCTCTCCGCCGACGCCGCCGAGCGCGGTGATCACGTTGACGGCCTGACCCGCGCACCGCGCCGCGAGGAGCCGGACGAACGGCGGTTGGTCGGCCACCAGCGTGTACCGCCAGCCGAGCGTGTCCAGGACCATGGTGATTCCGTAGACCAGGCAGACCAGGAGGAACTGCCACCACGCGATCCGGGTGAGCGCATCCGTGAGGGACGCCAGTCCGAAGTGGCGAATCAGCAGACCGACGGCAAGGAGGCCGCCGATCAGGGGGAGGGCTTTCAGGATTCGCATTCCAAACCGGCGGGAGCAAGAAGCGTGCCCCCGGCGGATGGGCCCTCCTTGCGCGCCGCCGGGGTCATGGTAATGTGGGTAGCTAGTACCCATGTCACAGGGGTCGCCCGGGGTGGATCCGGCTCGAGTGCTGCTCCAGGGCGGACTCCTCTGTCTGCTGGTGTTCCTGGCCCTGACCCTCATCGTGACCCAGCAGGGATTCGACGGCGCGGACCGCGCCGCCCGCGCGCTGGTCCAGCAGACCCACCACGCGAGCCTCCTTGGCTTCATGGAAGGCGCTTCCTTCCTCGGCGGCCGGCCGGGTCAGGTCGCGGTCGTCGTCGTGAGCGCCGTGATGCTCTGGCCGCGCCGGCGGCGCTGGGCCGTGGCGCTGCCCCTGGTCATGGCGGGCGTAGGGGTCTTCCAGCTCCTGGCGAAGTGGGCCCTGGATCGGCCCCGTCCGAACCTGGCTCCCTGGGGCTTCCCGAGCGCCCACGTACTGAGCCTCGTCGTGCTCTGCGGGTATCTCGCCTATGTCATCAGCATCGAGGGCTCGGGGCGAGGACGGCGACGCCTCGCGGCGGGAGCGTGCGCGGTCATCGTCGGAGTGGTCGCCTACAGCCGGATGTACCTCGACGAGCACTTCCTCTCGGACATCCTCGGCGGCTTCACGGCCGGCCTCGCCTATCTGTGCGGCGTGATCTGGCTGATCGCCTCCGCGCCGCGGCTCGCCGGCGCGCTCCGGACCATACCCCAGGCCGGTGGTGCGGAAGCCTTGCTCGCTCCCGCCGCTGTCCCGGCTGCCGAGCCCTTGGCGGCCGTCGCGCTGACTCCCGCGACGCCCGCCGTCGACCCCAGCTAGACCGGTCGTCCGGGGATCCGCATCGCGGCGCTGGGCCCGTCCGCGCGGGCGCCTGGCGTCTCGCACTCTGGCGGCTCCTGCTCGCGGCGTTCCTCGTGGGTCTCTGGACCACGCCGGCCCGGGCCCAGGAGGAGTTCCTGAACCTGTTCTCTCCGGAGCTGGGCCAGCTGCACATCCGCTCGGACTACCGGTTCACCCTGTACCCGGACCAGCCGGTCGAAGGCCAGCCGGCCGAGCTGGGCATGATGCAGCACGACTTCTCCCTCTCGGTCCCGTTCCTTCAGAGCGCCTCCGACGAGTGGTACGGCTCGGCCCGCGTGCGCCGGCAGGAGTTCGCCACGGGAGCGATCCTGCCCGACACGGGCGAGCCCTTCCCGGACGACCTGTGGAACATCCGCATCGGGACGGGTTACCGCCACCGCTTCGACTCCGGCTGGATCGGGGCGCTCAACGTCGCGATCGGCTCGCCGAGCGACAAGCCCTTCGCCAGCATCGACGAGATGGACATCAGCGCGACGGGCGTGCTCCGCGTGCCCGCGCGAAACCGTGACGCGTGGATCTTCTTCCTGAACTACGCGAGCAACCGCGAGTTCCTGCCGAACATCCCGATTCCCGGCCTCGGGTACGCGTGGGAGCCGTCCGACCAGCTCTCGGCCATCATCACCACCGGCCTGGTCTCGCTGCAGTACCGGCCGCTGGAGACGCTGACGCTCTCCGCGACGTACATCGCCGTGCGAACGGTCGACGTCCGGCTGACCTACCAGGTCTTCCGGCCCGTTCGCCTCTGGGTGGGCTTCGACTGGACCAACGAGCGCTCCCTGCTCGCAGGGCGCGCCGACCCGGACGACCGCCTCTTCTACTACGAGAAGCGCATCCGGGCCGGCGCGATCATCGGCCTCGCCCGCCAGCTCTTCGTCGACGTCACCGTCGGCTACAGCTTCGACCGCTTCTACTTCGAGGGCGAGAGCTACAGCGACCGCGATCAGAACCGGATCGACGTCGAGTCTGGTCCGTTCGCCCAGTTCCGGGTGGGCGCACGGTTCTAGCGCTCGCGCCCCCCCGGGTCGATCGGGAACGCCCGAACTCTAGCCGGTCTTGGCCAGGGCGGCCGCCCGGCGCACGAGCTCGTCGGGAGCCACGTCCTCCAGGTGCGTGGAGACGTGCCAGTGGTGCCCGAAGGGATCCTCGATCGTTCCCATCCGGTCGCCATAAAACTTGTCTTCGACGGAACGGAGGAGCTTCGCCCCCGCGGCCACCGCCGTCTTCACCGTCGAGTCCACGTCGGGGACGTACAGGTGGAGGCTCACGGCGGCGCCTCCGAACGCCCGAGGCCCCCGCGCGCCCATCTCGGGGTGCTCGTCGGCGATCATGATCACGGAGTCACCGATGCTGAACTCGGCGTGGCCCACCTTCCCGCCGGGCCCGGGCATTCTCATTCGCTCGGTCGCGCCGAAGACCCGCTTGTAGAAGTCCAGGGCCCTCGCGGCGCCGTCGACCACCAGGTACGGGGTCGCGGTGTGGTATCCGTCGGGGACCGTCTTGACCTTGCCCGTGCTCATTTGGCTTCCTCCCTCGACTCCGGGGCTGCCCGGGGTCCCTCGTCTCCTTGATAGCACGTCTCGCCTCCCTGAGACGGGCGGAGGCGGTCGCCCGGACGGCCGGGCGCGGTCCCCGATTCCGAGCCCGGTCTGTAGTATGGTCGTGGTTGCCGCGGGACCTGCGCCGGGACCTCTCCCGGAGGGAGATTTCGTGAATCGCACCGACGAGGGCTTCTACCCCAAGGTCTTCGCCCTCGTCACGGCGGCGCTCCTCGGTTACGCCCTGGTGGTCATGGCTCTGCCCTTCGTGGGGCCGATCTTCTGGGCGCTCCTTCTCGCCCTCCTCCTCAATCCCCTGAATCATGCGCTCGTCCGCATCCTCAGGGGGCGGCGGGGGCTTGCCGCCCTCTTGCTGACGCTGGCAGGGCTTCTCCTGATCGTGGTGCCGGCCGCCCTCGTCGCGGTGGCCTTCGCCAACCAGGCCGGTGACCTCCTGACCCGACTCCAGGAGCTCGCCGAGCGTCACCACATCGAGCAAGCGAGCGATCTGCTGCGCGTGCCGATCGCGGAGCGCCTGCTCCAGTGGTTGTCGTCCTATGTGCCCATCACTGTCGAGCAGGTCAAGGTCTGGCTCCTGCAGAACGGTCGCAGCCTCCTCCTCACCCTGATGGGCGCCAGCGGGGCCGCGCTCGCGAGCGTGCTCGGCGCGGCGGTCGGTCTCGTGCTGGTCCTCTTCCTGCTCTTCTTCTTCCTCCGGGACGCAGAAGAGCTGGTGAGCCGAGCGATGCGCCTGGTGCCGATGGCGGAGACGCGGAAGGCCATGCTCCTCGAGCACCTGTCGTCCGTTACCCGGGCCCTGGTGCTGGGCATGCTGCTCACGGCGGCGGCGCAGGGTCTGCTGCTCGGCACCGGCTTCGCCATCGTCGGCCTGCCCTCGCCCGTCGTGTTTGGAGTGTTGACCGCGCTGGCCTCGGTGGTGCCCCTCGTCGGCACCGCGCTCGTGTGGGTCCCCGCCGTCATCGTGCTCCTCGTCGGAGGGCGGACCTGGGCCGCGATCTTCCTCGTCATCTGGTCGCTCGGCCTGGTCACTTCGGTGGACAACGTGATCAAGCCCCTCGTGGTGTCGGGCCGCGCCGGGCTGCCGACCTTCGCCGTGTTCCTCGGGCTCCTGGGCGGGCTTGCCGCCTTCGGCGCCATCGGGATGTTCCTCGGGCCCGTGATCGTCGCGCTCACGATCGCCCTCCTCCGCTTCGCGGAGGAATCGGGCGCCCCACCGCCCTGAGCGGGCCGAACGGCGAGCTCCTTTCCGACGGACGCCCGAATGTTGAAGGATCGAGCCCCGCTCCGCCCCGCCGCCCCCGAGCTGGGGCTCGGCGTCGTCACCCTCCTGCTGGCCGGTCTGACCGGGGCGACGCCATTCCTGTCGGGCGACACACCGCTCAGGCTGGTCGGCTTGCTTCTCCTGGTGGCGGGCATGCTGGAGCTCCTGCACAGCTTCCGTCGAGTCAGCCCGGACGCCCAGCAGGGGGCCTCGCGAAGCGCAAGCTTCACCCTCGCCATGGGGTTCCTGGTCTTCTTGGCGCCCGCCCTTGTCGGCTCCGCCGTCGTGCTCCTGCTGGCGGCCTGGTTCGGCCTCGATGGGCTCCGGTGCCTCGCGGAGCTGCGGCGACAGTGGAGCCGGGGGCAGGCGAGGTTCCGGCCCGCGCTGGCCGCCGCCGGCAACCTGGCAACGGCGGGCCTGCTGGGCCTCCTCTGGAACGCCTCCGCGACCTGGGTCGTCGCGCTCGCCGGGGCCCTTCGCATCCTCGGAGCCGGCTGGAACATGGTCACCGCGCCGGTCCACACCCTCCACGACACGTCGGCCACGTTCAGCGATTCGCTGGGCCTCTCGGAGCACCCCGATGCCGTGAGGCTGGCGGAGCGCCTCGTCGACGAGGAGCGACAGCGCCGGCCCATCGACCGCGGATGGATCGCCGCGCTCCTAATGATTCTCTTCGCCATCCACATCGGCCGCATGGAGGCGGAGTGGACGCTCGTCGGCCTGCTCGGTCCCTTCGTCGCGGTCCTCGGGGACATGCTCGTCGCGCTGCTGATCGCGTTCGGGGTGATCGGACCGACCCGGCTCGGGCTCCGCAGGCTGGGGCGGCCTCTGGAGCGCCGCGGGTGGTCCCGCCTCGCGGCGGCGGACCGCGCCCACCGTCCGTGGACCGATCGGCTCCTCTTCAGGTGGCTCTCCCGAAACCTGCGTCTCTCGATACGCGCTCACCAGACCTGGTACTCGATCCCGTTCGCCCTCGAGCGCGGTCTCCAGGCGGGTCTGCCGATCGTCGCGGTGCTCGTGGCCACGGTGCCGATCTGGGGCATGAGCTGGTACTTCGACACGGAGAACTGGGCGGCCGGCATCTACAATTCCTGGGCCGAGCAGCGGACGGACACCTGGCGCCAGGCGATGACCCGCGCCGTCCGGGCCGCGAGCCCATCAGGCGCGTCGACCGAGCTGTTCGACGTCGACCCTGCGGGGCTGACCGGAGATTTCGCCTTCGTCGTCATCGGGGATACCGGAGAGGGTGATGCATCCCAGCAGGCCCTCGTTCCGCAGCTACTCCGGGTCGGCGGTGCCGCCGACACGCGGTTCGTGGTCATCTCGTCGGACGTCGTGTACCCCACGGGTGCGATGAAGAACTACGAGGCGAACTTCTGGCTGCCGTTTCATGGGATCGAGCGGCCCGTCTACGCCATCCCGGGCAACCACGACTGGTACGACGCCCTCGAGGGCTTCGCGGCGACCTTCCTCGAAGCGGGCGCCGCCCGCGCGACGATGCGGGCGCGCATCGAGACCGACCACCGGCTGACGAGCACGACGGACTCGCGCATCGCGTGGCTCATCGAGCAGGCGGGACGTTATCGCGACGCGTACCGCGTGCCGACGGGCTTTCAGCGCGCGCCGTTCTTCCAGGTCCAGACGGCCGGCTTCGCGCTGATCGCCGTCGACACGGGCGTGCTCCGCCGGGTCGATCCGGATCAGGACGCGTGGCTCCGCGCCGCGCTCGAGCGGGCCCGCGGGAAGTTCATCATGGTCGTCCTGGGCCATCCGCTCTACGCCGGCGGACAGTACCAGGCCGAGCGCGACGAGGGGTTCGAGGCCCTCCATCACCTGCTGCGCGCGCACGAGGTCGGGCTCGTCATGGCGGGGGACACCCACGACCTGGAGATGTACGTCGAGCGCTACGCGACCGCTGGCGGCGAGCGCGTGATGCACCACGTCGTCAACGGGGGCGGCGGCGCCTACCTGAGCTTCGGAACCGCGCTGGCCTGGCCGGCCCGACCGGCCCTGGCGGACTGGGCGTTCTACCCCAGCACGTCGAGCGTCGTCGACAAGCTCGATCGGCACACGCCGTTGTGGAAGTGGCCCTTCTGGGTGTGGACGAGGCGATTCGGGGCCTGGCCGTTCTCCGCCGAAGGACTTTCAGCCGCCTTCGACTACAACGTGGCGCCCTTCTTCCAGAGCTTCGTCGAGGTGCGCGTGGAGCGCTCCGCCGGGCGCGTCCGCCTCATCCCGCACGGGGTGAACGGGCGGCTGCGGTGGGCGGATCTCCAGGCGTCGCCCAGCCTCCGCCCGGCCGACCGGGGCCCCGAGGACCTGGTGGAGGTCGCTCTGCCGATGCCGAGGTAGGCAGCGGAGCGGCGGGGATCGGGGACCGTCGCGCCCATCACCGCCGAGCGGCGACGAGGTGCCCCTACCTGTGAGCGCGGCGAGGTCCCGTCAGGCGAAGTAAGCGCTCAGCAGGCTCGTCGCGCCAGGCCCCGGGCGGGGCGCGTCGCCATCTCGCCGAACGGCCCTCTTCGGAAAAATGCACTCCATCCTCAGCAAATCCTCAGATTGCCCCTGCAGGCTGCGAGTCGGACTGACCTTCAACGGGCAGAAGAGGAGGAGCAGCCATGCAGAATCGAATCGGTCGGCTCATTGCCACCCTGGCACTTGCAGCTGCAGTGGCAACCCTCGCCGCCGGTTGCGGAACGTCGGGGAGCGGGGAGGGATCAGGCACTAGGGTCTCCCTGGAGGACCTGCCGGACGCTCCACGCAGAACAGTGCAGAAGCTGACCGCCGGTGGGCAGATTGAAAGGATCGACAAGGAAGTCGAGGACGGCAGGACCGTCTATGACGTCGAGGCCACGGTCGGCGGCAAGCACACGGAGTTCCTGGTGGCCGACTCCGACGGAGCGGTCCTGGAAACCGAGACCAGCGTGGACTTCACCCAGTTACCGGCCGCGGTCCGAGCAGCGGCGGTCCAATACTTTGACAATACCGTCGGCCTGACAGCCTTGAAGAAGGACGCGTTCGGCCAAGTCTCCTACGAGATCTCCGGCACCCGGAACGGGAAGTCCGCCGAGGCGACGTTCGACCCGACGGGCAAGATCCTCGAAGCATAGGAGGAGCAGCGGCGGAACCACGCCAGACCCCGAAACGCACGACGACCATGGCGGCGAGGGTCGCAGTTTGACACGAGAACCTCCGCCATGGTCCCTTTGCGATGGCTATGGGCGTCGCAGCGGACCTGCGACCTTCGCGGCCTGGGATCGACGCGATCCGGCGATGACGAGCTCCCTCGCTCGCCGCCGAGTCGGTAGTGGTCTCCCAGCGCTCCTGGCGGTCCTGTTCGCCGCACTGGGTCCAAGTAGCTTCCCTTCCCGCGCGGCGGCCGCCGACGTCTTCGACCCCGACGCCCCGCCCGAGACCAAGTACCGCCTGGCCCCGTTCCTCACCTTCGGCGCCGATCTCGAGTTCACCTACGACTATCGGAAGAACCCCGGGCTGAACGACGGGCCCGACAACGATGCGGCCCTGTTCACGCCGGAGCTGTCCCTGGCGTTCTCCTTCGACCCGGATCCGAGATTCCAAGCGTTCCTGAACGTTGCGGTCTCGCGAGAGTTCGTGTTCAAGATAGAGGCCGATCAGTCCCAGCCGAGCGAGGACGTCGCGCTGGAGGTCAAAGAGGCGTACATCTGGCTTCGATCGCTGCCGGGAGGGTTCTCCCTTCAGCTGGGGCGCCAGCGCTTTGAGGACGAGCGCCAGTGGCTCTACGACGAGGAGCTCGACGCGGTGAGGCTCCGCCTCGAGCACGCGGCTCTGGCGATCGAGCTCTCGGCGAGCCGCGACGCCCTGGTCCAAAAGGACCTGTTCAGCTCGACCCAGCAGGATCGGATCAACAACTACGTGCTCTACGCGAGCTACCGTCTTCCACGCGACACGACGCTGGAGGCGTACGCGATCGTGCGCGACAACCGGGACGCGGATCGGCGGCAGCCCGTCTTCGTCGGGCTGCGCTCGCGCGGCGAGCCCATCGAGGACCTGGACTACTGGCTCGACCTGGCATACGTCGCGGGCCGCGACGGCTCGAAGCGGATCCGCGGCTGGGCCGTTGACCTCGGCGCCACCTACGAGTTCCAGGTGGGCCCGAAGCCTGCCCTGACGCTCGGCTTCGCCTTCGGCAGCGGCGACGGGAATCCGGACGACGGGACCGACGAGAGCTTCCGGCAGACGGGACTCCAGGCCAACGAGGGTGACTTCGGCGGGGCCACCGACTTCAAGTATTACGGCGAGGTGCTGGATCCGGAGCTCAGCAACCTCGGCATTCTCACCGCAGGCGTCGGCATCCGGCCGAGCGACAACGTCTCCCTGGACCTCGTCTACCACTACTATTTCCAGCACCACGCGGCGGCAACGCTTCGCAATGCCGATATCGAGGCCGAGCCGTCCGGCCGCAGCCGGCGACTCGGCAGCGCCGTCGACCTCATCCTCGGACTCCAGGAGATCTGGGACCATCTGGACGCGCTGGTGGCGGTAGGTTACTTCTCGCCCGGGGCCGCCTTCCCGGAGGCCGCCGGCGGCGGCGCTTGGGTTGTGCGCGCCGAGGTGCAGTTCCGCTTCTGATCGGGTCTCAGGCGGCGACGGGCCGCGAGAGGGTGATGCGGAAGGTCCGGTCGGGAAGCAGCCGCGTCTCGACCTCGATGCCGAGGAGATCGGTCAGGGCCCGCACCAGCGCCAGGCCCAGGCCGACGTTGCGGCCGCCCGACCGGGCCTCGTCCTTTCGCCAGAACCGATCGAACATCACCGCGAGATCCTCGGGCGCGAGATTGTCGGCCCGGTTGCTGAAGCTCACGGACACCCGGGCGCTCGTCTCCTCCGACGCGCAGACCACGGTGGAGCCCGCCGGGCTGTAGGTGACGGCGTTCGACAAGACATTGGACACCACCAGCGCGAACTTCTCGGGATCTGTCTCGAAGCGGAGCGTGCGCGAGATCTCCTGTCGGAGCTCCAGGTCCTTGGCGGCCGCCTCACGGGCCAGAGGTTTCCACGCAGCGTCAACGATCTTGCCAACCCACACGGGCGTCGCCCAGACCCGCTCCCGCCCCTCGTCGTAGCGCGCCAGGGTGAGCAGATGCAGGACGAGGCGCTCCATCTGCTGCGCAATTGCGCCGGCATCTTCGAAGAACTGGCGGACGGCGGCTCGATCCTCGGGCCAGCGGGCGCCGACCTCGCTCAGGTTTCGCAGCTCGGCGATCGGCGTCTTGAGCTCATGGGCGATGTCGCTGGACAGCTGGCGCTCCCGCTTGAAGCCAGTCTCGAGGCGGGCGAGCAAAGCGTTGACCTGCTCCACGACCACCGCGATCTCCCGCGGCGGCCTCTTCACATCGACCCGCGCATCCAGGGAGGTGACGTCGAGCGCCCGCACCTGACCGGTCAGCCGGTCCAGGGAGCGAAGGCCCACCCGCAGCGCGAGCTGCATGAGCCCGGCGAGCGCGAGCATCAGGCCCACTCCCAGGCCCGCTACGGTCAGCTCCAAGCGCTGCACGGCGCCATCGAGCTGCTGACGCTCGCGCGCGACGAGCAAGGTCACGGTCGGGGAACTCGGCGCCGCAGGAGCGGGGACGCGGCTGATCGTGCGGTCAGTGTCCTGCGAGTCGGCCGGCCCGTCGTCCGGGTCGAGGGAGGGAACGAAGTCGACCTGGACCTGCCGGCCCCGCCGACCGTCGGGCAAGCGAACGTCCCGGAACGTGGGTGTCGTTGCCGGGTGAGGACTCTTGAGGAGGCTCGCAGCCCGCGTCTGGTCAGTCTGGTCGAACGACGGGGACCGCTGGATGAGGGAGCCGTCCGCGAGCCAGAGCTCGAAGTACTCGGGGTCGGTCCCGACTCCGAACTCGGGCATGTGCTCGCCGTCGAACTCGAACTCGATCTGGCCGGAATCCCGGTCGGTCAGCGCCACCAGGCCTCTCGCCTCGGCCACGAGCGCCCGGTCGAACTCCCTCTGGAGGGAGTCGGCGACGATCGTCCTGAGCACGATCCCGGCGGCGAGAAGCAGCACGGCGGCGCCGCCGATCAGGTAGACGAACAGGCGCGTGCGGAGCGAGCGCATCCTACTCGACGAGGTAGCCGAACCCACGCCGCGTGCGCAGGATCGGCGGCTCGCCCGGGGCGTGGACCTTCTTGCGGAGGCCCGAGACCAGGACCTCGATGACGTTGCTCGACACGTCCGAATCGCTCCGGTGCAGATGCTCGACCAGTTGCTCTTTCGAGAAGACCCGGCCACGCTGGTAGGCGAGGAACTCCAGCAGCGCGTACTCGCTGGGCGTCAGGTGCAGCGGCTCGCCGCTCCGCGAAACCTGACGGCGGGCCGCGTCGATCTCGAGCGACCCCAGCCGGATGACCGGATCCTTCGCCTGGTGCCGCCGGCGCACCAGCGCCTGGATTCGCGCGCAGAGCTCGTCGAACGCGAAGGGCTTGACGAGGTAGTCGTCGGCGCCCATCTGGAGGCCCCTCACCCGATCCTCCACCCGGTCTCGCGCCGAGAGAATCAGAACGTGCGCGCCGCTGCCCCGGCTCCGAAACCTGCGGAGAACTTCCAGACCGGGCAGCCCGGGCAGCATCAGGTCGAGCACGATGACGTGGTAATCGTAGGTCTCCGCGAGAGCGAGTCCGTGCTCGCCGTCAGCCGCCACATCGACGGCGTAGCCGAGCTTCTTCAAGCCCTGGCCCAGGGACCGCAGGAGGCGCTGGGAATCGTCGACGAGCAGGATCTTCACTAGCTCCTCGACGGCCGAGGCCGTGCCGCCCCGCGCGGGAGGCTAGACATCGCGGGCATCCCCGTCCATGTAGGTGCTCGTGCGCCGCCAGGGTACGCCAGGAACGGAGCCCGAGGCAACGAACGGCGAGGGCGCTCGGTGGCGTAGTCGGGCGGCCGGCGCCCAACTGTCCGATGGGACCGCAGGGAACCAGCCACCTACCCGCACGGCCGCACCGCGAGCTCACTACTCTCGGCGGCTGGGTCTACGGGATGTCGCCTTTGGGTGATCGTCCCGTTTCCATTCTCCGCGAGCGCGAGTACCTCGAACACGATCACCGTGCCTTCGGTAACCTCAGCTGGCGTGGGGAGGAACTCCGCCGGAATCACGAAGCTCGCCGCCGAGTCCGGGAGGTCGGCGGTCAGCGAGCGGACGGCATTCTCCTTCACCACGATCTCGAAGATGACCTGGAAACCGGCCAGCGGCGCCGCGTCGACGGGCGGTTGCCCCGGGGCCCACGTCCGCTGGACCTTGTTGGAGGAGGGCGTGACGACGGGCGCGGCCGGGAGCTGGTGCGAGAGCTCCACCGTGCTGTTCAGCTTCCCGCCGTCGACCGCCTTGTCCCTGAACGTGTAGGGACCCGCAGGGAACTTCTTGAAGAAATCCGGATGCGGGTCGGTCGAGTCGAAGGAGGGCTCCACGCTCTCGAAGCACACCTCGGCCCCGCCGACCTTCCTCAACTGCCCTCGGGTGTCGGTCTCGAAGATCGCGCGCCCTTTCGGGTCGCGGATCTCGACGTCCGTCCACTCGCCATCGAAGAAGAACTGAATGCCTATGTTCCCCTCCACGGAGTTGTACTCGAAGAACACCTGCGCCTGGCTGAAGGGCTCCGAGGCCGCCTGAGCTGAGCGCCACGGGGCCGCTCCCAAGACGAGAGCGACCACCACCCCAGCCACGACTGAGCGGATCCGGAGTTCCCGCCTACCTCGCCGCATCATGGGTCTTCTCCTTTCCGAGGCTCTTGCCTTCCTGGCTCGCCGCGTCCAGCTGGAGGTAGGTGTCTGCCAGCTCCCCCTCCCTCTCACCGACCGGCAAGGGGCGAGGCCCATTTCCCTGGCAGGGTGCATGGATGACCTGAGGATTCACTGAGGATTCGAGCGCCTTCCTTCGAGTGCACCACGGCTCATGCTGTCGGGGGAGGCCCCAACGGGAGATCGCGGCGGAGTTAGCCGACTGTCAGGGGACGACGGCGACCGCTACGTTGGCTCCCCCCGGGATGCGAGGGCCACCGAGCCTCGTCGCGCACCCGTCACGGGCGCGCCAACTCGAACGTCCCTTAGGTGGCGGGACGTGACGACCCGGCTGGCGTCGGAGGCCGGGGCGCGGTAGCGTCAGGCGGAAGTCGGTCGGTCGGGTACCCCGCTCCCGCGGCCACCCGAGACGCACGCACGCCGACAACAGGGAGGAGTTCAACCATGAACTGGCCAACGGCTGTCGTCATCATGAGTGGTTTCCTGGCCGGGGCACTCGTTCTGTCCAGGCCTGCCGCTCCCCAGTCCCCGGGTGCCCTGGGCACATGGACGGGGGTCGGCATGGAGGGGAACTGGGGCTGGGTCGTCAACACGACCACAGGACAGGTCAAAGCCTGTCAAAACTCGGGGGCCGCGCTCACCTGCAAGCTGAGCCCGTAGCTTCTCAGTCGTCGAACCCCGCGATCTGGAACTCCACCAGCTTCGCGCTGAGCTCGGCGCAGTAGCGCTTGATACGCTGGGCACCGGGCTCGAGGGGGGGTCTCCACGATCTCGACGCACTCCTCGAACCTTCCGGCCGGCGTCGTCACCGTGAGGCCCATTCTGACGTGCTCCGCTCGATCCTTCGCCGTCTGTGCCCGCTTCTGGACGTATCGTGCCCCGAGAAGGAACGTCCCGGGCATGATGATTCCCGGACGCGCGCCGTCCTCCAGGCGCCGTCGTGGCTGACGATGACACCGCCCTCGTAGATGTCGACGTCCTCACCGAAATAGTAGATGTCACCGTTCTTTTGTCTTGGGGGCGGCGACCGGCAGGCGAGGGCTGGAAACTATCCGGGATCGGGTACCTTCGGCGGCGGGCGGAGGTCGCCTACGCGGCCGTTAGGGCCGGAGACGCCTGGGCGTGGCGCCTACGCCACGACGGCCTCACGGGCCAGGCTCAGCACGACCGGAAGGTCGCGGCGATCACCGCCGAGCGGCGACCAGGTGCCCCTCGAGCGGCACGGCGACCCGGCCATCCGGGGCCGTGAACGGTCGCAGCACGTCGCGAGCGCCCTCCCGGATGCGATCGTAGACGTCCGCGCCGATGCGGGTGATCAGGGGCGTGCTCTCCACCTCGGCCGCCACGAACGCGTCCACCGAGTCGAACCTCGCGTGGCCGAGCCGAGTCCGGGTCGCGTCGACGGGCAGTCCGGCGGACTCGACGAGCGCGCGAAGCTCGGCCAGGTCGCCGCAGGCGAAGTAGGCGCCCAGGAGCGTCGCCGCGTCGGGCCCGGCGTGACGCGCCGCCATCTCGACGAACGGCCGGTACGCGGGCTGCGCGTCCAAGCGTCCGGGCACCACGACGGCGACGGTGGCGCCGGGCCGGGCGACCCGCCTCATCTCCCGAAGCGCGGCGGTCCGGTCCGGGAAGAACATGAGCGCCATCTGGCACAGCACCCGGTCGAACGACGCGTCCGGGAAGGGCAGCGCCCCGCCGTCGCCCTGCCGCCACTCGATGTCCGGGCGAACCCGGCGGGCGACGGTCAGCATCGCCTGGTTGAGGTCCACCCCAACGACCCGTCCCGCCCCGGCCAGGCGGTCGGCGGCCGTGCGGGCGACGATGCCGGTCCCGCACGCCACGTCGAGCACGGCCTGGCCCGGGCCCACGCCGGCGATCTCGACCAGGTGGGGCGCCCACTCCGCGAACAGCGCGGGCACGAACTTCGACTCGTAGAGCTCCGCAGCCGTCGTCGAGAGCTGGAAGGTCTCGGTGGATTTCGTCATGGCTGTCTCCCTGCCGGCACTCTGGCTCGGCGTCCGATCGAGATGCCGTCGGCCTGCGCCGCTCGCCTCGTGGCGCAGTGTATGATCGCGCCGTGCGCCGGCACGATGTTCGAGCGTCCGGATCGTTTGCTCCGGCGTCCGGGGCAGCCCCGCCGCCGGCTCGCGCGTCCGCCGATCTTGCTCCCGCGTGCACGGCGACGGGCGCCGACGTGCTGTCGGATGTGCTGCGCACGGTCAGGCTGACGGGAGCGCTGTTCTTCCTGGTCGACGCCTCGTCGCCGTGGAGCATCCCGCTGCCGGACGGGGCGCGCCTCGCGCCGGTCATCCTCCCCCGGGCGCAGCACGTCATCTCGTATCACGTCGTCACCGAAGGCTCGGGCTGGGGTGCCATCGTCGGCGGCGCCCCCGTGCGCTTGGAGGCCGGCGACGTCCTCGTGCTGCCGCACGGCGATGCGTACGTGATGTCGACGTCCCCGGAGGCGGCCGCGACCCTGGAGCCGGCGGAGGTCCTGGCGGTCATGCGGCAGCTGGCGACCGGAGAGCTGCCGTTCACCGTCAGCGAGGGCGGCGGCGGTCCCGAGCGCCTCGGCCTCGTGTGCGGCTTCCTCGGATGTGACGTGCGACCCTTCAACCCGCTCCTGTCGACGCTGCCGCCGCTGCTGCACCTGCGCCGAGACCCCGCCGCGACGGACGACCGGCTCGGCCGGCTGATCGAGTTCACCGTCGCGGAATCGCGCGAGCGGCGGCCCGGAGGGGAATGCGTCCGGCTGCGGCTCAGCGAGCTCATGTTCGTCGAGGTGGTCCGGCGCCATCTCGCGACGCTTCCCGCCGAGCACACCGGGTGGCTCGGGGGACTGCGCGATCCGATGGTCGGGCGCGCGCTGTCGCTCCTGCACGAGCGGCCGGCGCATCCCTGGACGCTGGAAGACCTCGCGCGCGACGTCGGTGCGTCGCGCTCCGTCCTAGCGGATCGCTTCACCCACTTCGCGGGTCACCCGCCCATGCAGTACCTCACGCGCTGGCGGATGCAGATGGCGGCGCGCCTGCTCGCGGACGGCGCGGCGAAGGTCTCCGCGGTGGCCCTCGAGGTCGGCTACGACTCCGAGGCGGCGTTCAGCCGCGCGTTCAAGAAGATCGCCGGGATGCCCCCGGGGACCTGGCGCCGCCGGCACGCGCCGCCCGCGGACGCCGGATAGACCTCTCGCCGTGCGTCCTCCCGCTCAGCGGCCCACGCGGGCGCCGGTCCACACGCCGCCCCCGGTCGCGGCGTCGCCGTACCCCCAGGTGCCGTCGAATTCCACGCCGCCGGGCCCGGTCCGGACGCGGCCACGCCCGCGGCGGTCGCGCGACTGCCAGACGAAGATCAGCGTGTCGCCCTCGACGATTCCGGAGATCTCGCCCTGGCCCACGCCGTAGCTGTAGACGCCGGACACGCGATCGCCCTGCCGCCGCAGGACGGTCCGCGCCGGCAGGGTGCCGGTCGCGTCGCTCATGCGGCCGTCGAAGACGCCGTCGAACGGCTGGCTAGCTCCGGGAGGAGTGGAGGTGGCCGACGCCATGACCTCGGTGGGCCGGCGGGGCGCCAGCGTCTCGAGGCTCACCCGCTGGCCCCGCATCGCCATGAACCGCTGCTGGTCCGGGTCGGCCAGGACGGGCACCACCTTCTGGTCGATGGCGTCGGCGATCCCGCGGATGGCCTCGGCGGCGCGAGCGGGATTCGCCTGGAGCCGGCCGTAGTCCGCCGCGTACGTGCGGAGGTACTCGCTGAGCCGCCGGATCCGCTGGCTCGTCAAGGGGTGGGTGTCGCTGCGAAGGTGGGCCTCATATGCCGGGTCGGAGTCGAAATCGGCCCGGTTCGGGACGAAGTAGGCGGCGGACACGAACCAGAACAGCAGGCCCTCGACGGGCTGGCCGGTCCGCCGGAGCACCTCGAGGGCGAACCGGTCGGCCTGGTCCTCGTTCTCGCGGGCGCGCTCGCGGGGCACCCCGGGGCCGTACCCCGGGTGCTGGAAGACGATGTGCCCGAGCTCGTGCAGGAGCACGAAGCCGAGCGACTCGTTGAGGATCTTGCCGGACAGGCGCTCCACCCGCGCGTCGTCGGTCGCGTTCGCGGGAATCTGCAGCGCCGTGCGCGGGTCCGGATAGCGGCCGCCGAAGCGGGACGGCGGCTGGTACTTCAGCATCGACACGTAGTCGGTGACGGTCTCGATCGCGTAGCCCTGGCTCTGAAGCCAGGCGTACGCCACCGACAGGTCCGCCAGGAAGCGGATGGTCATCACGGGCAGGACGACGCGCGCGGGCGCGAGGGCGAAGAACTCGAAGGGCCGGCGCTCGGGCCCGCGCAGCGGGAGCTGGACGTCGAGCCCCTGGAGGCGGCGGCGCTCCTCGAGGGTGAGCTTCGGCAGGAAGACGCTGTTGAGGTTCCAGAGGACCACGTCGCGATACTCGCCCTGCTTCTCCTGCAGCAGCCGGTCGTCGTACATCGATCCGTAGTCGCGCTCCGACGGCCGGGACTGCGGGTGGGCCTCGCCCGCGGCGACGCACGTCGCGACACCGAGCAGCGCGGTGAGGGCCCGGAGGCGAGGGGCCGCCCGCCGGCGCATCACCGGCCCCGGAACGCGCGCACCCCGCCCGCGATCCCGAGGGGCGGCGGATCGGGCTCCCCGTTGCGGATCCAACGCTGGAGCTCGGCGAAGAGCACCCCGGGCCCCACGCGCGAGATGAAGATCGAGCTGCCGCCGGAGAGCGGCAGCTTGCCGGTCCTCCTCTCCGCGAGCGGCATGCTCAGGAACAGGCGGTAGCCGAGCCAGATGGCGAGGGCTCCCGACGGCGCGATCACGAGCCGCTCGAGGTGCCGCGCACCGATGCCGATCAGCTGAGGCTCTAGCATGCCTCTCTCCCCTACCTGAAGGCTTCGTCGGCCTCGGCGCCGGGGCGTGGCTTCCAGTCGAGCGCGTAGTAGTCGCCCCGGTCCCGCGCCCACGGGTCGAAGGCGTTGACGACATGGGCGAGCTCCGGCCCGAGCTCCGGGATCGTCCGCAGGAGCACCCGCTTCATGGGAGAGACCTCCGCCGCGCGCCCGCCCGGTCCTGCCCGCTCCAGGACCTTGCCGTCGGGCCCGTTCTCGTTCACCCACCGGATGCCGAGGTGGCCGTAGAACTCGGGCCGGAAGCTCGAGGTGAAGAAGCGGTCGCTGAACAGCCGCCGGGAGGCGTTCAGGACGAACACCTGGAGCTGGGTCTCGGAGATCGCGAAGCCGTGGGGCCGCGGGAACTCGGCGAGCCAGCCGACCACGGTGTCGACGTCCTCCACGTTGTCCACCCGGCTGCCGTCCGGGTGTCCGAGGCAGTCGTTGATGCGCGAGCCGTCGTCGTTGAGCTGGGCGTCGGTGATGAGCTTCGACGCGTCGCACGCGTGCTGCCCGTACACCTCGCGCAGGATCCCGACCAGCCGCTCCTGCTCGGCGCGCTCGGCCCCGCCCGCCGGCAGGCGGCGATCGATGAAGTCGTCGAAGCTGGTCAGCTGCCGGAGGCCGTACTGGCGGCGGAACTCGTTGAACCGCGGCACCCCGCGCTCGCGGTCCCGGATGATGTCGAGGGTGGCCACGTCGATCCGGCCCGCCGGGCTCCCGGGGTGCGGCAGGGGGAGGTCCTGCAGGAACCGGGGATGGTTCTGCAGCGTGAGCCGGCCGAGGCGCTGGCGCCCCAGGGACAGGGCCCAGCTCGCGATGCCGCGCTCGCGCATCGCCGCCGTCGCCCGCCCGCGGAAGGTGTCCACCACCGGGATCCTGAGCCGGATGACATCCGGGTGGTCGGCCCACGTCCGGTACTCGAGAAGGTCCGGGACCATCGGGTGCAGGCGGTAGGCGGTGACGAACTCCTCGGGAAAGTTGAACGGCGACCCGAAGTGATTCGTCCCGCCGTTGACGTGGTCGGGATTCGCGAGGCTCCACACGTCCGCCGCCCCCGCGCGGCCGTCGGCGGACACGCGGTTGCCGAGACCGAAGATCCCCGGGCCCGACGCGAAGACTGAGTACCAGGCCGACGCCTTCGCGGCGTCGGGGGACCGGCCGAGCGAGCGGACGACCTCCGCGAGCGCGGTCCGGGCGGGCCCGTCGTCGGCGAGCAGGCCCGACCAGTTGGCCTCGAGGGCCAGGCGCATCGGCTCGTCGTAGAGGATCTGAGGGGTCCACTCGATGGTGTGGATCTTCGCGATCTCCGCCGCGATCACGAGCCGCGCCACCTCGAACAGCTCGTCGTCGCCCACGTCGCGGTAGCGCACGATCCGGTCGGGATTCCCGGGACGGCGGAGCCCGGAGTCGGCGTCGGGAGTCGCCGCCGCGTGCCTCCGGAACGCGTCCACGAAGAGGTTGTGCTCGCGCGCGAAGACGTTGTGGAGGAAGCTGAGCCCCACGCTCCAGTTGTCCGGGAACGCGGTCGCCTCCTGGCCGGCCCACACGGGGTTGATCGGGTCGCCGGCCTCGAAGGCCGGGAGGTAGCCCAGCCGATCGCCCGCCGTCGGGCGCGCGTCGAGCACCAGGAGGCGCAGCTTCGCCGGATCGGCGGGATCACGCTTGACGCGCCGCCGGGACGCCTCGTCGTGGCCGTAGAGCTGGGAGGCGTCCCACCAGGCGGTGACGGTGTTGAGCGTCATGCGGTAGGCGCGGGCCAGGCGGACCCGGCCCCCGTCGTCGAAGGTGGATGGATCGGCGGTCCGGACCCACGAGGCGGCGGCGACCCGGTCGGCCGGGCGGCAGCCGAGCCGGGCGGCGGCCTCCCGCGTCAGCGGCTGCTCGACGTCGTCGACCCGCGCCGTCCGGCACCCCATCGCGATCGTCTCCGACGAGTTCCGCCCCTCGGTGAGGTGCGAGAACCAGTCGTGGGTCATGAACTGGATCCAGAACGCCGCCAGCACGTTGAGGGACGGCGCCGCCTTGTAGTCGCAGCGCGCCGCGGGCGAGTAGCCGGGCAGCCCGCGCCCCCCGTGGCACGTGTCGGGCGACGACGAGGGCCGGCTGAGCAGCCGGCGGCTGATCACCTGGGGGTCGGGCCGGAGCAGGGCGAGCCGCGCGCCGTGACGGTTCCGCGCGAGCTCCGCGCGGCCGAGGTCCGGGAAGGTATCCTCGAACTCGACGTTGCGGGCGAACGGCATGCCGGCGGAGCCCATGAGGGGGTTCCGGAGATCGTTGCAGATCCCGGTGAGGGTGCGATGACGGACCAGCTCCCCGGCGCAGAGCTGCTCGCCCGGGCCGCCCACCGCGGCGTAGCTCGGATGCGACGGCGGGAGCCGCATCTCGGTCCAGACCCTCAGGAGGGGTCCGGCGACCCCGCCGCGGCCCAGGACGTACTCGCGGTACGTCCCGGTGTTGTCGAAGAGGTTGAAGCGCAGCAGCTCGATGCGCTGGTATTCGAGATCGATGAGCGCCCCGCCGATGCCTCGCCGGTCCGGCCGGAGGAACCGGATCACGCCGTCGGACGCGGACAACCGGCTCCCGCCGTCGCCTGCCGCCCAGTAGTGGGGCCAGTCCACGAACGGGGCGCGCACGAGCCCGGCCGCGCGGGTCCCACCGCGGCAGCGGGCGCGGTCCTCCCCGACCTTGCCGAGGAATCGCCGGTCGCGCTCCTCCGCGACCGGCCGGAGGCCCGACCACGCCGCCCGGGCGCAGGCCTCGAGATCCGCGGGAGTGTTGCCGCAGCCGCCGGCGAGGAGGCCGACCCCGACGAGGACCCCGAGCAGGCGCGGCGTCGTCACGGATCTCCCCGCCGGCCGCGCGTGCGGGGCGGGCGGCGCGGGGACCGGCCGACATACAATGGGCGGCGGACGGCCCGCGCGGCTCGTCGCAGACGGGAGAGAGCCGGATGCTCCTCAAGGCGTTCCACGACGCGGCCATCGGGCTCATGAAGCTCGAGCGCCGGATCGATCCCTTCTTCCGGCCGGCGCTCGACGCGCTCCTGCGGGAGCCGCTGGCGGCCGCCGTCCAGCTCCTGATCAACCTTGGCCGCCGCGACGAAGGGCTCCGGCTCGCGGAGGAGAAGCTCCTGCCCGGCGAGGAGGCGTTCCTCGACTCCATCATCCGGGACATGGCCGCCTACATGCGCCTCCACTACTCGCCGGGCCAGTTCCAGCGCGCGGGGAACACCAAGACCCACGGGATCCTCCGCGGAGAGCTCGCCGTGCGGGACGACGTGCCCGCGGACTGGCGCCATGGCGTCTTCGCCGAGCCGCGGACCTTCCGGGCCTGGGTGCGGTTCGCCGGTCCCGGACCTGCCAGCCCGCCGGACATCGAGGAAGTGGGCGTGCTCAGCATCGCCGTCAAGCTGATGGGCGTGCCGGGACCGAAGCTCCTCGACGACGAGCGCTCGACCCAGGATTTTACCGGCATCAGCGCCCCGACCTTCACCACGCCGGACGTCAGGGAGAACGCCAAGCTGCAGGCCGCCAGCCTCGCGGGCACGCCCCTCTTCTACTTTATCAACCCCTTCGACTCGCATCTTCTGGACGGCGTGATGCAGGGGCTGTGGGCCCGGACGCAGACCAGCCCGCTGGAGACGGCGTACTGGGGCTGCGTGCCCTTCCTCCTCGGGGAGGGACGGGCCATGCAGTACTCCTTCCGTCCGCGCCTGCAGACTCGAAGCCGCGTGCCGCGCCTGCCGCTGCGCCCGCCCGATCACTATCTCCGCGAGACCATGGCGGCGACCCTCGCGCGGCAGGACGTCGCGTTCGACCTTCTGGTCCAGGTGCAGACCGACGCCCACCGCATGCCGATCGAGCACGCCGGGGTGCGCTGGCCGGAGCGCCTCTCGCGTCCGGTGCCGGTCGCGACCCTCCGGCTGCCGCGCCAGACGTTCGACACGCCGGCCCAGCTCGCCTTCGCGCACAACCTGTCCTTCAATCCCTGGCACTGTGTCCCGGCCCACCGCCCGCTCGGGAACCAGAACCGGGCGCGCCGTCGCCTCTATGTGGAGCTCTCCCGCCTCCGGCAATCGATGAACGCCACCCCGCACCGCGAGCCGACCGGGGACGAGGTGTTCGAATCCGCCGGGCCCGCGAGGCCAGGGTCGGATGATTAGCCTCCGACGCCGATGAGGTAGCGCAGCGCCCGGAGACCGGGCATGAAGAAGTACGCCCCGCCCCGGACCGTGACGAACTGCGGGAGGCCGGTGACGCGGCGCCGCACCCCGCTGACCTGGGGAAGCGAGAAGGTGCTCGTGACGGGGCACCCGGGGATGGGCTCCCGGTCTCCCACCAAGGCGTCGCTCTCCTCCGCGAGCCCGCCGAACTTGGTGCCCATCATCCAGGCGCTCTGCACGAACTCGAACTGCCGTGCGATGCTTCCGTTGAGGGCGACGAAGTAGAGCCCGCGCTCGCCGTCGCCGTCGCCGCCGGCCGGCCGCGCCGCCTCGGCCGGCAGCCACGGGCCGTACTCCCGCCCCCGCCGCAGGATCCGGTGGAAGCGGGCGGAGGCGATCGCGTCCTCGCGGAAGCTCGTGCGGCCGAAGCCGAGCGTCCGGATCAGGCGGGCGACCAAGCCGGCCGGGCCGCCCGGGAGGTCCGCGTTGCGCGGGTTGGCGCGGCGGATGTGGGCGCCGAGCGGGCAGCGCGTGCCGTGGACGTCGGCGTCGAACGTGAACTGATTGTAGCGGACGTCGTCGGGATTCCGCGGATCGACCCCGGGAATCGGCGTGCCGCCGACCCCGAGCAGCGGCTCTCCGGTCAGCGTGCGCCCCACCATCGCCTCGGCCAGCGCGCGCTGCGCCTGCGCGTCTCCGCCGGCCTGGCGTCCCAGGAACTGCCAGAATCCCTGGACGTCCTGGCGCAGCTGGCGAACGACGAGGTAGCAGCCGTTGCGACCCAGATCGCTCCGGTCGGGAGAGTCCTCCGCCTCTGGCAGCCCCGCCCCGCGGTCGTCCTGCCGGTCGACCAGCGGCCGGTCAGTGTACTTCCCGTACTCGTTCGGGTAGCCGAGCAGGACCTCGCCGAGCGACACCACGTTGCCGTACTGGAGCACGTCGGCGCCGCCGACGGTCCGGCGCCGCTCCCAGTCCAGGACCGGCTGGCTGATGCCGTCGACGAACCCGAACGGCTCCACGCCGTCCAGCAGCGAGGGAGGCGGAGCCGGAAGCACCTGGAACGCGGTCCCCCAGGGATCGCGGGTGACCGTCCGCATCCAGGGCTCGAGCCGCCCCGGCTCCGCGTAGAGCAGGACGATCGCGTGGGGCACGCGACCGGGACCGCCCCACTGCCAGCGGGACGGGCTGCTGGCCCCCACGTCGCCGAGCCGGCGGGACCGGCTCTCCTCGCCGGCCATGCCGGAGAGAAACTCGGCGGAGAAGCCCTGGAGGATCCACGGCGGGACCCCGAGCGCCTGGAGGCCCTCGCGCGTGAAGGCCACCTGGAGGGCCGTCACCGGCCGCGGCGTCGCCCGCTGCGCCGTCGTGATCGGCGCGGCGCCGAGCCACGCGCGGGCCGCGCCGGGGTCCGTCACCCGGAGGAGGAGGAAGCGCGCCTCGGTCATGTGCGCGTATCCGTAGCGCACCAGTCCCTGCACGTCGCCGTAGTCGACCGCGGAGGGCGTCATCGGTCGGGCCTCCCTCACAGGAGCCGCAGCCACTCGCGCGCCTCGGCGTCCGTCATCGTCGGCCGCTCCAGGCCGGCGCGGATCAGGCCGTTCCGCTCCAGCTCGACCGCCGTGAGGCCCGGGTGCGCGTTGTACCAGACTTCCGTCGGCAGCTCGTGGCGACGGATGAAGTACTTGAACTTCTGCTCGTCCTTGGCGCCGTCGAGGATGAGCCAGCGCGTGCGCGGGTAGCCCACGCCGTTGGTGAACACGACGTTCAGGCCGAACGCCACCTTGTTGATGAAGTCGTCCATGTAGCTCTCCAGGCTGCCGTCGTAGTTGCTCGCGAACAGGAGGCGGCGCTTGCCGTCCAGGAACGTCCAGCGGGCGAAGTGGATGGTCCCGACGCGCGCGAGGAACCCCCGCGTGTAGACGTGGCGCGTGGTGTAGGACACGACCCACAGCACGAAGACCAGCGTCGTGCGACGGAACCAGCCGGGCTTCAGGGTACCCATGGCGCTGAACTGGTTGGTGACGTCGTGGTCCTCCAGCTCGGCCAGGCGCTTCACGTGCCCGGCGTCCGGCCGCGGCACGACCTCGGGGTCCGACCGCTCCCGGAGCCGGAGCAGGATGGCGAAGACCGGGAGGTACAGGAGCAGGAGCGGCGAGGCCAGGAGCAGGAGGAGCGGCACGCCGATCATGTGGAGGAGCTTCCGGAGCCGCCAGCCGAGCGGGGTGGGCTCGGCCGGCGTGAGCGAGAGGCGTCCGGCCTGACGCTCCCGGGTGACGAAGGCGCGGAGATCGTCGAACACGTGCGCGGGCGCCCGGGTGCCGAGCGTTCGGGCGTGGGCATCGAGATACGTCTCCAGGGCGTGGCGCAGCGCGCTCTCCTCCCGGGCCTGCCGGACGGTGCGCCCCACCCAGTTCACGTAGTGCGCGGCCGCCGGCTGGTCGTGCGCCCTCATCCATCCGACGAGATCGCCGGTCGGGGGGAACCCCTCGCAGTGCGCGAGGATCCGGCGGAGGCCCGGCCCGGCCTTCTCGGCGAGGTCGGCGAGGAACTCCTCCGCCGGCCCGTCGCAGTCCCCCACGAAGGCCAGGCACGGGGGATAGCGCGGAGGCGTCACGCCGTGCGCGGCGATGTCGCCCACCGTCGGGTCGTCGAGCACGACGAACCGGGCGAAGTGCAGCCGCTCGAACCGGCCGAACGGCACGACGCCGTTCTCCGAGTCCACCACACCCGGCCGGTGGTTCATCGTGGCGAGCAGATCCCGCAGGCTGCCCTCGCGGCCCGCCTCGATCGCCGCCACCACCGCGAAGCTGGATTGCGGCGTCATCCTCGGGTCAGAACTTCAGGGCGAAGTCCATGAGGCGCTTCCGGTCCCAGTAGACCTTCCCCAGGTAGAGGCCGGGGCCGATTTGGCGGATCTCGTCGCGGATCCACTGGGCGACGACCGAGGTGTCCGAGTAGTCGAGGACAATGCACTCCTTGCCGTCCAGCCAGCTCGGCCCCTTGTAGATCCGGGCGATGATGGCGTTCAAGCCGAAGGGCAGGATCCGGTTCTTCAGCAGGCCCTTCTTCGCGTCGAAGGTCTTGCCCTGCCACGCGAAGTGGTTGACGAGAGTGGCGACATTCTCGCTGTACGTCGTGCCCGGGGCCACGATCGCGGTCCCCTGGGCCTCGCCGTCGGGGATGTCGCCGGGGGCGCTGTTGGTGAACAGCTCGTCGAGGTCCTTCTGGGACATCTTCAGGAGCTGCGGCACGTCGTACGCCATGGCGATGGCCTCCTCTCTCGCGGGGAACCGGAGACGGGTCGCTCAGCGCCTCGCCTCCGCAAGAATGTCGTCGGCGGCCTTCTCGGCGACCATGTAGACGGCGCTCACGGGAAAGAAGCCCGGGATCCGGGGGAACACCGAGGCGTCGACCACGCGCAGGCCCCGGGTCCCGTGCACGCGGAGGTCCGAGGTCACAACACCGCCGAGCTCGCGCGGGCCCATCGGGCACGTGCAGGAGGCGTGGTGACCCCAGGCATGCGCGCGCACGAAGTCGCGAAGCTCGGCGTCGGACCGGACGTGCTCGCCCGGACACTCCTCCTCGGCGACCAGCCCATGCCGGCGCAGCCGGGCATTGATGCGCCGGACGAGCTTGATCCCCGCGACGACCGAGTCCAGATCCTCGCCCGCCCGGTCGCTGCCCTCCTCGAAATAGCGGAAGTTCACGTGGGGCGGCTCCCGCGGGTCCGCCGATCGGAGCGTGACCTCCCCCGCCCGGTTGCCGGTGTGGGCCTTGAGGATCGCCCACGTGAGGTAGTCGAAGCGATCGGCGATGACTTTGGAGTACCCGGGGTAGTAGCCCTCGAACCTGGCCAGCAGGCCGAAGCAGTAGAGGTCCGGCAGGGGCCGCGCCGGCGCGGAGCGCGCGCTCACGCCGAGGATCGCCCCGTTGCTCGCATACACCCCGCGCCGCCGGCTCGCCCACTCCCGGTGCGGCGGGTCGTCTCGCACGAAGCGCGCGCCCTCGAGGGCCTTCCAGTGCTCGAAGGTCATGCGGCTCACCACGCCGATCTCGTAGCGGTCCTGGAGGTTCCGGCCCACGCCGGGAAGCCCCACGCGGACCTCGATGCCGTGGCGCTCCAGCACCTCGCGCGGCCCGATCCCGGAGAGCATCAGGAGCTGCGGCGTGTTGAAGGCGCCGCCGGCCAGGATGACCTCCATCGACGCGCGGACCTGTCGGCGCTCGCCCCCGTCGCGCGGCCGACGGTGCGCCCGGTAGAGCCGCTGGCCGGACAGGTACTCCACGCCGACCGCGCGGTTCTCGCCGTCGAGCAGCACCCGGGTCGCGAGCGCGTCGAGCTCGATCCGGAGGCGATCCGGATGCCGTCGCGCGACGTCGAGTACGCGCTCCCGCGCTCCCGTCCGCGCGTGGTCGCGCGTGGTGAGCGGCAGGTAGCCGACACCCACGGCGTTGTCACGCACCAGGCGCCAGTCGTTCGGGTCGGCTTTGCCCTGGAGCAGCCACCACAGGCGGGTGATCGGCGGCGCCACGTCGCGAATCGCCTGGCGCGCGGACTTCTTCATCACCTTGGCGAGCGCCCAGTCGTGGAGGACGGGCCGGACGTCCGCCCGCTCCGTCTGGAGCCAGCCCGCCCAGCCGTGGCGCGTGGGATCGATGCCGAGCCTGGCGAGCCAGCGGTACACGGGACGGTGCCGGCAGCTCTCCAGCCGCTGGAGGTAGCGGCGCATGTTCCCGGCGCTCCACGAGCGATCGCCGGTGAGCGAGGCGATGCCGTCCCAGTCGGCGTCGTGCGGGTAGATGAAGATCAGCGCGTTGTGGGCGGTGCAGCCCCCGAGCGTCGCCGCGCGCGGGTACAGCACGCCGTCGACCTTCCGGCCGTCCCAGACCTCCACGTACTTGGGATCCTGGCGCTGGCGCCCGTCGCTCTCGTAGTGCCGGACGAAGAAGTTCCACGCCAGCGCGTCGTTCTCGGAGGCGAAGGCGTGGAAGGCGGGGACGTCGTACGTGTCGGGGAGGCGGTTCCCGTCCGGATCGGTGGGATCCCCGCCGACCAGCCGCCGCGGGTCCCCGCCCGCCTCGAGCAGCACGACGGTGCGCCCGGCTTCGGCCAGCCGGGCGGCCAGCGTCCCGCCGCCCGCCCCCGAGCCGACCACGACGTACTCGCAATCCGCGGAGCGAGGCGTCTTCGGGTCCATGCCGCCGGAATGGCCTAGAACGTCTTGAGGAACTCGATCAACGCGCGCTTGTCCTCGTCGCTCAGCCCGGGCTCCTCCTTGAACGCGCTCGTGCCGAAGTAGTGGCCGCGGTCCACCACGAAGTCCGGGCACTTGCTCATCTCGAGCAGCTTGGGTGCCACCGGCGCGAAGGCCCGGCGCAGCTCGTCGTCGCTCGCCTTGTCACCGACCTTCTTGAGGGCCCCCACGAGCTCGTGCAGCACCGGGAGCAGCTTCTTCACGTGGGCGGCGCGCCCCGCCAAGTCGGCCCCGTCCGGCATCAGGTCCACATTGGCGATCAGGTTCACCGGCGTGCCGGGCGGGATGGGTCCGATCCTGATCCCGCCGGCGCCGAAGAGCCAGGGCACGTGGCGATTGAGCGGGCCGAGCAGGGGCCGAAGCTCGTCCGGCAGGTAGCCCGCCGCGATCCGTATCTCGCTTCGCTCCTCGGTCCGATCGATGCGGCCCGGCACCTTGTCCCCCAGCACCCTGTCCTTGAGCCGTCGCTCCGGCCAGAGCAGCTTCTCGATGGACTCCTGGAACACCTCCATGCGCGTCTCGACCGAGGGGCTCTCCTTGAACGTCCCGATGGTGTTGTTCTGGAGGAACGGCGCCGTGGACCAGACGCTGACGAGGGACGCCGGGCGCGTGTAGCCCCGGCCGCCCGCCGGCATCTGGTAGGGCCTCGGCTGGCCGGTGAACGGGTCGTGCACGGTGATGGTCCCGACCGACGGCAGGTCCTTGTAGGACTGGGACGAGAAGTTGTCCCAGATGTTGTCGGCGATCGCGTTCGTCGCCAGCGGGCTGCAGGCGTTGGTCTCGAGGAGCGTGACCGGCACCCGCAGCTCGTTGGACAGGTAGTTGTCGTCGAGGAAGGTGTCGGCGAGCACGATCTGCCGCATCTTCTGCTTGAACTCGTCGGTCTTGGTCCACTCCCAATAGCGGGTCCAGCAGGCCAGATATCCGGCGCCGGCGCAGCCGCCGTTGTCGACCCCGACCACCGGCTCGGGCAGCTTGCTCGAGTGACACCGCGCGCACCGCTCGGCGAACGCGATCTTGCCGCGCCGGAGCAGGGCCTGGTCCTTTGTCAGGTACGCGCCGCCCCCCGGCGCGTCCTTCAGGCGGTGGGGCACCGCCGTCCGGAGGAAGAAGAGGGCCATGCTGGGCGTCTGGGCCTCGGTGGCCAGCCAGTAGGTCGAGTTCTTGCGCGCGACCGCGATCTCGATCGGCGAGATCGGCTTCCCGCCGACGAGCGGGTTGAAGTGCCGGAGCCACTCCTCGCTGAAGAGCCCGATGTTCAGGTACACGCGGTTGAGCGCCCCCAGGGCGCCCACCGAATCCGAGCCGTCCTTGAGCACGCGTGGGGTCCACACGGTGTCCGGCTTCTGGAAGAACGCCGTCAGGGGCCCCTCCTTGACGTAGTCGCTGAACTGGCTGTTGTTGAGGCTCCCGCCCGCGAGCGTCTCCTTCCCCCACTTCTTGGCGGCCTCGAGACGCGGGCCCAGCATGTAGACGGCGTTCATCGTCCGGGGGTTGTTGATGTAGTCGGTCGACACCAGCGAGGTGTCCAGGGCCCCGGGCCGGGAGGTCCGGAGCAGCTGGAACATGTAGTTGGACCGGTCCTTCTTCCAGGCAAAGATGCGGTCCACCCAGAAGTACTGGGCGCCGACGTTGGAGGCGAGGTTCTCCCACTTGGGGTTCTCGGGGTCGGCGGGCGGCTTGATCGGATTCGGGCCGACGTGGCAGAACCCGCACGACATGCCGACGCGGTACGGCCGGACCAGGTCCTTCGAGTCGTAGTAGCTCGGGTCGGTGTAGTAGCGGACCGGATCCCACTTCTTGGCGGCCGCCTCGTCGAAGGCGGGATTCGGGAAGAGTCGGAGGCCGACGATTCCCGAGGCGTACCCGTAGAAGGAGCCGAGCGGTATGTTCACGCCGCGCGCCCCGATCCGGACGCCGGGATAGCGCTGCTCGTTCTCGAAGGGGTCGGGCGGGCAGTCCGCGCGCCGCTTGTCGAGCCACAGGCCGTGGCGCTGCGGGTCGGGCCCGGTGGGCTTCTCGAAGCAGGGCTCGTTGACCAGACCGAGATACGACCAGCGCGTGCTCCGATTGAGGTGCTCCATGCTCTTGTCGGGGTGGGACGACACGATCTTGAGGAGGTCGAAGAGCCCGAAGCTGGAGACGGTGATCCGGTCCCAGAAGAGATCGTTGCCGCCCGTCCACACGATCCAGGTGTTGCGGCCCTGGATCTCCTCGCGGGTCAGGTCGCCGCTGCCGTCCATGTCGTGGAAGTAGTCCTCGGCGGCGGCCGGGAAGGAAGCGGCCGTTCGGCCCGCCTGGCTCGCCTCATCGAGAACCTGGCCCGGGGCCTTCTCCGTCCCGCACCCGCCCGCGAGCAGCAGGAGGGCGCACAGCGGCAGGAGGACCCGAATCCCGCGCACGCGGTGGTCGGCCATGAGGGTCTCCTTGTCAGCTCGTTCGCCCGTCACGCGGCGCACCGGCCCGGACCGCGCGATCCCGACGGACACGCCGGTCGGGCGGTTGATCCGGTCCTGGAGCCCCGCCCCCGCTCATGGTCCCCCGCCCGATCCGGTCCAGCGGGCACGGTGCCGCGCGCCGATCGGCCCTCGAGCGTCTGCCCGCTCAGGCGCACGCGTGCGCCCGGTCGTCCTCCCCGGCGGTCACCACCACATCACGCCCGTGTCGCCGGAGTCGGCGGCGTAGTAGAGGCGGACGCGCAGCACGTAGGTCCGGCCCCCGTGCAGCCGGCGCCGGATGTACGCGTTCCGTTCCTCGCCGCTGTCGTCGTCGCCCGTCACGTACGTCTCCCGGCCGCCGGCGGCACGCTCGTAGAGCACGATCACCGTGTCGGAGGCCCCGAACGTCCGGATCTCGTAGTAGCGGTCGACGGTTGGCTTCAGCACGAAGCTCCGCTGCTCGCCCGGGTTGATCTGAAGCCGCTTGGACTCGAGCAGTGGCAGCGCCTCGTCGTCGGCGGCCGTCGACGGTGGATAGAACGCGTGGACCCACTCGCGGTCGCGCGCGGACAGGCCGCCCGCCGGCTGGAGACCCTGCCGGTACTGCTCGGGCTTCAGGATCAGGCCCGGCTCGAACGGGTAGTGCATGATCGAGTCCGGATCCCACGAGGAGCCCTGGATCTGGTCGGGCTGGATCTTCTCGATGATGTTGTGGAAGGTCGTCTGGCGGGGCCAGTTGTTGGGCGGCCCCCCAAGCGCCTTGTACACGGCCTCCTCGTCCCAGACGATGCCGGCGTTCGGGTTCTGGTGCTCATGGGGGAAGCCGAGCGTGTGGCCGATCTCGTGGGTCGCGACGTCGATGCCGTAGTTTCCGCTGGCGATGCCGTCCGTCGGATCCAGGTTCATGGTGCGGTCGTCCGCGCCCTGCTTGAGCACCTGGCGCCCGATGTACGACCAGTGACCGTCCCCCTGCTCGAACCCGATGCGGACCTGGGCGCCCGCGCGCTCCGTCACCGCCTCGAAGCGGACGCCGATGCCGAGATCCGTGTACCGCTGGAACGCCTTCCGGGCCTGGCTCCGCAGGGCGTCCGTCCCGGCCCACCGCGTGAACGGCTCCTTGGATTCGAAGAAGGCGTACTTCAGCACGGTGCCGTTCACCCACTTGTCGGCGTGCATGATTATGAGGCGCGCCCGTTCGCCCGACAGGGTCGACGGGAACTGACGCGGCGGGCCTTCGCGGATGGCGCACATCCGGCGGAGGCCGCCCTGGCCGGCGCGAGCGCGCGGCGGGGGGCTCGAGGGCGTTCGCGGAGCGCGCGACGGGCGGCGAGGCGCTGAGCCTTTCATCTGACGGCCCTCCTGTGCCGATGCTGTCCTGCTGGTCCGGTCGGAGTTCGCGGGTTGCGGCGCCTCCCCCGGGCACAGCCCCGCCTTGGACCGATGCGGTCCGCGGTGGACAGAGCAACCCGAGTGCCATGGGCGGCGCGGCGCGTGGAAGTGCAGCGGATCGCGGGGTTAGGCGGGGGTCCGGCGGGGCGGCACTTGCACAGTCTAGGTTGCAGGTCGCGTCGGATCGGTCGGCGAGGCGAGCCGGGAGGTGTTATTCGGCGGGCGCTTACCTTCCCTGCACTGTCCACTGTGCAGGGTGCCCTGTGGACTGTGCAGCGCGGATCTGCGTCCCGCGGCCGACGATCCCTCGGGCGGATCCCGGGTGCCGGGGTGGTGGTGCAAGTGGTGGTGCGACCGGGCCAGGCGGGCCGGGCGTCAGCTCGGCGGGTCGCGGAGACGACGCCGTGGGCCCGAGGTGACCGGCCGCCGGGGATCGCGGCCGATAAGACTTGGTGCTCGACGCCGCCTTTGGCATCCTCGAATCTATGATGACCTGCGCGCCGCTCCTCCCCGCGTCTCGGCAGGCGGCCTAGTCGTGGCGCCACGCATCGGCGCCAAGCGCCCCGGCGCCGTCAGGACGTCGAGGGCCAGGCTCCGGCTGGGCCCATCGGCCCGCGACGTCGTGATCGTCAGCCGGGCCCTCGCCGACCTCGCCGAGTTCCTCCAGCCCCGCCAGGAATCGGCGGGGCGCGGGCGCGTGATCCTGGACCGGCGGGTCGGGGAGCGGCGCCGCGCGGCTCGCGCGGTGGAGCGGGACCGCCGGCAGAGCGATCGTCGACGGCCGCCCTCGGATCCCACCGAGGCGCTCATGCGTGTGCTCGGCTTCATGGTGATCCCGACCACCCCGCACCGGGACGGATCGCCGAGCCGGCGCCCGACACGTCCGGGCCGCGCCGTCCGGGGCCGGGCCCGGCGGCCCGCCTCCCGCCACCGCGCCCGAACGCGCCGGTCCTGAGGGGCCGCCTCTCGCTCCGCGGACGCGGCATCCGCGGGCGCAGCATCCGCCGGCGCGCCGCGCGCGGACTCCCCTCCCCGCCAGGCGCCGCGGCTACGCGAGGACGACGCGGGCCGCCAGCTCCCCCGAGGGCCGCGTGACCACCTTGTAGCCCCGACCGGCCCGTTTCTCGGTGTCGAAGAACTTCTGAACCTGCTGCCCGATCTTCGCCACGTTGAACTCGTCCAGCGGGTACGTGAGGTGGATGGTGAAGTCGTCGTCGGGGCGGGCGGCGGAGATCATCTTCAGCGTGCCCACGTCGGGATTGTCGAACTTGCCGTCGGCGGAGACGACGTAGTGCTTCGCGACGATCGTCTGGAAGTACTCGGGCGCCACGTTCCGCTCGCTCCCGTGGTGCGGGAGCTTCAGGACGTCCACGCGAAGCTTGCCGCCCTTCAGGAGCTTCGCTGTCTTCAGGCCGTCGAGTGTGTGGTCGCCGCGGCCGTCGCCCGTCAGGAGGATGCGCTTGCCCTGCGACTCCACGAGGACGACGATGCTCGACAGGTTGTGCACCGAGTCGTCGACGTAGGCGGCCACCTGGGCCAGCCCCTGGCGGCTCCGCTCCTTCTTCAGCAGCGGCTTGATCTCCTTGTTCCACTTCTTCTGCAGCGCCTCCAGCTCGGCCTTGCGCGGGGCGAGCACCGTGATCTTCAGGTCGCCTACGGTCACGGCCTTGGTCGCGCCGCCGGTCAGGACGAGGCCCTTGAAGGGCGGATTGCCGCCGAGGCGCAGCGCGTCGAGCAGCTTCCGGAGCTCGCGCCCCTGCTTGACGCTGGCCAGGATCAGCGACCCCTCGGGCGCCAGGAAGTCCCCGAGCGACGCCGTGCTCATCGTCGACGCGGTCCCGGCGACCTCCAGATCGTCGTTGTCCAGGATGTCGTCGAACGAGTTGTGCCAGAACCGGCGGATCTTCCAGGGCAGGGGCTGGCCGCTCTCGCGCCGGTCGTTGAGCTTCTGCGTCAGCTCGAGGAGGCCGGACACGTGGTCGTCGTCGATGTGGCTGACCATCATCAGCCCGACGTCCAGCGGCGTCCGGTCGTCGAGGCCGCGCTCGGCGCGGAGGGCGTCCAGCCTCGGCCGCAGGGCGTCGCTGTAGACCCCGGGCGGCCCGCCGTCGATCACGGCGAGCTGGGGCTTCGCCTTGCTGCCGGACTGGAGGATGAGCGCGTCGCCGTATCTCGCACGCAGCGCCTCGAGCACTAGCATCGGCGCCTCCTTTCGACCCGGCCGGCCTTCGGCGGCGGGCCGCGGCCGTCTCCCGTCACGCGGCCCCGCCGCCGGGCTGGAGCCCCTCGGGTCAGACGGACTGCAGCGCGCGAAGCACGTCGAGCATGCCCGCGCCCTGGAAGTAGCGCTCGCGGCCTAGGTCGGTCGCCGTCGAGCACAGGATCTGCTTGAGGCGGCCGGGACGGCCGACCAGCTCGTTGTGCCGGGCCATCAGGAGCGCCGCCGCGCCGCTCACGTGCGGGGCGGCCATGCTGGTGCCGTCCTTGAGGCCGAAGGCGCCCTCCGGCACCGGCGCCGTGATCTTCTCGCCGGGAGCCACGAGGTCGGGCTTGATCCGGCCGTCGCCGGTCGGCCCTCGGCTCGAGAAGTAGCTGACGCCGTAGGTGTGCGGCCGGTAGCGGTGCGTGGCGCCCACGGTGATGACCGGGTCGGCGTTGCCGGGATCGGTGATGCTGACGCTCAGGTACGCCTCGGCGACCCGGCCCGTCTCGGTCGTGTACCGCTGCCGGCCCTGGTTGCCGGCCGCCGCCACCACCACCACGCCCGACGAGACCACTCGCTCGCACTCGTCGCACACCGGCGTGCGCCCGCAGGCGTAGTTCGAGATCTCGTGCGGGATGGAGAGGCTCAGGTTCGCTCCGTGGACGACGACGTAGTCGTTCGCCGAGTTGAGGTAGCGCACGAACTGGAGCGCGGCCATGACGGCGAACTCGTCGCCCCGGCCGGCCTCGTTGAGCACGCGCAGGTCGTACAGGCACAGATCCGGACAGACGCCGATCAGGTCCTCCTCGAGCAGCCCGTCGGACTCCGCCCTCCGCCAGTCGCCGGCCAGGATGCCTGCCACGTGCGTGCCGTGATCGTTCTCCGGACGCACGTACTCGCCGTCGACGTGCGGGACACGGATGAAGGGCGCCACGAGGGCCCAGTCGATGGAGCGGCCGCGGCGCAGCGCGCCGTAGAGCTCCTCGAGGTGCGCCTTCAGTCGCCTGGCCTCCGGCGAGCCGTCGCTCAGCCGCTTCTTCAGCTCCGCGGGCAGCTCCGGGGAGTCGGGGTCCAGCAGGAGATCGATCTCGGTGAAGTTGTAGGTCTCGACGACGCGCGTGCAGTTGGCGGCGTTGCCCTTCTCGTCGACGAACGGCTTGTCGCTGACCGGCCTGTCGGCCTTGACGTCGCGAACACGGAAGGCCGGGTGGCGCGCGTCGATGCCGCTGTCGATGACCGCCCAGGTCAGGTCGCGGCAGGAGATGGCGAACAGTCGCCGGGCGGCGTCGGCCTTGATGGCGAGCGTCGAGCGCGCCACCGTCGGCGTCGCCTCCCGGTTCAGGCTCACCGAGTGGACCATGGCGCGCGGCTCGGGCGAGACCCCCCGGACCAGCTCGGCCACGGCCCGGACCAGCTCGAGCCAGTCGTCCTCGGTCGCCGCCGCGACGCCCGCCGCCGTGAAGGCCCGCGGCAGCCGGTCTCCTCGTCGCACGATGGTCAGGGCGCCCACCACCCGGATCATCCACAGGAGATCCGATCGCACCCGGAGCCGCTGCTTCACCTTCTGGGCTCCCGGCACGACCGGCGGATGCTCCGGGTCCTTGATGGCCTGGGCGAGCCAGCGCTGCGCGGTCCGGTCCTGGACGGCGTCGACCGTCCACTCCCGCGTGAGGCGGTGCCACCAGTCGGTCATCGGCAGCACGACCCGGATCAGATCCTCGAAGTGCAGAGTCGCCGCGACCGTGGACAGGTTGTACACCACGCGGGGAAGCGGCTCCGGCGTGTGCCCGAACCCCCGCCAGGCTGCCGTCCGGCGCTCGACGGGCAACCGCTCGCAGACCACCCGGCGCACCTCGCCCGCCGCCACCTCGCGGTACGGCGTTAGGAGCAGCTTGAGCGGCGGAAAGGGATCGGCCGCCGGTCGCCGGTTCCCCCGGCCGGCCGGGCCCGGCCGACGCTCGGTCCCGTTCGCCGGCTGCTTCGCGTACTCGAGCCAGACGTCGGGGAGCACCGGCGAGTCCTGAGTGAAGCGCCGGGCCTGGCCGGTCCCGAAGAGCAGCTGCTCCATCAGGTCCCGGTGGAGCGTCTGAAGAGGCCGGGTGCGCGTGCGCTTGGTCGCCATGGCGGTCGTCTCCGTCAGGTGGTGCCGCGCGCACCCGGCGTCACTGGTAGAAGCGGCCCAGCTCGACGCGATTGCGCACTGCGCTCATCTGCCGCTGGGTGTACTCCCCTAGCTCCTTGCCGCAGCGATCCGGCCCGTCGTTGTCCAGGATGAGCGCCGTCGTCTGCGGAGCGGCCGACATGACCGACACGACGACGTCGATGTAGTTCGACCAGATGTCGTGCAGCTCCCGCCGCTGATCGCTCAGGTGGGCGTCGGGATCGTGCGGATCGCCGTGCCAGTTCCACTCGGCGTAGGAGCGCGAGAGCGTGTAGTAGAGGGCGTTGTCACGGCCCCGGAATCCCGCCTGGCGCATCCGGCCCGGGACCTGCCTCATGTCCGCGAGCACGAGCTTCGTCGCTCCGCCGAGACAGGTGCGTCGCAGCCAGGACGCGATGGCCGGATCGACTTGCGTCAGGGTCCCGGGAAGCCAGACCGCGCGCTCCGCGAGCACGTTCACGGTCATGGGCTGGTGCGGGAGCGGCTCCCCGTCGTCGGGCGCACCGCCGGGGCGATCGGGCGGCGGCTCACGAGGCGGCTGGTCGGGCGTCACGCCGTTCGGCAGGGTCCGGATGCTGATGGTGCGCGTCACCGCCCCGCCGCCCCGCTGCGGCACCTTCGCCGTCACCTCGACCTGGTACTCGGTGTCCGGCGTGAGCCTCGTCAGGCCGCGCTGGTGGTCACGCTGCCGGCTGTCGTCGACGACCTCGGTCCACGGCTCGATGCCGACGGCGCGATAGCGCACGAGACCGCTCGTCCGCTTGTCGGTCTGCCACTCGACTCCCGCCACGTCCCGACCCACGCCGAACGGACGCGGGCCGACCGTGAAGGCCGGAGGCGGGGATGGCGTCTCGCCTTGCGCTCCCGACTCCCTGCTGTCCAGCCACCTCCTCAGCTCGTCGAGCCAACTCATGTGCGGCCTCCTCGGCCCCGAGCGCGCCCTCATGGCGATGAGCGGATGCCCTTGCCTCGACCGGCGATTGGCGTCCCCGCCCCGTGGCGCCGATCGGGGCGTGCCGGTGCACGGCCCATGCCCGTCGTACCCCAGGCTGGCGAGCGTAGTGATCATCGACAGTTGGGACGGATCGAGCGGGCGCGGCGCGCATGGGCGCATGCACACCCCACTGTGCAGCCCGGATCTCCTCAGCGGGCCATGGGCCCTAAGCCGCCTGAAAAATCAATAGCCTACGGGGAGTGCACAGTCCACAGTGCACCCCTGCACAGTCTAGTGTGCAGCCGGCCGGCTCCCCTCCCCAGTCACCGGCCCCGTCGTGCCCGCCCTCGTCGGGGCATGGACACGTCAGCATCCGAGGACGCCGGGAGGGATGGGGCGCGCCGGTCCGCGACGGCATGCGCCCGGCGGCCCGGCGATTCAGTCGGCGCCGGCCGTGTAGTGTCCGCGGGTCTGCCGGATCCCGGCAAGAAAGCGGCTCGCCGCCGCCTGCTGGGCGGCGAGCGCCTCGTCGAAGCCGAGCGCCGGCGGGCCCGGAAGGAGCCGGAAGTGCCCGTGGGCGTCGCGCCCTCGCGCCAGCACGGCGGTCGGGGACTCGCCGTCGATCTGGCGCGTCTCGGGCGTCGTGAAGCGGGGCGCGAAGCCGATCCGCGAGTCGTCCGACGGGTTCGGGTTGGAGCCGTGGATGATGTTGACATGGTGGAGCGACATCTCGCCGGCCCGCAGGACCACGTCGACCGCGTCGTCCTCGTCCACCTCCACTTCGATCTCCTGGCCCCGGCTCAGCCGGTTGTCGGCCGCGTAGGTGTCCCGGTGCGGCAGGATCGCCCGCCGGTGCGAGCCCGGCACCACGCGCATGCAGCCGTTCTCGATCGTGCTGTCGGTCAGCGCGACCCACGCCGTCGTGACCCGGGTCGAGTCCAGGCCCCAGTACGTGCCGTCCTGGTGCCAGGAGATGTAGCCCGGATCCCGCGGGTACTTGGGGAAGATGGACACCGTCCAGACGAGGATGTCGGGCCCCAGGATGTCCTCGACGACATCGAGGATCGCCGGGTGCGTGGCGAGATCGTATGCCCAGCGGAAGTGCGCGTGCGTGTGCCCCAGCGCTTGGGCCACGGGCCGCCCCCCGAGCCGGGCCGCTACCTCCTCGAAGGCCGCCCGGAAGCGCGCGGTCTCCGCCGGAGAGAGCACGGGCACCGGGAAGAGGATCCCGTCCCGCTGGTATCGATCGACCTGCGTCGCATTCAGGAGCTTGCCCATGGCGTCCCTCACACGAACCGGGCGCTGACGGATCCGAGGCGCGTGAAGCGCGCCGTCACCACGTCCCCCGCCTTCGGCCTGAGGAGGGCCGAGATCGACCCGCTCATGACCAAGTCGCCGGCGCGGAGGCTCAGACCTCGCTCCCCGAGATTGTTCGCGAGCCACGCGAGCGAGTTCAGCGGATTGCCGAGAACCTCGGCGGCGGTGTTGGTCGCCATGATCCGCCCGCTCATCTCGTAGACGACACCCTCGAGCGCGAGGTCGAGCCCGACCACCGGGGTCAGGGGCTGCCCCAGGACGATGGCATTCCCCGCCACGCCGTCCGCGATGAGATCGCCGCCCGTGGGGTTGCCCTCCCAGCGGAGGTCAGGCAGCTCGAGCGCGGGGAGCGCGCCTTCCACGGCGAGCAGCGCGGCCGCCGGCGTCACGCCCGGTCCTGCCAGGTCCCGCTTCATCACGAAGCAGATCTCGGCCTCCACGACTAGCTCCGCGAAGCGCGACAGCGGCACCGCGTCCCCCGTCGCGTAGACGCCGTCCCCGAGGAGGAAACCGGAGACGGGGTGGTGGATTCCCATCGCCTCCTGCACGCCCCGGCTGGTCAGGCCGGTCTTCCACCCGATGACCCGCTGGCCCCCGGCGATCAGCGCTTCCCGAAGCTGATCCTGGACGCGGTAGCCGGCGTCGAGGGCGATGGACGGTGAGGGCAGCGGCGCCTTCCGGTGGGTCTGCCGCGTCTCCAGCAAGCGATCGAGCGTCGTGATGTCGGTCCTCCTCGGGCTAGGATGGGTGGTCGTCGAGCCGTCTCGTCTCACGAAGATAGAAGGCCCTGTGCCGTTCGACAAGCGGCCCCGGGCGCGCGTCGGCGCCGTCAGGCGGACCCGGCGGAGGCCGCCCAGGCGCGGATCGACCGGCGGTAGCCCTCCGGCATCGGCAGCCCCGCGAGCCCGTCGAGCGACGCCAGGCAACTCGCGCGGTGCTCTGCGCTCAAGCAGATGTCGTCGAAGGGCTCGGCCACGCATCCATAGGTGACGATGAGCACCCCGGTGTCTGGCGCGTCGGCCGGGAGCTGGTACACCCACACGTCGAGGAGGGAGGCCGGCGTGGCCGCGAGGCCCAGCTCCTCCCGGATCTCCCGGACGAGGCACGCCTCAGGAGTCTCGCCGGGCTCGAGCTTCCCGCCCGGCAGCTCCCACTCGCCCCGCTCGTTCTCGAGGAGCGCGACGCGTCGACCTCCGCCCGGGATCGGCAAGGGCGGCGCCAGCACGACGCCCTTGATCGAGACGGGGAAGCGCGTCATCGGCATCGGTGGGGCGTCATGGCGCGACCGCCGCCTGACGGCCGAGGAACCGGTACATGAGGAACAGCGGCAGGGCGGCGGCGACGATCAGGATCGACGCGAGCGCGGACGCGGTGCCGAAGTGGTTGCTGAAGACCTGGGTGAAGATCTCGACCGACGTCGTCGCCCATGGGCCCGAGTAGAGCAGGATCGACGACGACAGCTCGCCGATCGTCGTGATCCAGGCGAGCGTCGCGCCCGACACGATCGCCGGGAACATCAGGGGCACCGTGACCCGCCAGAAGGTGCGGAACGGGGGGACGCCGAGGCTGACCGACGCCTCCTCGACCCGGACGTCGATCTGCTGGAGCATCGCGGTGCAGGCCCGCACCGGATAGGGCAGGTGCCGGATGAAGTATGAGACGAGGAGGATGACCCAGGTCCCGGTCAGGACGATCGGCGGATGGTTGTAGACGAGGATCAAGCCGACCCCGACGACCGTGCCGGGGATCGCATAGGCCAGCATGATGAGCGCGTCGAGCGCCGCGTGCGCCCGGGACGGCCGTCGGGCCAGACAGTAGCCGAGGAGCACGCCGAGCGCCACGTCGAGGACGACCGCCAGGCCGGTGAGGATGAACGTGTTGGCGATCGCGCGCGGGACGAGGTGGAGCACGGTCAGGTAGCTCTGGAGGCTCAGCCCCGGGTACATCACCGGGCCTCGCGTCGGCATGAACGAGGACACCAGGATCGTCACGGCGGGGACCAGGGCGAGCGCGATCACCCCGTACACGGCCGCCGCCGTCAGCGCGAGCCGGGCGGCCGACGGGCGCCGGGGCTGCAGCGGCCGGAGGCACACGACGTGGTACGCCTTCCGGAACGCCCAGTAGCGCTGCCCCATCAGCGCGGCGGTGTTGATCAGGATGAGCAGGCTCCCGAGCGTGCTGGCCATCGTGGGATTCCCGCCCAGCTCGTTGATGAACTCGCCGTACATGAGGGTCGGGAGCGTGCGGAGGCCTTCCCCCAGGACCATGGGCGTGCCGAAATCGGCCATCGTCGCCATGAACACGAGCAGCGCGCCGGCCGTGAGCGACGGGAGGATGACGGGGAGGATGACGCGGAAGAACGCCTGGCGCGGGCGAGAGCCGAGGGACAGCGCCGCGTCCTCCATCGACTGGTCGACCGCGCCGAGCGCCCCCGAGACCAGCAGGAAGGCCAGCGGGAAGTACTGGACGACGAACGCCAGCAGGATCCCTCGGTACCCGTAGATGGTCGGGACGTGCCATCCGAGAGGCTCGAGCCAGCGGGTCACGAGGCCGTTGCGCCCGAGGAGCACGACCCAGGAGTAGGCGCCGATGAACGGCGGCGAGAGGAGCGCGAGGTTCGCCGCGGTCCGGACGAAGACCGCCCCCGGGATCGCATACCGCGACAGCGCGACGGCCAGGAGCGTGCCGACCAGCACGGCGCCGATCGTGGCCGCCGCGCTCAGCCCCAGGCTGTTGAGCACGCTCGACCAGTAGTACCGGTGCCCGACCACGCGCCCGTAGGTCTCCCCGAAGGCGAGCCATCCCCCGTCGCCGAGGAGACTGCCGGCCAGGACCCGGCCGAGCGGCCAGACGAGGAAGGCGAGGACCACGGCGAAGCCGAGGACGGTCACGAGCCACCAGCCGTCGCCGTGGCGGCGCGGCCGTGCGCCCGGAGGCGGCGGCGTGGATCCGCTCACGGCTGCGGCGCCAGGATCCGGACCTTGGCCGAATCGCACCAGAGGCGCACAGCGTCGCCGACCCGGTGGAGCGCCAGGAAGTCAGGGTCGTGGACCTCGGCCGTCAGCGACACCCCGGGCGCGACCTCGACCTGATACCGCGCCACCGCCCCGAGGTAGCTGACTTCCGTCACGGTCCCCGCGACCTGGTTCCAGCGCGCCGCCGGGCCGGGCGGCGGCTCGACGCGAAGCGATTCGGGCCGGATCCCGAGCCACACCGCTCCGGGCGTGGCGCCCTGGCCGTCGGTCGCGACCCACCACGGCGCGCCGAGATCGGTCTCGACGACGGTGACCCCCTCGGCCGCCCGCGCCGCGGACAGGCGGCCCGCGAGGACGTTCATCCCCCCGAGAAACTCGGCCACGAAGCGATCCCGGGGCGCGCGGTAGAGCTCCCACGGCGGCCCCGTCTGGAGAACCTGGCCCCGGGCCATGACCGCGATCGTGTCGGAGATGGCCAGCGCCTCCTCCTGGTCGTGCGTCACGTAGAGCGTGGTGATCCCGAGCGTCCGCTGGAGCCGGCGGATCACAGTCCGCATCTCGACCCGGAGACGCGCATCGAGGTTGGACAGCGGCTCGTCCATCAGGAGCAGGCGCGGCTCGATGACGAGGGCGCGGGGCAAGCACGACCCGCTGCTGCTGGCCGCCGGACAGCGCGGCCGGCATCCGGTCGAGCAGGGACTCCATCTGGACCATCCGGGCCGCCTCGGCGACCTTCCCCTCGGTCTCCACCGCCGTCATCCGGCGCGCGCGCAGCCCGTAGGCGATGTTCTGTCGGACCGTGAGGTGCGGGAAGATCGCGTAGCTCTGGAACACGACGCCGATGTTGCGCCGGTACGGCGGAACGCTGTCGATCGGCACCCCGTCGAAGGCCACCGACCCCGCGTCCTGGGGAAGGAGCCCCGCCACGATGCGGAGCAGCGTCGTCTTCCCGCACCCGCTCGGACCGAGCAAGGTGTAGAGCCCGCCGGGCGGCAGCTCGAGGCTGACGCCGGACAGCGCCGGCGCGTCGCCGAAGCGCTTGACGACCCCGTCGATGCGGACCCGCGTCATCGGCGCCCCGCGATGGCCACCCGGCGAGCGAAGCGGACGGCCGCCCTAGCGGACCTTCACTGGGTCTTGATCAGCGTGTCCTGGAACCGCTTCAGGATCTGCGCGCGGTTGTCGGCGGCCCACGCGAGGTCGTAGGCGATCGGCTTGATCTTGTCGAGGGCCGGCAGCCCGGCCGGGGTCGCGACGTCGCGGCGGACGGACCGGCGACCGAACTTGTCGACGGTGAGCGCCTGCCCTTCCTTGGAGACCGTGAAGTCGAGGAAGAGCTTCGCCGCGTTCGGATGGGGCGCGTTGGCGATGAGGGCGCTGCCGTCCGGAATGATCGCGGTGCCCTCGGCCGGATACACGATGCCGATCGGGGCGCCGCCCTTCAGGTAGTCGAAGGCGGCCTGCTCGAAGGTGAGCCCGATCGGGATCTCCGCGTTCGCCACCATCTGGTACGTCATGCTCGACTTGGGCAGCACCTTGGACTGGCGCAGGACGTCCTCCACGTACTTCCAGCCGGTGTCGTTCTTGCCGAAGACGGTCAGCCAGGTCACGAGCAGCGTGTAGGACGACCCGGACTTGCCCGCGTCGGCGTACGCGACCTTCCCCTTCCACCGCGGGTCGAGCACGTCCCTCCAGGTCTTGGGCGCCTCGGCCTCCGGGACGAGCTTCTTGTTGTACATGACGATGTAGGGCATGACCGTGTACGGCGTCCACACGTGATCCGCGGGCGCCAGGGCCGGGTAGAACGCCGCCGCTTCCCTGCTCTCGTAGGGCGCGAGGAGGCTCTTCTTGGCGCCGAGGCTTTCCGGGCCCACGCTCCACAGCACGTCGCCGAGGGGGCGGCTCGCCTCCGCCTCCACCCGCTTGATGATCTCCCCGGTGCCCGCGACCACCGTCGAGGTCTTGATCGCCGGGTACTTCTGCTGGAACGCCGCGACCATGGCGTTCACCATGTCGGCGTCCGCCGCCGAGTAGACGACGACCTCTCCCTCCGGCTTGCCCTGGCCGGCGGCCGGCCCCGCCATGAGGCCGAGCCACGCCAGCGCGCCGCCCAGCGCGATCCCCAACACCGTGCGCATCGTCCCGTTCATCCTTCGCTCCTTCGCGGTGCTCGGCCGCCACTGGGTCCGTCCCCGCGTCTTGCTCCCAGCGCCCTCACGATCCGCTGGCATGAAAGAAAGCACGGCCCTCGCGTCCGGGCAAGGCCCGCTCCGCGGCGGTCGGCGGCCGTCGGCCGCCGTCGGCCGAGCTCAGACGGTGCGGACGATCTTCGAGAGACCCGGCGGCCGGTCCGGGTCGAGCCCCCGCGCCACGGCGTCCTGGAGCGTGAGCCACTGTCCGGCGACGGCCATGGGAATCGCGGCCAGGCTCTCGGTCGGCGCCCGGAGCGGCACCGTGACGTCCGCCGACTGCCGGAGCTCGGGGGCGTCGCTCATGACGAAGGTCCGCGCCCCCCGCGCGCGGAGTGCCGCCGCGCAGTCGATCAGGCTCGGGAGCGTGGGCCCGGCCGCGCCGGCCAGGATGGCGGCCGTGCCCGGATGGACCGCCGCGATGTGGCCATGCAGCAGGTCGGCCGCCGAGAATCCCTGTGCGTTCCGGACGCCGACCTCGCGGAGCTTGAGGGCGACCTCGAGCGCGATCGGGAAGCTGTACCCGCGCCCGACCACCACGACCGGGTCCCCCGCGTCTCCGAGCGAGCGCCCGGCGAGCGCGCGCTCCGCCGCGTCGAGGGCGTGCGCGGCCTGCTCCCCCACCCCGCGCGCGGGCGCCGGATCCGCGCCCGCGACGGCGCCCACCAGGAGCCAGAGCGCGAGCAGCTCGGCCGTGAACGTCTTGGTCGCCGCGATGCTGCGCTCGGGCCCCACGCCGAGCGGTAGCACCAGGTCGGCGACCCGCGCGAGCGGCGAAGTCTCGTCGTTGGTCATCGCGAGCGCGAGGGCCCCCGCGCGCCGGGCTCCGTCGATGGCCGAGACGATGTCGGGCGACTGCCCCGACTGGGAGATGCCGATGGCGAGCGCGTCCCGGACGTCGGGGCTCCGCGCGTAGACGGAGTACACGGAGGGCGCGGCCAGTGAGGCGACGAGGCCGGCCTGAGTCTCGAAGAGGTACTTTCCGTAGATCGCCGCGTGGTCGGACGAGCCCCGCGCGGCCAGCACGGCGAACCGGGGTCGCCGCCGCGCGACGGTCCGGCCGAGCTCCGCCACCAGCGGCGCCGCGTCCTGGGCGAGCCGGGTGAGCATGGCGGGCTGGCTCCGGATCTCGGACTCCATCCAGGATCGCGCCATGGCGGACGCCAGTGTAGCGCGGCGGGGGCCGCCCCGGGCCCCGGAGAGGCGGCCCGGGCGGGATTGCCCCGCACCCCGAACCGCCCAACTTCATGTAGAATTCTCGGGCAGTCGCGGACACCGCCTCGGGCACACGGGGATTCCACGGGTGCCGGCCGCCCGGCGTCAGGTCGCGGCCAAACCGTCATCCACACGGGAAGAGTGGGAGATTCAGATGAGCCAAGCGTCGCCAGCATCGGTCGGCGGATCGAAGATGCAGTCGGAGCGGCAGCGCCTCGAAGACGTCGGCTACATGACGTGCATGACGCTGACGCTGCTCGGCAACTACGCGCAGACCGGGCATTTCGGCGGACCGACCGCGTACACGCCCTTCAACGTGGCCACCCATCTGGCGGGACCGGCCTCGGGCGGGCTGCGCTTCGACTACCGGCGGCCGAAGCACCCCTACTCCGACAAGTTCATGCTGGCCGCCGGCCACTGCGCGCCGACCTGCTACGCCCTGTGGATGATCATGGGCGAGGCCCTGTACCGCCGGCACGAGGCCACCGGCGATCGCCGCTACCACGTGGCCCCGGACCTGGCCATGCTCTCGGTGGACGCGCTGGGCTTCCGGCGCGGCGCCGGCGCCCTCAGGACATTGCTGGCCGATCAGGGGCTCGCCGACCACCCGCTGTTCCGGCAGGCCAGGGGCCGAGGCATCCGATCCCTGTCTGGGCACATCGAGTCGACGGACGTGACGAACGACGTCAACGGGGGTCCGTCGGGGATCGGGATCGCCACCGCGGCGGGCAAGGCGGCGTTCTGGGACTTCATCGGCGCGCCCCCCGGGACGCCGAAGGTCATCGCCTTCGAGGGCGAGTTCGCGATGTGCGCCGGTCACGCGCAGGAGCTGAAGACGCAGGCGATCGCGCTTCAGGTGGGCAAGCGGCTCCGGATCTTCTTCTCCGACAACAACGCCGGCATCGACGACGCGCTGATCGGCGGCGTGGTGAGCCGGAAGTTCGACGGATACCGCCTGATGGATCAGTGGACGTCCTACGGCTGGAACGTCCACGCGATCCCGGACGGCCACGACTACGACCAGATCGTCCGGGTGCTGCGGGACATGGAGGAGTGGGACCCGCGCGACCGCCGGCCGATGATCGTGTTCGGCAAGACGATCAAGGGGTACTGGCCCGGCGCGGTGAACGGCAAGCTCCCGGGCGCGGACCAGATCGTGGGGTATCCGAGCCACCCCTACGCGTTCAAGATGAACTCGGACTACTTCGTCGCGCTCGCGCAGACCTTCGAGCAGCGCTACGGGGTGAAGTTCGTCGGGATCCGCGACGGCGCCGTGACCGACCCGCGCGAGCGCCTGATCCAGTTCAAGACGAACATCGACGTCGCGATGTCCGTGCTCGATCAGAACGGGCTCGGCAAGTGGCTGGCCGATCGTCTCCTCGAGATCGGCGACTCGCTCACCGACGATCTCAAGCTCCGCATCGACGTCCGGCACGATCCGTTCCTGGACGAGCGGCTGCGCGTCGCCAACCTCCCCGAGGAGCCGCAGACCCTCACCGTGAAGAACCCCGTCTCGGGAGCGGAGAAGCAGGTCAAGGTCGCGCTCTTCCGGAAGGCCGGCGAGGTCGCGGGAGCCCGCCGGGGCATCTCGGAGATCGTCAAGTGGCTGAACTACGTCACGGACAACCGCGCGCTCACCCTGGCCGCGGACCTCTCGGAATCGGTCAACCTGGAGCACGGCAGCCTCTGGGGGCACTACGATCCGGACACGAACCCGCTCGGCACGCGCCTCAAGGCGGCGATCCAGGAGGCTGGCAACGCGTCGTCGGCGATCGGCCTCGTCAGCCAGAGCGCGTCGGTCGACCCGGACAGGTTCGCGGGCGTCTGGGCGTTCAGCGGCACCTACGGCGCGTTCACGCCCTTGATGTACCTCCCCGCGCGCGTCTGGAGCCAGCAGAACCAGGACAGCAAGTTCCGCAACGGCGTGCTGCACATCCTCGCCGGGCACTCCGGC
>DATBGA010000161.1:0-16102 GCA_036558225.1 Candidatus Methylomirabilota bacterium | reverse complement strand
AGGCCTATCTTCAGGCCGACCGGGTCTCCGACGCGCGGGATACCGCGCTGCGGGCGCTGGAGCTGGCCCGGGAGCACAGGGAGCGCGGCCACGAGGCCTGGATCCTCCGGCTCCTCGGCGAGGTCGCCGCGCGTCCGGCAGCACTGGACGCCGACGGGGCTCGCTCCCGCTATCGCCAGGCCCTCGAATTGGCCGGTCAACTCGAGATGCGCCCCCTCGTCGCCCACTGCCACCTCGGGCTCGGCAAGCTCGACCGAAGAACAGGAAAGCAGGACGAGGCCCGTGCGCAGCTCACGACCGCGACGACCCTCTACCGCGAGATGGACATGCGGTTCTGGCTGGAGCAGGGGGAGGCGGAGCTGCGGCAGCTTGGCTGATGTCCTGCGTCGGTAGCGGAGCCTCCAGAATGGGGCCGTCTAGGTGGGATCCGAAGGTCACCCGTGATCGTCCACAGAGCCAGGAATCGGCTGCGATCTGCCGCCCAGAAGCACGAATCGGGGGGCGTCGCCGCCCCCCGATCGAGTGGTGAGCCGTGAAGGAATCGAACCTTCAACCTACTGATTAAGAGTCAGTTGCTCTACCAATTGAGCTAACGGCTCACGAGCAAGTGGTACGCCCGAGAGGATTTGAACCTCTGACCTTCGGATCCGGAGTCCGACGCTCTATCCGCTGAGCTACGGGCGCCCAACCCCAACCGGTCGGGCCGACCGGAAGGTCCGCAACGGCCGCAACTTCCAGGCGCGCAGCGGATTCTGCCATGCCGGGCAGATGGGGTCAAGTGGAGGGCCGCCCGGCGAGGCCCCGTGCCCGACGCTCCGGCGCGCCCGGTCTCGGTCAGGTCCGGCGGCGCGCGCGTCGTCGCGGGACCGGCTCGCGCGAGAGGCCGGTCTCCATGTCCTTCACGCGGTGCGCGGCGGAGTGGCCGTCGAGATCGCCCGGCCAGCCCGGCGCGTGCTCGCGGCGCCCGAACCAGGCCGCGGGGGTGCGCGCGAGCGTGCGCAGCACCTCGGCGTGCACCCGGCGGTGCCACGCGACGACCTCGCTCGGGCGGCGGCGGCGCCAGCGCAGGTAGACGCGCCGATTGATCTGGTCGACATCGAGGCCCCGCATCTCCGGAAGCCGCCGCTCGCCGCGGATCACGCGCGCGGTGTGCTCCTTCCAGTAGACGATGTGGGCGAAAGCGTCCTTGACGGTCCAGGGAGCCCGCGTGGGCGGGCGCGGGACGCGGCGCCTCCAGTCCGCCGGGCGGAGGCGCCGGACGAGCCGGTCGAGCTCGGCGAACTCGCGGCGGGTCCGCGCGATCACCGTCCGGCGCGTGTGCCGCATCTCAGCCGGCGCGGCCGACGGGCGTCATCGTGACCAGAGCCGCAGCGAGACCGCGCCGCCGCCGTCGCGCACGGCGACGGCGGCGCAATAGCTCGACGGGACGGGAACGGGGGCCAGGAACCAGCTGTCGGGAGCGCCGAGCGCGGGAGCACAGGACAGCATCTCGGCCCGGTCCGGCGCCACCGAGACGACGAAGCTGTCGAGCGGCCTCCCGAGGCCCTCGCCCGTGGCCTTGATCACCGCCTCCTTGCGGGTCCAGCAGGCGAAGAACGCGGCGCGCTGCCGAGCGCCGGGGAGGACGGCGAGCGCCCGGCGCTCCGCCGCCGCGAAGGAGCGCGCGGCGATGTCCTCCCAGTCCGCGCTCTCGTCCACGCGCTCGACGTCGACGCCGACGTCGCGCGCGACCGCCACCGCGCACAGCATCAGCGCCGACGAGTGGGCGACGTTGAACCGCACCCGCTCGCCGACCGCGCCGGCCAGCCGCGGCTTCCCGCCGGGTCCGCCCACGAGCCGGACGGCGGCGGGCGGGCAGCCGACCACCAAGCCGAGCAGCTCGCGCAGGCGGCCGCGGCCGACGATGTAGGCGTCGCGGGGGCGGGTGGCCCGGAACCGCCGGGCACGCGCCCGCTCGTCCGGGGACAGGGATCGGGCCAGCTCGTCCACCACCGCCGGCTCCGCGTCCAACCACCACGCGACGACATCGACCGCGCCGGGCGACGTGCCGAACCCGCCCCCCGAGATGGGCCGGCCGCGGAGCCCGGCGGGCCCTCCGGGGACGGACGGCGCGCGCCCGCCGGACATGCCGCGGAGCCGCTCGTCGAGCCGCTGCCATCCGCGGGCCGCCGGGAGTGCCACCCGCGTGGCCGCGCCCCCCGGGTCCCCGAATGACGGTTCCATGAGCCCCATAGTAGCCGCGCGGCGGAAGAGAGCACAGGGGGAAAAGCGCGCGACTCCGCCGCGCGCGTCGCGACACGGGACCCACGGCGGGGCCGATGATCGCGGCCGTCGTCGCGGATCGGTTATGATCCCGATTAGGATCGCGATGGTGTCGCACGCGCGGTGGGGTCCAGGACTGGAGCCGGAGCATGCAGGGCGCACCATCTGAGCGCTCCGTGGCCGAGGCTGCCGCCGTCCGCGTCCCTGACCGGCATCGACCGGGACCGCCGCCTCCCGCCGCCCTCGAAGCGACGATGGCGACCATCTGGTCGGAAGCCCTGCGCCGGGACTCGGTGGACCTCCACGACGACTTCTTCGACCTGGGCGGTGAGTCCCTGCCGGCCCTGCGGATCATGGCGCGCATCCGGACGACCTTCGCGGTCGAGCTGGACGTCCGGTCTCTCATCGACGCCCCGACCGTGGCCGAGATGGCCCGGCTCGTCGGCGAGCGCCTGGCGGCGCGGACGGCGCCGGGCGAGGCCTCGGCGCCCGAGCGGGCCGCGGGCGGGGAATGGGCCCATCTGGTGGAGCTCCAGGCCGGACGCGGGCGCCGGCCCGTGTTCGTCATCCCCGGGGGCGTCGGCGGCGAGGGCGAGTTCTTCGTGTACGCGCGCCTCGCCCGCCACGTCGGCCCGGAGCATCCGTTCTACGGGCTCAAGGCCCGCAGCGCCGAGGGGAAAGAGGCGTCGCCGGACAGCGTCGAGGAGATGGCGTCGGAGTACCTGCGGGAGATCCGGGCGCGGCAGCCCGACGGCCCGCTCATCGTCGTCGGCGAATGCGCCGGGGGAGTCATCGCGTACGAGATCGCGCAGCGGCTCTACGCGGAAGGGCAGGAGCCGGCGCTCCTCCTGCTCATGGACACGCCCCGCCCCGACGATTTCTCCGAGCCCCGCGCGCATTTCCTCCACATCACGCGGTGGACCCATCACCGGGAGGAGCTGCGCCGGCTGAGCGCCAAGGACAAGCTGGGCTACCTCGTGCGGGCGGGCGGGCGCATGGTGCAGACGATGGGCCGGGCCCGCGCCGATGCCGTCGGCGACATCCAGCGCACCTACGTCCAGGCGATCTACGGGTATCGGCCCAAGCCCTACCGCGGGAAGCTGACCCTGCTCGTGAACGAAGAGGTGTCCCGGATCAGTCCGAGCCTCGGCTGGGCGGACCTGGCGGCGGGGGGTATCGAGATCCGGCGGGTGCCCGGCAACCACGTCTCGTACATCAGGGGCAGCGTCCGGGCCGTGGCCCGGACGCTCCGGGAGTGCCTCGAGCAGGCGGACAGGCCGGGACCCGCGGGCCGGGCCGCTCCGTCGCCCGGGTACACGGGCTCCTCCCCTCGAGCCACGGACGGGGCGAGCGGCGCCCGATGAGCGCCCCGCGACCCGGCTCGATGGCGCTCCGGAATCAGGGCGCCGGCACCCCGGCCCTCTCGGCGGCGGTCGACACGCCCCCGCTCGTCTCCATCGTCACCCCGTCCCTGAACCAGGCGGGCTTCCTCGCGTCCGCCATCGCGAGCGTCCAGGCCCAGGACTACCCGCGCGTCGAGCACATCGTGGTGGACGGCGGATCCACCGACGGGACGCTCGCCGTCCTCGCCCGGCACGCCCCCTCGCTCCGCTGGGTCTCGGAGCCGGACGCCGGGCAGAGCGCCGCGATCAATCGCGGGTTCCGCATGGCGGCGGGCCAGATCCTGTCGTGGCTGAACGCCGACGACCTGCTGCACCCGGGCGCGGTGCGCGCCGTGGTGGAGCAGTTCCGGTCGGATCCCGCGGCGATGATGGTCTACGGACAGGCCGACTTCGTCGACGGGAGCGGTCTCCCCATCGAGCCACTCCGCCGCGTCGAGCCGTTCAACCTCGCCCGGCTGGTCGAGGTCCACGACTACATCGTGCAGCCCGCGGCGTTCGTCCGCCGCGAGGCGCTGGCGGCGGTCGGCTACGTGGACGAGACGCTGCACTGGAGCATGGACTGGGACCTGTGGATCCGGATCGGGCAACGCTTCCCGGTGCGCTACCTGCCCGTCCTGCTCGCGACGGTGCGGCTCCACGCGCAGACGAAGACCTACCGGGCGGGCTTCTCGAAGCTCCGGGAGATGCATCGCATCGTGCGCCGGCACAGCCGGCGCCGGCTCCCGCCCCTGCTCTTGATCCAGGGCGGGGGCACGCTCTATCGCATGGCGCGGCGCCTGCGGGGGGCGCCGGGTCCGATGCGACGGCCGCCCGCCCTGGTCCGGTGGGCCTGTCGGCGGATGGAGCGCGTCATCGAGACGGGCCGGTTCCCGTGGGAGCGGCCGGATCCGGCGCTCCGCCGTCCCGGCCGGCTGCGCGAGGTCTCGCTCGCGGAGCGCCGCTAGATCGTGCGCGGACGGGCCTCACGACGCCCAGTGAGCGAGCGCGCCGTGCCCACGACGCCGGACCCCCCGCCCTCCATGCCGATCGCGGTGATCGGCATCGCCCTCCGCGTCCCCGGAGCGACGACGCCTGGCCGCTTCTGGCAGAACCTCGTCGAGGGCCGGGACTGCCTGAGCCGCCCCTCGGCGGACGCGCTCCGCCGGTCGGGGATCAGCCAGGAGCGGCTCTCGAGTCCCGACTTCGTGCGCGTCCGGCCGGCTCTGGACGATATCGAGCATTTCGACGCCGAGTTCTTCGCCATGTCGGCCCGGGAAGCGGAGCGGACCGATCCGGGGCAGCGCCTGTTCCTTGAGTGCGCCTGGGAGAGCTTGGAGAGCGCCGGCGTGGTCCCGGGGCGGCACGGGCCGGTCACCGGCGTCTTCGGCGGCTGTGAGGGGAACTACCGCCAGGAGGTGCTGTCCCGTTTCGACGACCCGAGCCGCGATCCGAGCATCGGCCTTCCACTGCGGATCGGCAATACCGTCGACTTCCTCACCACGCGGGTGTCCCACAAGCTCGACCTGACGGGACCCAGCTTCGGGGTGATGGCGGCCTGCGCCACCTCCCTGCTCGCCATCGACCTGGCGGTCCAGAGCCTGCGTCGCGGCGAGTGCGAGATGGCCCTGGCCGGGGGCGTCACCATCGACATCCCCCGGCTCGGCGGCTATTGGGCCGGGATGGAGGGCCTCCTGTCCCCCACGGGACGCCTGCGCCCCTTCGACGCCGCGGCCGACGGCACGATCTTCGGTAGCGGCGTGGGCCTGGTGGCGCTCCGCCCCCTCGCCGCCGCGCTGGCGGCCGGGAACCCGATCCACGCCGTCCTCCGCGGGTCGGCATCGAGCAACGACGGCGACCCCGCCGGCAAGGACAGCTTCATCGCCCCGAGCCCCGAGGGCCAGCTCGCCGCCATCGAGGCCGCGTTGCGGGACGCCGGGATCTCCCCCGAGACCATCGGCTACGTCGAGGCGCACGGAACCGGGACGCTCCTCGGCGATCCCGTCGAAGTGGCCGCGCTCACCGAGGTCTACCGCCGCTATTCCGCACGGACCGGCTACTGCTCCCTGGGGTCCGTCAAGGCGAACGTCGGGCATCTTCGCTGCGCCGCCGGAGTTGTCAGCTTCATCAAGGCCTGCCTGGCCCTCTCCCACGGGATCCGGCCGCCCCTGGCGAACCTGGAGCGCCCCAATCCCCTGATCGATTTCGCCGCCAGTCCCTTCCTCGTCCACATGGATGCCCGCCCCTGGGAGCGCGGGCGGACGCCCCGCCGGGCGGCGGTGTCGTCCTTCGGCTTCGGCGGCTCGAACGTCCACCTCATCCTGGAGGAGCATCGCCCCGCGCCCGCGCCGCCCGCGCCTCGGCGCCCCCATCTGTTCGTGATCTCGGCCCGCAGCGAGCCGGCGCTCGCCCGCCGGATCGAGGACCTCGGGGTCCACCTCGATCAGCAGCCCGCCCTCTCCGCGGCCGACGTCGCGCAGACCCTGCAGCTCGGCCGGCGCGCGTTCTCCCACCGCGCGTGCTTTCTCGCCGACGGCGAGCACGTCGCCCCGGCCGTCTTGCGGCGACGGCCCCTCGCGTCGGGAATCGCGCCCCCATCCGCCGCGGCGCCCCTCTTCCTGTTCCCCGGCCAGGGATCCCAGCGGTCCGGGGCCGGACGACAGCTCTACGCCCGGGAGGGTGTCTATCGCGACGTGGTCGACGAGTGCGCGGAGCGCCTGGCCCCGGAGCTGGGTCTCGACCTCGTCAGCCTTCTCGGGTACGGCGGGCGGGCGGACCACGGGGTGGATGTCCGGGAGGTCCTGCGCCGCACGGCCCACGCCCAGCCCGCGCTCTTCGTGGTCGGCTACGCGGCCGCCCGCCTCTTCATGTCGTGGGGCGTCACGCCGGCCGCCATGCTGGGCCACTCCGTGGGAGAGCTGGTCGCGGCGTGCCTCGCGGGCGTCTTCTCCCTCGCCGACGGGCTCCGGCTGGTGGCGGCCCGCGCGCGCCTGATGCAGCAGTGCGAGCCGGGATCGATGGCCGCCGTCTTCCTCCCGGAGGGCCTCCTCGCACCCCGGCTCCCGCCGTCCCTCGAGATCGCGGCGGTCAACACTCCCTCCATCTCGGTGATATCGGGTCCCACCGATGAGGTGGCGCGCTTCTGCGCCGCGCTTGGGCGGGAGGACGTCGGCACCCAGCTGATCGACACCTCCCACGCGTTCCACTCCCGGATGATGGAGCCGATCCTGCCCGAGTTCACGCGCCTGGTCGCTGACGTTCCGCTCTCGCCGCCGCGCGTTCCGGTGATCTCGAACGCCACGGGGCTCCCCCTGAGCGCCGATCAGGCGACGGATCCGCGGTACTGGGCGAGTCACGTCCGGAGCGCGGTCAGGTTCTCGGCCGGCGCGCAGCATCTCCTCGCCCTCGCCGCGCCGGCCTTCGTCGAGCTCGGTCCGGGGTCAACCCTGTGTGACCTGATCCGCCGTCACGATCCCGCCGCCAGCGTCTTCCCCCTTCTCCCGTCGGCGGATTCCGCGCCGGATGAGGCCACGGCCGCGCGCGCGGCCCTCGGGGGCCTCTGGTGCGCGGGCGTCGAAGTCGACTGGCGCGCCGGCGGCGGCGCGGAGGGGTGCCAGCTGCTTCCGCTTCCCACCTACCCGTTCCAGCGCCTTCGCTGCTGGCGCGGGCTCGACGAGAGCGAGCCGCGGGACCCGCGGACGACCCTCTACGAGCGCGGCTTCAGCCCGGCGCCGCTGCCGCCGCCCGCGCCGGCCGGGTCCGCCGACGCGGCCCGTCCGTGGCTGCTCCTCGGCGGGCACGGCGGTCTCGAGGCCGCGCTGCGCGAGCGACTCCTGGCGACCGGCGCGAGCGTCACGACGCTCGTGCCCGGAGACCGCTTCTCGCGCGCCGCCCAGAGCCGGTTCCGGGTCCGCGCGGACTCGCGGGCGGACCTGGGCGCGGTCCTGGCGGCCTGCGGCATGGTGGACGCCGGGCTGGCCCCGCGAGTGCTCCACCTCGGCTCGGTGACCGGATCCGCGGGGCCCCACAACACCGCGGAGGCCTTCGAGTCCGCGGTCCGCACCGGGTTCTTCTCGCTGCTGGCGCTGGTCCAGGCCGCCCACGACCAGGGGCTCTCCAACGGCCTCGACGTCCTGATGGTCGCCGACGGACTGGCGCGGCTGGACGGCGAGCCGGGCCTCCGCCACGCGGAGAAGGCAGCTCTCCTGGGGGCCGCCCGGGATCTCCAGCTCGAGCTCCCGGACCTGCGCGCGCGCGTCGTGGACATCCCCTGCCAGGACGACGCGGCAGCCCCGGCGTGGCTCGTCGAGGCCTTGCTCCGCGAGGCGAGCGCGGCGGACTCGCCGGTCTTCGTCTGCCTCAGGCCCGAGGCCCGACTCGTCGAGCAGCTCTACGCCCTGCCCGAGCTCCCCGAATCGAGCCCCCGCCTCCGCGACGGCGGTGTGGTCCTGATCACGGGAGGCACCGGCGGCCTCGGCCTCCTCTTCGCCGGCGCGCTGTTCGACCTGTGCCGCGCGCGCCTCGCGCTCACCGCCCGCTGGGCGGCCCCTCCTGAGGCCACGTGGCCCGAGCGGGCCCGACGCGACGACAAGATCGGCCGCGCCCTCGCCGCGATCCTCGCGCTCCGCGCGCGGGGAGCGGAGGTGCTGGTCGTCCAGGCGGACGTCGCCGACCGCGCGCAGGTCGCCCGCGCCCTCGCGGAGACGCGCGCGCGCTTCGGCGGCCTGCACGGGGTGATCCATGCCGCCGTGGCCGTGCAGCCGAGCGCGGCGATCGACAAGACGCGGGAAAGCGCGGCCCGCGTCTTCGGCTCGAAGGTCCACGGGGCCTTTCACCTCGAGGAGCTCCTGGGGGACGAGCCCCTCGATCTGTTCCTCCAGATCTCCTCGCAGGCGTCACAGTTTCCCGAGCCTGGTCAGGTCGACTACGCGGCCGCCAACGCCGTGCTGGACGCCCTGGCGCAGAACCGGGCCGGGCGCCATCGGGGCCTGTCCTCCGCCACCGGCTGGGGGCCGTGGCAAGAGGTCGGTCTGGCGGCCAACTACCTCCGGCTGACCCTGGACGCCGGCGGCGACCGGACGGCCCACCTCGCCGGGGGCGTCCGGAACCTCGACTTCGGACAGCTCGACCATCCGATTCTCCGCTCCTGGGCGCGCGAATCGAGCGGCGAGCTCGTGTACCGGGGGATCCTCCGCCGCGGCCACTGGCTCGTCGACGATCACCTCATCGAGGGCCAGCCCCTCCTCTCGGGGACCACCACGCTCCAGCTGGCCCGCACCGGCTTCCTCCATCACTCGACCGAGGCCGGCGCGGTCGAGCTCACGCGCGTGGCGTTTCAGCGTCCCCTCTTCACCGACGACGACGGGACGGAGATCGAGCTCCGCTTCGTTCCGTCCGGCGAGGACGAGGCCTTCTCGCTGCGCTCCCGTCCCCTGGGCACCCGCGGGGACTGGCGGGTCAACTCGACCGGGTACGTGCGCCGGACCGCGGCGAGCTCACGGCCCGCCCCGGCCCCCCCGCACCGCGCCTGGGAGGCGGTCGCCCCGGCCCCGGGCTTCGGCGGGGGTCTCCTGACGGGCGGGCCGCGGTGGCAGTGGCGACGGGTCGAGCTCGAGCACGCCGGCCGCGCCTGGAGTCAGGTCGCCCTTCCGCCCGAGACCACCTCCGACCTCGAGGTCTTCGATCTGCACCCGGGGCTCCTCGATGGCGCCCTGACCCTGTCACTGGCCGACGGCAAGGAGCGGGTCCCCCACACCTACGACAGCGTCCGCATCTTCGCCGCCCTGGCTCCCGCCCTGCTCAGCGTCACCGCGCACCGCAGCCTCGGAGCCTCCGACGCGCAGGACACGACCATCATGGATCTGGACGGCCACACCCTGGTCGAGGTCGAGGGGTACGTGATGCGCCGGCTCGAGGGGTCGAGCCTGGTCCAGGAGAGCCGGGCGCGCCGGACCGTCCGGGGAAACGGCGCCGGCCCCGTCGCCGGTCCCCGCCGGGTGCTCGTCACCGAGCTCGGGGGCCTCGATTCCCTGCGGGTGGAGCCCCTGGCCCCGCGCGCGCCGGGGCCGGGCGAGGTCCAAATCGAGGTCCACGCCGCCGGCCTCAACTTCCGTGACGTGCTCGCCGCACTCGGCCAGATGCCGGACGCCGGCCCCGGGCCGCTCGCGCCCGGCGGCGAGTGCAGCGGGGTGGTCCGCGCCGTCGGGCCCGGGGTCCGCCGTCTCGCGCCCGGTGATCCGGTCGTGGCCATCGCGCGCGCCAGCATGGGCACCCACACGACCACCTCGGCCCATACCGTGGCGCTCATGCCCGCGAGCCTCGACTTCGAGCGCGCGGCCGGCATCCCCATCGTCTTTCTCACCGCCCAGTACGCCCTCGAGACGCTCGCGCGCCTTCAGCCCGGGGAGCGCGTCCTGATTCACGCCGCCGCCGGCGGCGTCGGGCTAGCGGCGATCCAGATCGCCCGGCTCCGGGGCGCGGAGATCTTCGCGACCGCCGGCCACCCGGAGAAGCGCCGGTACCTCCGCGCCCTCGGGATCGAGCACGTCTTCGACTCCCGCTCCCTCGACTTCGTCGAGGAGATCCGGGCTGTCACCGGCGGGGACGGCGTCGACGTGGTGCTGAACTCCCTCGCCGGCCAGTTCATTCCCGCGAGCCTCGGCCTGCTCCGGTCCCAGGGCCGGTTCGTCGAGATCGGCAAGCGCGATCTCCTCGATGACACGCCGCTCGGCCTCGCGCCCTTCCTCCGGAACCTGACGTTCACGGCGTTCGACCTGGGCCGGCTCGTCGACGAGCGACACCCGGCGCTGCCGGCGATGCTGGACGCCTTGATGGATCGCTTCGCCCGCGGCGAGCTCCGCCCGCTGCCGACCGAGGTCATCCCCCTCGAGAGCGCCGAGAAGGGGTTCCGGCGCATGGCGCGAGCCGAGCACATCGGCAAGATTGCCTTCCGGGTCCGCGTGGACCCCTCGCCCCGGAGCGCCGTTGCCCGGGTCTTCGAGGAGACCTACGGGATGGGGGTACCCGTCGAGTGGGGCCTCGACGTGTTCCGCCGCCTGCTTTCGTGGAGCGAGGCCCCGCCGTACGTCCTGGCCATGGGCGCCGCCGTCGACGGGGTCCGTGCGTCGGACGTGCGGCTCCGGATCGTGGCCGGCGCGGGCCGGCGGCGGGACGCCGTGGAGACGGAGTACCGGGCCCCGGGGACGGCGGTGGAGCGGGCGCTCACCGAGCTCTGGGAGAAGGTCCTGGGGTTCTCCCCGATCGGGATCGACGACCACTTCTTCGACCTCGGCGGCGACTCCATCGAGGCGATCCAGATCCAGCACGGCATCCACCGCGAGTTCGATCTGCGCATCAAGAACACCGAGTTCCTGGCCAACCCCACCATCGGCGCGCTCGCGGCGCTGATCGCGGCGCAGCCCGCGTCGACGGCCACTGCCGACAGAGGGCCATGAGCGCGGCGCCCGCGCCCCGCCGCCGAGGCCGGTGATACCGCGGGGGAATCCGGCCGCCCCCGCGCTCCTCTGCACGCTCGACCGGGGCGGGGACGGCGCGCCCCTCTACCTCGTCCCCTCGGCCGGGCTCACGCCGCTCTCCCTGGTCCGCCTGGCGCGGGCGATCTCGCCCCGGCGCCCCGTCCACGCCTTCGCCTACGCGGGCATGGAGGACGATGCGCCGCCGCATCGGACCCTCCCGGAGATGGCGACCGCCTACGTCGCGGAGCTCCTCGGCGGTCGGGCGCAGGGCCCATACCTCCTGGGGGGCCACTGCTTCGGCGGGCTCGTGGCGCTCGAGATCGCGCTCCAGCTGGAGGCGAGGGGCGAGGCCGTGGCCTGCCTGGTCGTCCTGGATGCGATCGCCCCCCTGCTGGCCGACGCCGATCCCGGGCCGATCGGTCCGGACCGAGACAGCCGGCCATCCGCCGGTCTCGAGGAGCACGTCCGGCGCGCCCTCGACGGGATCGTCGCCCGCACCGAGAGCCACTATCCCTTGCTGCCGGCCGAGATCTCGCGCCGCCTTGTCCGCACGCTCCGGCTCCACGTCGAGGCGGGCCTCGCCTACCGCGCGCGGCGGCTCCACGCGCCGACCCACGTGCTGCGCACGCGAGAGTGCCACGACGCGGTCCTGGCGGGCTGGGCCGCGATCGCCGCCGGCGGGCTCTCCCGGCACGAGGTCCCGGGCGACACCTTCTCCATGCTCCAGCCTCCCCACGTGGAGGCCGTCGGTCGATGCCTCGGCGCCGCCCTCCAGGAGGAGTGAGGGCGGGACCGCGCGAGCCTCACGCCGGCCCGGCGATCCGCATCCTCAGGAACTGGTCACCCGGGCGAATCAACGCGAAGAGAAATCGCCCCGCCGGAAGGCGTTGATCGGCGGGCGGCACTGGCGGCCGCTCTTCCGTCCGGGTTACTCGAAGATCCCGAATCCCGGCAGCCAGCCCGCGAATCGCCGCGCGATCGGGTTGAACAGGCGCGTCGTGCGGGGCCGGATGCCCCGCATCCCGGTCGGCATCGATGGTACGCCCGGCAGGGATCGAACCTGCGACCTACGGATTCGAAGTCCGTCGCTCTGTCCAACTGAGCTACGGGCGCCCCGATCGACCCCCGCTCGCCACGTCCCCCTGCGGGTTCCGCGGGGGAGCGTGGGGTGAGCGAAGGGACTTGAACCCTCAACCCCTGGAGCCACAGTCCAGTGCTCTAACCATTGAGCTACGCTCACCGTCCTGGCCCCGGGGCCACCATGGTACGGACCGCTTCCGGCGCTGTCAATCGCGGCGGCCCTCGGAGAGAGCCCGGAGCGGGCGATCGCGGCGTGGGCCGCGGCGGCGGCGCGCGGTCAGCCGGGCCGGGCAGCGGGGAAGCGATCGGGCTCCTGGTCGTACCGCTGCTTGCACCCCGCGCAGCAGAAGTAGACGGGACCGGCGGGGCCCTCCGACCGGTGGCGCGCCGTGGCGACGATCACCGCCATCCCGCAGACCGGGTCCTGCGCCGCGGGCGGCGCCGCTGGCGACGGGGCCAGGTCCGGTGTCGCGGGAGGATGCGGGCGCCGCCGGCGCGCGACGATCTCGGCCAGGATGCTGACCGCGATCTCCTCCGGCATGACGGCGCCGAGATCAAGACCCGCCGGCGCCTTGAGCCGCCGGAGGCGCTCGTCGGGAATCGCGCGCGCCCGCAGGGACTCGACCACCGCGCGCGCGCGGGTCGGGCTGGCCACGAGGCTCACGTACTCCGCGTCGCTCCGCAGCGCATGCTCGAGCGCGTCCTCGTCGAAGCGACCGTGGGTCGCCACCACGATCGCGGTGCGCGGCGTCACGGGCACCGATCCCATCTCGCTCACCGTCCGGACGTCCGCGAGACGCGCCGGCGCCGGGACCTCGGGCTCGACGATCGTGACGGCAAACCGCGCGGCGGTGGCCAGCGCCGCCAGGGTCTCGATGACAGGGCCGCTGCCCACGAGCACGAGCGCCGGCCTGGGCAGGATCGGCTCCACGAAGATCTCCAGCGTCCCGCCGCTGTGGCACGTCATCGTGTACTCCCGCACGCCGCCGGCGCGGCCGAGCGCCGTGCTGCCCTTGCCGACGAGGATCAGGAGGCGGGGCTCCCCGTCCTCGAGGGCGCCGAGCGCCTCCTTGACCGCCACGGGCTCCGCGCAGCTCCCGCCGATCCAACCCGACACGCTGCCGTCGCGACGGATCAACGCCCGGGCACCCGGCTTCGCCGACGTGGGGCGCTCGCAGCGGACCACGGTCGCGATCGCGAAGGGCACCCCGCCCCGCGCGAGCGTCTCGGCCTCCGCAAGCCAATCTGTCTGGGACACCTCCTACCCCCGGCCCCTTCCCCCTCGCCGGGGAAAGAGGGGCCTATCCTCGCGACTCTTCAGCTGCCCGCGCAAGGCGCACCCTCCGACGGACCCCTCCGCGTCACTCCGTCACGCCGTGGTCGCGGAGCAGCTTCCAGACCTTGGCCGGCGTGATGGGGATGTCCACGTGGCGAACGCCCAGATGCCAGAGCGCGTCCACGACCGCGTTGGCGATCGCGGCGGGGGCGCCGACCGTCGCCGACTCGCCAATCCCCTTGGCGCCGATCGGATGGTGGGGCGACGGCGTGACCGTGTGGCCCGTCTCCCACTTCGGGGTCTCCACCGCGGTGGGCAGGAGGTAGTCGACGAAGCTCCCGCCGCGGACATTCCCGCCCTCGTCGTAGGAGATCTCCTCGAAGAGCGCGGGGGCCAACCCCATCGTGAGGCCGCCGTGGACCTGCCCCTGGACGATCATCGGGTTGATGATGTTGCCGCAGTCGTCGATGGCGACGAAGCGACGGATCTTGACCTCCCCCGTCCCCTTGTCCACGTCCACCACGCAGATGTAGCTCCCGAAGGGATAAGTGAGGTTCGGCGGATCGTAGTAGGACACCGCCTCCAGGCCGGCTTCCATGCCCTGGGGGTGATTCGTGTATGCCGCGAACGCGATTTCCTGGATCGTCTTCGCCCGGCTCGGGGCGCCCTTGACGGAGAACTTCCCGGGCTCCCAGACGAGGTCCTCCTCGGCCACCTCGAGGAGGTGCGCCGCGATCTTCCGCGCCTTGGCCTGGATCTTCCGCGCCGCGACGGCGGCCGCCGCGCCGGCGACCGGCGTCGACCGGCTGGCGTAGGTCCCGAGGCCGTAGGGGGCGGTGTCCGTGTCCCCCTCCTCGACCTGGATGTGGGCGGCGGGGATCCCCAGCTCCTCGGCGAGGATCTGGGCGTACGTGGTCTCGTGCCCCTGGCCCTGGGACTTGGTCCCGAAGCGGGCGATGGCGCGGCCCGTCGGGTGGATCCGGATCTCGCAGCTGTCGAACATCTTGAGCCCGAGGATGTCGAAGTGCTTCGACGGCCCGGCGCCCACGATCTCGGTGAAGCTCGAGATGCCGATCCCCATCAGCTCGCCCCGGGCGCGCTTCTCCGCCTGCTCGCGCCGGAGCGCGGCGTACCCGATCGTGTCCATCGCCTTCTGGAGCGCGCCGCCGTAGTTGCCGCTGTCGTACTCCCAGCCGAGGGCCGACTTGTAGGGAAACTGCTCGGGCTTGATAAAATTCTTGAAGCGGAACTCCGCCGGGTCGATCCCCAGCTGATGCGCCATCAGGTCCGCCATCCGCTCGATGGTGTGGACGGCCTCGGTGACGCGGAAGGAGCACCGGTAGGCGATCCCGCCCGGCGGCTTGTTCGTGTAGGCGCCGTCGACCTCGACGTGGGCGGCCTTCAGATCGTAGGAGCCAGTGCAGACGTGGAAGAGACCGGCCGGGAACTTCGACGGGTTCGCCGCCGCATCGGCGTAGCCGTGGTCGGCGATGGTCTTGATGCGGAGCGCGGTGAGCTTCCCCTCCTTCGTCGCGGCGAGCTCCGCGGTGATGTGGTAGTCGCGGGCGAACGAGTCCGCCTGGAGGTTCTCCATCCGATCCTCGATCCACTTCACGGGCTTCCCGGTGAGGACCGACGCCGCGACCGCGATCACGTAGCCGGGGTACACCGGCACCTTGCCGCCGAAGCCCCCGCCGATGTCGGGGGAGATGATCCGGATCTTGTGCTCCTCGAGCCCGACGTGCCCCGCCACCAGCGCGAACACCGTGCGGATCGCGTGGGGCGCCTGCGTCGTCATCCAGACGGTCAGCTTCCCGGAGACCTTGTCGAACTGGGCGACACAGCCGCACGTCTCGATGGAGGCGACGTGAATCCGGGGAAGATAGATGTTCTCCTTGACGGTGACCGCCGCCTCGCGGAACGCGCGGTCCGTCGCGGCCTTGTCGCCCCATTCCCAGTGCCAGATGTGGTTGTCCTTCTTGTCCTTCTTGTCGGTGCGGAGCACGGGAGCGCCCGGCGCGAGCGCCTTGATCGGGTCGACGACCACCGGGAGGGGCTCGTATTGGACCTCGACGGCGTCGGCGCCGTCGGCCGCGATGTACCGCTCGGTCGCCAGGACGGCGGCCACCTCCTGCGCCTGGTACATGACCTTCTCCACCGGCAGCACCATCTGCGTGTCCGACATGAGGGTCGGCATCCAGTGGAGGTTGTACTTGGCGAGGTCCTGGCCGGTGATGACCGCGAGGACGCCGGGGATCGCGAGCGCCTTCGCGGTGTCGATCTTGACGATCTTCGCGTGCGCGTACGGGCTCCGCACGATGTCGAGGTAGAGCATGCCGGGGAGCTGGACGTCGTCGACGTACGTCCCCTGGCCCCGGATGAAGCGCGGGTCTTCCTTCCGCTTGAGTGAGTGACCCATCCCGGCCACTTCGGCCGACGTGCGCGGAGCGTGCTCGGGCGCCATCGTGCGCCTCCTAGCCAGCGGGCGCGGCCAGCTTGGCGGCCGCGTGCTGGATGGCCTTGACGATGTTGACGTACCCGGTGCAGCGGCAGAGGTTCCCGGAGATCGCGTGGCGGATCTCGTCCTCGCTCGGCTTGGGATGCTGCTGGAGGTACGCGTAGCTCGTCAT
>DATBGA010000160.1:0-3282 GCA_036558225.1 Candidatus Methylomirabilota bacterium | reverse complement strand
GTCGGCGGGCGAGCTCGAGTCGGCCCTGCGGCTGGCGCGCTCCGAGGCGGGCTCCGCGTTCGGTGACGGCGCCGTCTACCTGGAGAAGGCGATCCTCGAGCCCCGCCACGTCGAGATCCAGGTCCTGGCAGACACGCACGGCCACGTCGTCCATCTGGGCGAGCGCGAGTGCTCGATCCAGCGGCGACACCAGAAGCTGATCGAGGAGTCGCCGTCGTCCGTCGTGGACGCGGCGCTCCGGGCCGAGATGGGCGGCGCGGCCTGCCGCCTCTTGGCCGTGGCGGGCTACCAGAACGCGGGCACGGTCGAGTTCCTTCTCGACGCCGGCGGCCGCTTCTATTTCCTCGAGGTCAACACGCGCCTCCAGGTCGAGCACCCGGTCACCGAGCTGGTGACGGGCCTCGACCTCGTCCGGGAGCAGCTGCGACTGGCGGCCGGCGAGCCGCTGGGGTACGCCCAGGCCGACGTCGCCGCGCGCGGCTGGGCGATCGAGTGCCGGATCTCCGCCGAGGATCCCGCCGCGGGGTTCATCCCCTCCCCGGGGCGCATCACGACGTGGCGGCCGCCGGGCGGGCCCTGGGTGCGCGTGGATGCCGGGGTCTACGAGGGCGGCGAGGTGCCGCTCCACTACGATCCCCTGATGGCGAAGCTCATCGTCTGGGGCGGCGACCGCGAGGACGCGGCGGGCCGGATGAGCCGCGCGCTCGCCGAGTTCAGCGTCGCCGGCGTCAAGACCACCATCCCGTTCCACCGGGCGGTGATGTGCCATCCGGACTTCCTGGCCGGACGCCTCTCGACGGCGTTCGTGGAGCGGGTGCTCCAGGGCGGACGCGCCCTCGCCCCGCCGTCGCCGGAGCGGGCGCGTGCGGCGGCGGTCGCCGTCGCGCTCCGAGCGCGGGCGGCCGTCCCGTCGGCCCCGCCGTCGGCGACGGCGGGCCCATCTCGCTGGGCGATGGCGAGCCGGCCGGGCCCCGGAGCGCCCCCGCGATGACGGCCGCGGGCGGCGGACGGTCGCGGCTCGCCGTGCAGGTGGAGGGGACGACGTTCCTCGTCGAGGTCGACGATCGCCCGGCCGGCGGGCTCGAAGTCCGCATCGACGGGCAGCCGGTCGAGGTGGACGCCCGCCTGCCGCTCTCCGGCGCCGGCTCGCTCCTGCTGGACGGCGTCTCGTACCTGGTGGACGTGCGCGACGGGCGGGGGACGACCGAGGTGGTGGTGGACGGGGAGGTCCTGCGGGTCCACGTCGAGGGGATCGCCGGCCGCCGCGCCAGCCCGCCCGCGCCGGACGGCGCCGGCCCCGGGCAGCGGCTGACGGCGCCGATGCCCGGGAAGGTCGCGGCGGTGCTCGTCGAGGTGGGGCAGCACGTGGAGCGCGGCGCCGGGCTCGTCGTCCTCGAGGCGATGAAGATGGAGAACGAGTTCCGGGCCACGGGGAGCGGGACGGTGAGCGAGATTCACGTGAAGCCGGGGCAGGCCGTCGACGCGGGGGATGTTCTCGTCGTCATCGCGTGATCCGCGAGTGGCGTCGGGCGCCCGCCGCTCCCCCCGGCCGGCCGCCCCGGCCCGCGCGTGGCCGCGAGCCCGCCGGGGCGGGGCCGAGGCCATGAGCCCGCCCGACGCGAGCCGCCCGTGACTCCCGTCGCGCGCACGACGATGGCCCTCGCGCTGGGAAGCTTCGTCCTCTACAGCGCGAACCTTCGGGAGATCAGCGCGCAGGACACCGCGCCGAACCGGGTCCTCGCGTACGAGGTGATCCGGTCCGGGCGGCTCGACCTCGATCGCCTGTTCCACGGGTGGCCGGCGAGCGCCCCGATCCCGTACTGGGTCCAGCGGGTCGGCCCGCACTACGTGTCCAGCTACCCCGTCGCGCCGGCGCTCCTCGCGGTGCCCGTCTACCTCGTCCCCATCCTCCTCGGCGCCGACGATAGCTGGCTCTGGCTGAACGTCCTCTCCAAGCTCGCCGCGTCGCTGCTCGCGGCGTTGTCCGTCGTCTTCGTGTACCTGACCGCCCGCGAGCTGGCGCGGCGGCTTCGCACCGGCGAGCTGAGCGCGGTCGCCGCCGCCGTCGTCTACGCGGTGGCCACGCCGACCTGGGCGGTCTCGAGCCAGGGGCTGTGGGGCCACGCGCCGGCGCAGCTCGGCCTCGCGGTGGCGACGTGGGCGCTCCTGCGACCGGCTCCGGGCCCGGCGGCCCTGGGTCTCGCGGGGCTGGCGACGGCGCTCGCCGTCGCGTGCCGCCCGCCGGCGGCGCTCGTCGCCGCCGCGATCGGCGCGTACGCGATCCGGACGCGGCGCCTCGCCGCCTGGCCGTTCCTCGCCGCGGGCGGAACGCTCGGGATTGCCGTCCTCGCCTCCAACGTCTGGACGTTCGGGTCGGCTCAGGGCGGGTACGCGTGGATCAACCGGACGCACGCGCAGTTCCACGGCGTCGAGGGGACGTGGTCCGCGGCGGGGTTGCCGGGCGGGCTCGCGGGGCTCCTGCTGAGCCCGAGCCGCGGCCTTCTCGTGTACTCACCGGTGCTCCTCGCGGCGTTCCTGGGCCTCTACGGAGGCGTCCGGCGCGCGCGGGAGCCGTTCCTCCACTATCTGGCGGCCGGCGTATGCGGCGGCATCCTGACGCTCGGGATCTACCGGGTGTGGTGGGGCGGGCACTCGTTCGGTCCGCGCCTCCTGGTCGACGTCCTGCCGGCGCTCGTTCTCGGGCTCGTGCCCATCTGGCCCACGCTCTGGAGGGAGCGGCGCGCGCGCTGGCTCTTCGGAGCGGCCTTCGCCGTGTCGGTCCTGGTCGAGGTCGTGGGCGCCTTCTACTATCCGTCCGCTCGCGAGGTGGACTGGAACGTGGCGCCCCGGGACGTGGACTTCGCCCACGAGCGGCTCTGGGACTGGCGCGACTCGCAACTGCGCCGGCTCCTTCAGAACGGCCCCGCGAAGCCCGGATTCCGCGCGACGCCGTGACGAGCCGGATCTCGCCCCCGCCCGGTACCGGGGGTTCGCTTGACCCCGCCGGAGGGCCGGCATAAGATCGGGCCACGTCAGAGGATCCCTTCCGCGCGGCGGGGAAGGCCGCATCAAGTGCGCGGAATCACACCGAATTCCTAGACTCGGGAGGATGGGCAGCATGGAGGAGCGTGAGCTTCGACACTGGATCGAGCGGGTGAAGGACGGCACCATCACCCGTCGTGACTTCACCCGGATGATGGTCGGGATGGGCCTGACGGCGCCCCTCGCGGCCCAGATGCTGGCGTCTTCGGGCGTCGCGCAGGCGCAGACCAAGCCCGGGTT
>DATBGA010000159.1:0-35644 GCA_036558225.1 Candidatus Methylomirabilota bacterium | reverse complement strand
CAGTGGAGCGGCCGGCCCGACCCCGACGGCAATACCTTCCAGTTCTTCAAGACGGGGCTCCCTCTCAACTGGTCCGGCATCTCGAATCCGAAGATCGACGCCCTGCTCGACCGGAGCCGCGAGGTATCCGACAAGACGGAGCGGAAGAAGATCTTCAGCGACCTCACGCGGACCCTCCACGAGGAGGCGTCGATGGCGTTCATCGTGCACCCCATCGAGCCGAAGGCCTTCAGCCCGCGGGTCCAGGGCTACGAACCCATCCCCGACGGGATGATGCGGTTCAAGAGCGTCTGGCTGAAGTAGGTCGGAGCTCCCGCCGTCGCAGGAGCCCGGGCATGCCGGGCGCCTGAGCGCCCGCTCGCGCATGGGCCGATTCGTCCTGGGCCGCCTGGCCGCCGTGGTCCCGGTCCTCGTGCTCGTCACGGCGGGCGTGTTCTTCCTGATCCACCTCACGCCCGGCGATCCCATCGACGCGATGATGGCCGAATCGGTGGACGCCGGCGTGAAGGCGGAGCTGAGCCGGCAGCTCGGCCTGGATCAGCCGATCCACGTGCAGTACGCGAGATGGATGGGACGGCTCCTCCGGGGTGACCTCGGGCGCTCGATCCGGAACAACGAGCCGGTCATCGAGGACGTCGGCCGCCGCCTCCGGCCGAGCCTCGAGCTGGCACTCCTGGCGATGCTGATCGCCCTGCTCGTGGCCTTCCCGCTCGGAATCCTCTCGGCGGCCCACCGCAACACGGCGGTGGACGGCGCGGGCACGACGTTCGCGCTCATCGGGATCTGCATGCCGAACTTCCTCATCGCGCTCTTGCTGATCTTTCTCTTCGGCGTGACGCTTCGCTGGCTGCCCGTCTCCGGCTACACCGATCCCCTGGAGGACCCGGTGAACGGCCTCCGCTCGCTGGCGCTGCCGGCCGTCACGCTCGGGCTCGCCCTGGCCGCCGTGATCACACGGACGCTCCGGTCCAGCCTGATCGAGGCGCTCTCCGAGGACTACGTGCGCACCGGTCGGGCCAAGGGCCTGTCCGAGGGCACCGTCCTCGGTCGGCACGCGCTCAAGAACAGCCTCATCCCGGTCGTCACCGTGCTGGGACTCCAGCTCGGCGGGCTGATCGGCGGCGCGGTCATCACGGAGTACGTCTTCGCCCTGCCCGGGGTCGGCCGCCTGGTGGTGGACGCCGTGTTCGCGCGGGACTACCCGCTCGTGCAGGGTGTCGTCCTGCTGATCGCGCTCAGCTACATCGTCACCAACCTCGTGGTGGACGTCGCCTATGGCTGGCTCGACCCCCGGATCCGCTATCGCTGAGCCGGTGCCTCCGAGCGCACGTCCCCTCGACCAGGCCGCGCGCCCGGTTTTCCCGGCGCGACGATGGGCGGCGCTCAGACGGGCAGCCAGTGGGCGACTCGCGCTGGTCGGCACGGCCGTGACCCTCCTGGCCGTCGTGGTCGCGGTGGCCGCGCCGGCGCTGGCCCCCCAGGACCCCCTCAAGCAGAACCTCAGCAATGCCCTGGCAAGCCCCAGCCGGGATCACCTGCTCGGCACCGACAACGTGGGCCGGGACATCCTGTCGCGAGTCATCTGGGGGACACGGATCTCGCTGGTGGCGGGGTTCGTGTCGGTCGCGATCGCGGCACTCGCGGGAAGCGTCATCGGGCTCTTCGCCGGATACCGGGGCGGCCGGGTCGACGGGCTCGCGATGCGGCTGATGGACGCCGTGCTGGCCTTCCCGCCGCTCGTCCTGGCGCTGGCGCTCGGCGCCGTGCTGGGCGCGAACCTGACCGGCGTGCTGATCGCGCTCGGCGTCGTGTACACGCCCACCTTCGCGCGCCTCATGCGCGGCCAGGTGCTGACCATCCGGGGCCGAGAGTACATCGAGGCCGCCCGGGCCCTCGGCGCGGCCAGCGGCTCGATCGCCTGGCGCCACGTCCTGCCGAACGCCGCCACGCCCATCGTGGTCCAGGCGTCCCTCAGCGTGGCCTTTGCGATTCTCGCCGAGGCCTCGCTGTCGTTCCTGGGGCTCGGCGTGCAGCCGCCGGCGGCGTCGTGGGGCAGCATGATCAACGCGGGGCGCGGCTACCTCCGCCAGGCGCCGTGGATCGTCTTCGGTCCCGGCGCTGCCCTGTTCCTGGTGGTGCTCGGGTTCAACTTCCTGGGCGACGCCATCCGCGACGCGCTCGATCCGAAGCTCCGCGCCTGAGGGTCGAGCCCTTCCGCGACATCCTCGGGCGGCACTTCCGGCAGCCCGAGGAAGATCTCGGCAACGACGGCCCGCCGGTCGTCCACATGTGGCGGTCGACATCGACCCCGACAAGCCCTTCTGACCTCCGCCTACCGGAGGAACAGGAGCACCGACGCCGCGAGCAGCGCGCCCATGACGCCGTTGAAGAGCCGGTAGGCGCGCTCGGACCGCAGGAGGCGCTGCATGGCCGCGCCGAACGCCAGCCAGGGAAAGCAGCTCGGCAGGCACGCGGCCAGGAACACGAGCCCCAGCGCGGCGGACTGCCCGAGCGCGCCCCCCGCTCGCGGGTCGAGGAAGGTCGCGGCGGCGCTGGCGCACACCAGCCACGACTTCGGATTGACCCACTGGAAGGCGGCCGCTCCGAGCAGGCCGACCGGTTCCTTCGTCGTCTCGGCGCCCGCTCGGCGGGCGGTCGCGACCTTCCAGGCCAGCCAGCAGAGAAACGCCGCCCCACCCCACCGGAGGGCTCCCAGAACGGCCGGCGTCCCGAGGATCAGGCTGCCGAGCCCGAACGCGACGAGGAACATCATCAGCGCCATGCCGACGCCGACCCCGAGCAGGCACGGCAGACCGCGCAGGACGCCGACCTGGCCCCCGGTGGCCATCAGCAGCACGTTGCTCGGTCCCGGCGTGCCCGCGGCGGCGACGGAGAAGACGGAGAAGGCGATCGCCCGCTCCAGGGTCATGGCGACGAGTCCAGGCGCGTCGGGTAAACTTGGCGCATGGCGCCCACGATAGCGAGGTCGGCGGGCGAGGGTCTTGAACGTTCGTGCAAGGGTCGGGACTGGGTCGCCACGTCCCGGCCGGGGGGCGGCGTCGAGCTGATGCGCGCTTGGTTCGGCGGCCGCGCCTATGCCCCGCACCGCCACGATACCTACGCCATCGGCGTGACCGAAGCCGGGGTGCAGGCGTTCGACTATCGCGGTCGAGTCGAGCGCGCGACGCCCGGGCAGGTGGTCGTGCTGCACCCCGACGAGGTGCACGATGGGCGCGCGGGGACCGACGCCGGCTTCGGTTATCGCATCGTGTACGTCGAGCCGGCGCGGATCGCCGCCGCCGTGCGCGTGATCCGGGGCCATTCCGGACCATTGCCGTTCGTTCGCGAGCCGGTTTCCGGCAACCCGACGCTGGCCCGCGCGGTCACGGCCGCCGTTCGGGTCTCCCGGGAGCCCCTGGCGCTCGACGCGCTGGTGCTGCGTCTGGCCGAGGGCTTGATCGAAGGGGATCCCGACAGCCTCGGCGCTCGCGCGCCCCGATGTCTCGACCACGCCGCGCTCGAGCGGGCCCGGGCCTTCCTCGCGTGCCGGCACACCGTCGTGCGGTCGGCCGAGCTCGAGGCGGTCACCGGGCTCGGACGCTACGAGCTGTGTCGTCAGTTCCGGGCTGCCTTCGGAACGAGCCCCTACCGGTACTCGGTGATGCGGCGGCTCGACTTCGCCCGCAGCCGGCTGGGCTCCGGGATGCCGCTGGTCGAGGTGGCGCTGGCGGCCGGCTTCGCCGACCAAGCGCACTTCACGCGGATGTTCCGGTCGGCCTTCGGCGTCACGCCGGGACGCTATGCCCGGCTGCGCGCCGCGGAGCAACACGGGCGCGGCGCTCTCGATCCGGCGCGGTCCGCCTGAACGGCCTGCGCCGCCGCTCCACCATCCCGCCCACACTGCGTCCGTCCGCCGGCCGGGGGACGATCGAGCCCCGATGCCTCGGCCCACTGCCCCGGCCGTCCCGCCCCTTGACACTCGGCGAAAAGGCGTGCTCGCGGCAGGGTAGCGCCGGCGCGCGAGGCGAAGTGGGGCCGCACGCTGCCGAAGGGCCACGGCCTCGGCATCGCCGCGCACTACAGCTTCGTCACCTACGTGGCGGCGGTCGTTGAGGTCGCCGTCGACGACAAGGGCGCCATGACCATCCCTCGGGTGGACATCGCCGTCGACTGCGGGGCGACCGTCAATCCGGACCGGATGCGGGCGCAGATGGAGGGTGCGTGCATCATGGGCCTCGGCATCGCGACGTCGGGCGAGATGAGCTTCAAGGCCGGCCGCGCGGAGCAGGGCAACTTAAATACCTACGAGGTCACCCGAATCACCGGGGCCCCGCGGGAGATCCGCGTCCACATCCTGCCGGCGACTACAACCTGCCGCTGGGCGGCGTGGGCGAGCCCGGCGTGCCGCCGATCCCACCGGCGCTGTGCAACGCGATCTTCGCCGCCACCGGCAAGCGCATCCGGCGTCTGCCGATCCGCGACCAGCTGAGGGCGTGACGAGACCGGGGTCGAACCGCCATCGGCTGCCGTCGACGGAACGAGCGTGACCGAGAGTCCGCGCGCGTTCGACAAGCGTTCCTAACGCGCGCTGGACCTGGAGCCGCCGAGATCTCCCCGGCGGGGAGCGTCAGAGGAACGCGCGCTCGAGCGACGCGATGAACTGGACGCCGGGCACCGTGCACCGGCCGAGCCGGTCGTCGTTCGCGATGAAGAGGTCGACCCGGGCCGCCCCGGCGCACGCCAGCTGGAACGCGTCGGGGGCCCGGATGCTCCGGTCCTGCCGGATCTCCGCGTAGAGGCGCGCGGCGTCCCTGTCGAAGGGGATCACGCGCACGGCCTGGGCGAGCGCCCGCTCGTAGCGCTCCCGGAGCGCCTCGTCCCCCCGCTGGAGCGGCTTGACCAGAACCTCCGCCAGCGTCAGCGCCGACGTGCAGAGCTCGTCCTGCCGCTCGAGCATGCGCTGCCGGAGCGACGCGACCCGCTCGCTCCGCGCGTCGGCGCCGGAGAACAGGTGGACGAAGAGGCCCGTGTCCCAGAAGATCCGGCTCACGCCCAGCCCTCGCGGAGCCGCCGCACGTACGCGTCGGAGGGATCGTCGGCCCACAGCGCCCGGCCGGAGCCTCGCAGGGCCAGGAGCGGGTCCAGCCCCCGGCCGGCGTGGGCGCGACGCCCGTACTCGGTCCGGTACCACGCGAGGAGCTCCCGGTGCTCCACGGGAATGAGCCCGGCCTCGGGCAGGCTCCGCGCGCCGTCGCGGGCGGGATGGGACGGGTCTCCCGGGCGGTAGAGGCGCCGGCGGCCGGGCGCCGTCTCCACCAGCATCCGCCACCGGCCGGGATTCGGCCGCCGGTTCGCCACGCAGTGCTGGACGACGTGGACGTGGAAGCCCGGGCGGAGCGGGCGCGACACGGGCTCGCGCCGCGCGCGGGCCAGGATCTCCTCGATGGTGAAGTCGTCGCGGTCCGCGTGCTCCCGGTGAAGCAGCGCGGCGACGAGCCACACCTGGTCGGCCACCTTCACCCGGGCCGTCGTCCCGCCGGCCATCCTCGCCCCCCGTTACATGGTCGGGATGTACCATTACCTCTATCAATGAATGAGTGTATCCGTCAATTTTCTGGGGCGCCGGCGGCCCCCGCCGACCGCGTAGACTGGAGCGGCCGGCCGGGGCCGCCCCGGCTCCCCTCCCCCTCACCGGAGGACTGACGCTATGTCCGATCCGAGCCTGGCCTTCGACTCCATCGCCGCGCTCGCCGCGAAGATCCGGGCGGGCACGCTCAGCCCGGTCGCGCTGACCGAGGCGCTCCTCGAGCGGATCGCGGCGCTCGACGGCCGCCTCCACGCGTTCATCGCGGTGACGCGGGAGCGCGCGCTGGCGGAGGCGCGCGCGGCGGAGCTCGCCCTCCGGGGCGGCCAGGACCTGGGGCCCCTCCACGGCATCCCTTACGCCGCCAAGGACCTCTTCGACGTCCGGGGCCTGCCGACCACCGCGGGCACCCGGCTCCTCGCCGGGAACGTGGCGAAGGAGGACGCGGCGGTCGTGCGGCGCCTCGCCGGGGCCGGCATGGTGCTGGTCGGCAAGACGTACACGGTCCAGTTCGCCTTCGGCGGGGTCGGCGTGAACCACGACCAGGGCACGCCGCACAACCCCTGGCACGCGACGCATCACGTGCCGGGCGGCTCGTCGAGCGGCTCGGCGGTGGCCGTCGGGGCCGGGCTGGTCCCGATGGCGCTCGGGAGCGACACGGGCGGCTCCGTGCGACTCCCGGCGGCCCTCTGCGGCACCGTCGGCCTCAAGACGACCGTCGGGCGCGTGAGCCGCGCGGGCGTCTACCCGCTCTCCTTCACCCTCGACTCGGTCGGGCCGCTGACCCGGACGGTGGAGGACGCCGCCCTCGTCTACCAGGCGCTCCAGGGCCCGGACGCGCGCGACGAGACGACCGAGGGCGTCCAGCCGCACGACGCGCTCGCCCGCCTCGAGGACGGGGTCCGCGGGCTGCGGCTCGCCCTGGCCGAGACCCTCTTCTTCGAGGACGTCGAGCCCGAGGTCGAGGAGGCGGTCCGCGAGAGCGCCGGCGTGTTCCGCTCCCTCGGCGCCCAGGTAGAGAGCATCAAGGTCCCGGAGGCCGCGGAGGCGATGTCCGAGCAGCGGCGGGCCTTCGCCATCGCGGCCGAGGCGTGCGTCTACAACGCCCGGCTCCTCGACGAGCACTTCGACCAGCTCGACCCGGTGGTGGCGCACCGGATGATCGGCGGGCGCCAGCTCTCCGCGCCGGACTACTTCGCGCTCCACCGCCAGTGGGCGGACCTGCGGCGGCGGCTCGCGGCGCGCCTCGCCGACGTGGACGCGCTCCTGGTGCCGACCACTCCCCTGCCGGCCCGGCCGCTGGCCGAGGTCGACCGGACGGTCGAGTCGTACGCCCAGCACAACGGCCGGTATCTCCGGAACACCGCGGTCGGGAACATCCTGAACCTCTGCGGGGTGTCGCTCCCGTGCGGCTTCACGCGCGGGGGACTCCCGATCGGTCTGATGGTCTACGGGAAGCCGTTCCAGGAGGACGTGGCGCTCCGCGTCGCGCGCGCCTACGAGCGTGCGACCGAGTGGCATCGGCGCCACCCCGACGTCGCCTGGGCCGCAGGCGGCGCCCGCCGCTGATCGGACGCGGGAGCGGCGCGCCCGCCCTCCCGTCTTCGAGAGGAGGAGACCATGAGCGACGCAGGCCGGGAGATCGGCCGGGAGGCGGGGACGAGCCCGGCGCGTGAGCGCCGCTGGGGGCTGCTCGGCGGCACCCTGGGGGCCCTCTACGGCGTGGGGGCGGCGCTCATCGCGGTCCTCGTGGAGGGGGCGCCCTGGTGGTCCCCCCGGCCCTACCCCGAGTTCTTCGCCACGCCGCGGCTCCTCGCGTTCGACGTGTACCTCTGCGCGGCGCTGGTCACCGGGGTGGGCTTCCTGGTCCTGGCGCTGGTGCTCGCGCGCGTGAGCCGGTACCCGCGCACGGACGCGAGCGGCGCCCTCATCCTGGGCATCGTCCTTGGTCTCACCAGCGGCGCGGTCCTGTGCGTGCGCCTCCTGACCGTGGCGCGAGGCGGGTAGCGGCCCGGCCGCGGCCCGGAATGGGAGGGAGGTGGCCATGAGGCTCATGGGAAAGGTGGCGCTGATCAGCGGCGGCGCGCGCGGCATGGGCGCCAGCGAGGCGCGGCTGTTCGCCCGGGAAGGCGCGCGCGTCGTCATCGGCGACATCCTCGAGGCCGAGGGGCGTGCCGTCGAGGCCGACATCAGGGCGAAGGGCGGCGACGCGCTCTTCGTCACGCTCGACGTCACGGACGAGGCCGACTGGGACCGGGCGGTGGCGCGGACGCTCGAGCGCTTCCGGAAGCTGAACGTGCTCGTGAACAACGCCGGGGTGAGCGGGATCGGGCGCATCGAGGACACGACAGTCAAGGACTGGGACCACGTGATGGACGTCAACGCCAAGGGCGTGTTCCTCGGGACCCGGGCCGTCATCCCCGCGATGCGCCAGGCCGGCGGCGGCTCGATCATCAACATCTCGTCCCAGCTCGGCCTCGTCGGGACCGACAACAGCAGCCCGCAGTACCAGGCCTCCAAGGGCGCGGTGCGGGTCCTGACGAAGACGACGGCCATCCAGTACGCGCGGGAGGGCATCCGCGCCAACTCGGTCCACCCCGGGCCCATCACGACGCCGATGACCGAGCGGCGCCGCGCCGACCCCGAGCACTACCACAAGATGCTCTCGCGCATCCCGCTCGGTCGGTTCGGCGAGCCCGACGAGGTGGCCTACGGCGTCCTCTACCTCGCCTCGGACGAATCGGCCTTCGTGACCGGCAGCGAGCTCGTCATCGACGGAGGCTGGACGGCCCAGTAGCCCCAGTCGCCAGCAACGGCCGGCGGAGAACGGTCATCCCGCCGTCCGGCGCACGCCGCGGAGGGCGGCGGCGAGCCGCCCGCAGGCGTCGTCGATCTCGCGCGGCGTGTAGGCGGCGTAGCCGAGCACGAGCCCGCCGCGCTCCCCTCGCCGGGCGGGGCGCACGCGAAAGCCCGACAGCGGGGGCGCGTCCACGTTCCGGGTCAGCGCGGCGCGCGCGGCGGCCCGGTCGTCCAGTCCGGCGACGAGCCACCCCATGAGGTGCATGCCCGCCTCCGCCGGCGCCACCTCAAGCACCCCGCCGAGCGACCGCCGCGCGGCGCGCACGAGCGCAGCCTGCCGCTCGGCGTAGAGCGCGCGGGTCCGCCGGACGTGGCGCGCGAAGTGGCCGCCGTCGATGAAGTCGGCGAGCGCTGCCTGGGTCACCGACGGCGAGTGCCGGTCGGCCAGGGCGCGCGCGGCGACGAAAGCATCGACCAGGTCCGGGGGCACGACCAGGTAGCCGAGTCTGAGCGCCGGGAAGAGCACCTTGCTGAAGGTCCCCGCGTAGATCACGCGGCCCGCCGTGTCGAGCCCCTGGAGCGCCGCGAGGGGACGCCCCGCGTAGCGGTACTCGCTGTCGTAGTCGTCCTCCAGGATCCACGCCCCGCTCGCGCTCGCCCACTCGAGGAGGGCGAGCCGGCGGTTCAGGCTCATCGTCACGCCGAGCGGATACTGGTGAGACGGCGTGACGTAGACGAGGCGGGCGCCGGGACCCTCGCGGGCGCCGCGCCGGACGTCGAGCCCCTCCCGGTCTACCGGAACGGGCGCCAGGCGGATGCCCGCCGCGACCAGAGCCCCCCGCGCCCCCTGATAGCCCGGGTCCTCGACCCAGGCGGTGTCGCCGGGATCGAGGAGGACCCGCGCCGCGAGATCCACCGCCTGCTGGGCGCCGGTCACGACGATCACCTGGGACGCCTCGCAGCGCACGGCCCGCGCCTCGCCGAGATGGGCGGCGATCGTCTCCCGCAAGGGCGCGTAGCCGGCGGGATCCCCGTAGTCGAGGAGCTGCCGCGGGACGCGCCGCCACCGCCTGGCGACCAGCCGGGTCCACAGGTCGAACGGGAAGGCGTCGAGCCCCGGAAGCCCGGGCCGGAACGGGTGCGCCGTGATGGGCCCTGCCGCGGGGCCGGCCTGCCGGCCGAGGAGCAGGGCCCCGCGGCGCGACAGCCGCGGTCGCCGACCGGGACGTCCCGTCGCCGCGGCCTCCGGACGCGCCCGGAGGAGCGTCTCCGGAAGTGTGCCCGCCACGGTCGTCCCCGCGCCCACCCGGCCCTCGAGGTAGCCCTCGGCGAGAAGCTGTCCGAACGCGGCGAGCACGGTGTTGCGGGAGGTCCCGAGGTCGCCCGCGAGCGTCCGCGTCGACGGCAGTCGCGCGCCGGGCCGGAGCCGGCCCGATAGGATCGCCTCGCGGAGCCCGTCGTAGAGCTGGCGGTGGAGCGGGACGGTCGAGGCTCGCTCGAGCGCGAGCGTCCCGATGGTCACCACCGCGCGGCGCTTCGCCATTGCGTCCCCCTCGGGCCGGAGGCCCCGCCGAATAATGGCTCCATCGTAACGGCCAGAACGATCCGTCGGTCAAGGCCACCGGACGGCCGACGCCGTGACGGCGGCGCGCCCGGCGGGGTCGAGACGTCCCGCGCGAGCTCGCGGTGTAAGATGGCGGCCGTGAGCGAGGTCTTCGCCTGCGAGACCGCGCGGAGCCGACGGATCGAGGTCAGCGGCCTCGGGCTTCGCGTCCTCGAGTGGGGACCGGCGGCCTCCTCCGGCGTCCTGCTCCTCCACGGGGGCGCCGCGCACGCTCACTGGTTCGACGCCGTCGCGCCCGCCCTCGCGGGCCGTCGTCACGTCGTGGCGCTCGACCAGCGCGGCCACGGAGAGAGCGAGTGGGCCCGCCCCGCCGCCTACGCGACCGAGGACTTCGCGGGCGACATCGTCGGCGTGCTCGATCGGCTGGGCTGGGAGGCGGCGGTGCTGGTCGGGCACTCGATGGGCGGTCACAACACGATCGCCTGCGCGGCGTGGCACCCCGACCGGGTCCGCGGGCTGGTCGTGGTGGACTCCCGCCCGGCGATACCGCCCGAGCGGCTCGCCAAGATGAAGGAGCGCGGCGAGCGGCCCCCGCGCCGCCACCCCACGGTCGAGGCGGCGGTAGCCCGCTTCCGGCTCCTGCCCCCCGAGACGAGCGCCGAGCCCGTCCTGCTCGCCCACCTGGCGCGGGAGAGCGTCGGCTGGCGGGACGGCGCCGTCAGCCCGCGCTTCGATCCGGCGTGCTACGCGTCGCGCGCGCCGGTCGACTGCTGGCCGCTCCTGCCCCGGATCACCGCTCCCGCGCTCGTGGTCCGGGGCGAGCTGAGCCCGGTCCTGCCGCGCCCGATGGCCGAGCGTCTCCGTGCCGAGCTTCGCGGCGCCCGCCTCGTCGAGATCCGCGACGCGCACCACCACCTGCTCCTCGATCGGCCCGAGGCGTTCGTCCGGGAGCTCGACGGCTTCCTGGCAGCTCTCGACGCGTCGGAGGCGGGCACCGGGGCGTCCGCGCTCCGCCGGCCGGCCGCCTCGTGACGGCGGCGCGGCGCCCGTGAGGGCCGGCGGCCGGTCGCGCAAGGTCTACGTGGTCACGGCCCCCGCGTCGATCAGCGGCATCTACGACACCTGGGACGCGTGCCGGGCGGCCGTGTCCGGCGTGGCCGGGGCCCGCTACCAGGGCGTCTCGAGCCGCGCCGTCGCGGAGGCCATGCTGCGCGGGGAGGGCCTCCGGCTCGAGCCGGGCGCCTACGCCTTCGTCGACGGCAACGGCATGGGCGGCATCGGCGCGGTCCTCGTCGAGCAGGGGGAAGCGGGTCCGGTCTCGGTCCGCGATATCTCCACCACGGTCTACGACGTCTTCGGGCGGGCCGGGATCCCGAGCCTCGACACGCGCTCGAAGATCACGGGGGCGACCGACGGTCTCCAGAACATCCTGGCGGAGCTCGGCGCCCTCCACGCCGCCCTCCAGGAAACCGCCCCCGGCTCGGCGCTGACGGTGGTCCACGACTACGAGGGCGTGGGCGCGTGGCTCGAGGGCCGGTGGAAGGCGAAGAACCCGATCGTGGCGGACGTGGTGGCCGCCGCCCGGGCCCTCATCGAGGCGCGGCGCCTCCGCGTGCGCTTCCGTCACCAGCGCGGCCACGAGTCGACCTTCGCCGGCCGGAACGACTTCGCCGCCTACAACGCCCGCGCCGACAAGCTGGCGACCGAGGCCGCCCTCAGGCTCGCCTGACGCACGGCGCATGCGGGAAGGCAGGCCGAGCCGCACGGCGGAATGCATGGCGCTCTTCCGGGCCCTCGAGAACGCGCGGCCGCCGGGCACACGCCTCTTCAACGTGTGGGTATCGCCTGGACGAGGACCTCGGCGCCGCCGAGTACTGGGCGCGCTACTTCCGATCGGCCGCCGCAGGCATGCGCGGGTACGAGTTCTATCGAGTCGCTTCCGCCCACGTTGTCGGACCCCATGCTGACGCGTCTCCTCCGCGTCACAGTTGAACGGCGAGGTTCATCATGACGGCGTCGAATCCGCAAGACCTCCCGGCCCTCTTCCTCCGGGCGCTCACCGCGAGCGACGTGGACGCGGCGGCCTCGCTCTATGAACCGGACGGCATCGTGGCCGCGGATCCCGATCGGCCCGTCAAGGGACGGCCGGCCATCCGAGCCATGCTGGCGGGATTCCTCGATCAGAAACCCCGCTGGTCGCTTCATGACACGGAAGTCGTCCAAGCCGCCGACGTTGCTCTCCTCCGTTCGCGATGGACGGTCACCATGACGGACGCGGCAGGCGTGAGCACGAGGCTCGACGTCCAGCCCACGCTCGTCGCCCGGCGCCAGGCCGAGGGTCACTGGCTGGTCGTCATCGACAGACCTGCTTGACGCCCTTCTGGGGCCGGTGATAACAGGAACCCGGCGCGACGATCGTGCCATAGGAGGCTCCCATGTGCTTCGACCAGGACTCGAGACCCCCCATCACCCCGATCGCCGGCGGCGCGACCGACGCGCGTGACCTCACGCTCACGTCGTCGGACGGCACCCGCTTCCACGCGTACGCGGCGCGCGCGGCGCGGCCCGGCAGCGCGGGCATGGTCGTCCTCCCCGACGTGCGCGGGCTCCACACGTACTACAAGGAGCTCGCGGTCCGGTTCGCCGAGGTCGGCGTCGACGCCGTCGCCATCGACTTCTTCGCGCGCACGGACAAGGCGGGCGACCGGAGCGACGCCTTCGAGTACCTCCCGCACGTGGGACAAACCACGCCGGACACCCTCCAGGCCGACGTCGCCGCCGCCGCGGCCCACCTCCGATCCAAGGACGGCGGGCAGGTCCGGGCGCTCTTCTCGGTGGGGTTCTGCTTCGGCGGCGCCCTGTCGTTCCTCCAGGCCGCCAGCGGGCTCGGCTACGCCGGCGTGATCGGCTTCTACGGGTGGCCTCTCGGCCTGTCGCGCTGGCCCGACCGCCCGAAGCCGATCGACGCGGTCTCTCGCTTCCGGGCCGCGGTGCTGGCGATCTACGGGGGCGCCGATCCCGGCATCCCGCCGAGCGCCGTCACGGACTTCGACCAGGCCCTCGCGCGCGCGGGCGTCCAGCACGAGACCGTCTCGTACGACGGCGCGCCGCACAGCTTCTTCGACCGGAAGCAGACGGAGTTCGCCGACGCCTCCGCCGACGCGTGGCGGAAGGTGCAGGCCTTCGTCAAGCGCCACACGCCCGCGGCCTGACGCGGCGGCGGGGCGCGGAGCGGCGAGGCTAGAGGCGGGGGACGACCTCGGCGGCGAGGATCTCGAGCTGCTCGACCTCGTCGAAGACCGGGTTGAGCATCACCAGGCGGGCGCCGGCGGCGGCGACCTCGCGGAGCCCCGCGGCGCACTGCTCGGCCGAGCCCCACACCGACACCTCGGCGGCCATCTGCGGCCGGCCGTAGAACCCGCCGAAGTACTCGGCGAGCCGCCGGCCCGCGCGCTCGCGGTCCCGGTCCACGCCGATGTAGACGCGCTTGCCCACGTCGATCGAGCCGGGGTCCCGCCCGGCCTCGGCGAGGAGCCGGCGGAGCAGCGTCACCTCCTGCGCGAACGTCGCGGTCGCCGCGGACCCGGCCCCCATGAAGCCGGCGGCCCAGTCGATCGACCGGCGCAAGGCGTCCGGGTGGTGCGCCCCGACCCACAGCGGCGGGTGCGGGCGCTGGAGCGGCTTCGGCTCCATCGTCGCGTTCTCGAGCTGCCAGAACTCGCCCGCGAAGGTCACGCGCGGCTCGGTCCAGAGGGCGCGCATGAGCCGCAGGCCCTCGTTGAAGCGGGCCACCCGGCGATCCGCGCGAGCGCCGAAGGCGGGGTAGATCTTCAGGTTCCCGCCGAGCCCGATCCCGACGTCGAGTCGGCCGCCCGAGAGCTGGTCCACGGTCGCGAGGCTCTTCGCGAGGTGCACGGGGCTCCGGAGCGGCGTGAGCAGGACGGCCGTCCCGAGCCGGATCCGCGCGGTCAGGGCGGCGGCCCACGCGAGCAGCTCCACCGGCTCGAGGCTCGGCAGCGAGCCCAGCACCTGCTCCACGACCCAGGCGCTCTCGAAGCCGAGGGCGTCGGCGCGCTCGAGGAAGCGCCGGATCCGGAGGCGATCGATGTGGCCCGCCTGGGGAATGCCCACCGCCCATCGCACGCCTGACGTCATGTGCCTCCCCTCACAAACTCCGGGGTCAGACCCCCGACTTTGACTTTCGCCCGCAAGCCCCCGCGAAACCGCGCGTCAGCTCGGGAAATCAAACTTCGAGGCCTGACCCCCGGCTTTGATTTCCGCTCATCGGAGGTCCCCGAGCCGCCGGAGGGCGAGCTGGAGCGCCACCGCCGAGCTGATGTCGGTCAGGTAGCGAGGCGCCGCCGAGCCCAGGTCCCGCCTGAGCTCGTCGAGCGCCACCGGCACCACCTCGATCTCCTCGAACTCGTCGAGGTGGAGGGCCGCGACCAGCCGGACGTCGCGGGCCAGGAAGAAGTGTCCGCGAGCGCCCGACAGGCTCGGGAACACGAAGTACTCCCCGAGCGGCTCGAAGTGCTCCCCGTCGTGGCCGGTCTCCTCGCGTAGCTCCCGGCGCGCCGCAGCGTGCGGCGCCTCGCCGCTCTCGATGAAGCCCGCCGGCAGCGTGTACGCGACGTCGCCGGCGCCGTGCTTGTACTCGCGGGAGAGGAGAACCTCCCCGCCCGGAGTGACGGCCACGGTCATGGCGAAGTCCCGCAGCTCCATGAAGTACATGTCGGGCGAGAGTCGGCCGTCGGGCAGCCGGCAGCGGTCTCGCCGGATCGACAGGAACGCCGATCGGAACGCCCACGTCGACTCGAGCGGCTGCCACCGCCCGACCCGATCCGCGCTCACCGGTCCCCTCGCCTCACACCCCGCCCGATGAACGCCTCGGCCTCGAGCGTGAGGCGGCCGCCGGAGCGGAACGGCGCCATGCCTCGCTCGACCTCCTCCCGCACCGCGCGGCGCCGGCCTGGCGGGAGGCCCAGGTAGAACTGGCCGATCCGCGAGGCGCCCGCCTCGACTGCCTCCCAGTAGTCCTCGAACGAGTCGAACGCGACGCTGCGCCGCTCCGGGGTGACCGATACGTCGGAGAAGCCGGCGCGCGCGAGCAGCGCCTGGAGCCGGTCGGCGTCCGCCATGGCCGAGGCCCGGAACAGCTCGTCGCGCTCCGCGGGGAGCTCCCGGCTCAGCGCCACGGCCAGCATGCCGTAATGGGGAACGCGCTCCGTCCGGGACCACACCTGCAGCGCGATCCGGCCTCCGGGGCGCAGGACCCGGGCGAACTCCTCGAGGCCGCGCAGGGGCTCCGCGAAGAACATGAGGCCGAGTTGGCATACGACGGCATCGAGGCTCCGCGACCGGCACGCGAGCCGCTGTCCGTCCATGATCGCGAACCGAACCGGGAGGCCGACGACCTTGCCGGCGGCCACGCTCAGCATCGGGCGCGACAGGTCGACGGCGAGGACCCGGCCCGCGGGACCGACGAGCGACGCGAGCCCGACGCTCGCCTCCCCGGTGCCCGCGGCCACGTCCAGCACGGAGTCGCCCTCGGCCACCCCGGCCGCTGAGATGAGGCTCGGGACGTACAGACGCGACCACCGACCGACGAACCGGTCGTAGGCGGACGCGCCGGCGTCGTGACTCCTCGTCGCCTCGGATGTCATGCGCCGATCGCCTCGAGCCGCGCTCGTCCCGCCATGGCGGAGCCATTGTACGGCGGTCCGTTCGACGCGGCAGCCGCCTTGACCGGCATGAGGCCCTCTGCGATAGTCCCGAACTGGAGTCCATGAAGGTCACCGCCGTCGACAGCACGATCCTCGCCGTCCCGACCCCGAAGCCCATGGCGCTCGAGTTCCGGGAGCACCGGCTGGTGGTGGCGCACGTCCACACGGACGAGGGCCTCTCGGGACTCGGCTACAGCCTCGCGTTCGGCGGCGGCGGCGCCGAGGCGATCCAGGTGTACCTCGAGACGCGCCTGGCTCCCCTCCTCCTCGGCGAGGACCCGCGCCTCGTCGAGCGGCTGTGGGAACGCATGTACCGCGCCGACCGCGGCATCCGTCGGCTGGGAGTCGCCGCGTACGCGCTCTCCGCCCTCGACATTGCGCTCTGGGACCTCGTGGGCAAGGCGGCCGGCCAGCCGCTCTACCGGCTCTGGGGCGGCGTCACCGACCGCATCGCCGCCTACGGGAGCGGCGGCTGGCCCGCGTACCGCATCGAGGACATGGTCGACGAAGCGCAGCGCTACGCCGCCGCCGGCCTCCGCTACTACAAGCTCAAGGTCCACCATCCGGATCCCCGCGAGAACCGGCGCCGCGCCGAGTCCGTCCGCCGCGCGCTCGGCGACGGCGTCCGGCTCATGGTCGACGTCAACCAGAAGCTCGACGTGCTCGGCAACCTCCGCCTGGCCGCCGCGCTCGAGGACCTCGACCTCGTCTGGTACGAGGAGCCGGTGCTAGCCGACGACATCGCCGCGTGCGCCGAGGTCGCGCGCGCGATCCGCATCCCGGTGGCGACCGGCGAGAATCACTACAGCCGCTTCGAGTTCCGCGAGCTCTGCGAGCAGCGCGCTGCCCGGTACCTCATGCCCGACGTCTGCCGGGCGAACGGCTTCAGCGAGACCCTGAAGATCGGGCACCTGGCGGCCGCGCACCAGCTCCTGGTCTCGCCCCACGTCGTCCACGAGCTGTCCGTGCACGTCGCGGGTGCGCTCTCCAACGGCTTCCTCGTCGAGTACATGGACTGGATGCCGCCCGATCTCTTCGTGGACGTCCCGCGGCCCGACCCTGCCGACGGCCTTGTCCGCATCCCGGACCGGCCGGGTCACGGCATGGTGCTCGCGCCAGACGCCGAGCGGAAATACCGCCTCCGCTGAGGGAGGCCGTGACGGAGGCCGGGAACAACGCGAGAAGCCGGGCCGTCCGCTGGGACGATCCGGCGCCCAGCGTGGAGGCGGCTGGCCAGCTCGCAGGGCTTCCCTTCCTCGAAGCGATCCGTGACGGGCGGCTTCCGGCGCCGCCCGTGAGCCGCCTCATGGGGTTCACGCTCGTCGAGGTCGAGGCGGGCCGCGCGGCCTTCGAGTGCGAGCCGTCCGAGGCGCACTACAACCCGATCGGCTCGGTCCACGGCGGCGTCATCAGCACGCTGCTCGACTCGGCGCTCTCGTGCGCGGTCCACACGACCCTGCCCGCCGGCACCGGCTATACGACCGCCGAGCTCAAGGTGAACTTCGTGCGCCCGATCGTGGTCGGCACGGGGCGACTCCGCGCGGAGGGCCGCGTCATCCATGCCGGCAGCCGCCTGGGCACCGCCGAGGCTCGGCTGACGGACGCTGCCGGCAAGCTCTACGCGCACGCCGTCGGCACCTGCCTCGTCTTCCCGGCCCGGTGAGCGCGCCCGGCTCCGGACGTCGGCTCGCGCTCGCGACCGGCTTCGCCGTCCTGTTCGTCGGGACCGGCAGCAACTTCACCTTTGGCGTCCTCTTCAGGCCGATCCTGGACGAGCTCGGCGGAGACCGTTCGACGCTCGCCCTAGCCGCCACCCTGAGCCTGCTCGTGAATGCCCTGAGCCAGCCGACCCTGGGCGCGCTGGTCGACCGGCTAGGGCCGCGGCGGGTGATTCTCGCGGCGATGACCCTGATGACGGTGGGGACGGCCCTGGCGAGCCGGGTGAGCGCGCCGTGGCAGTTCATCGCCCTCTACGGCGTCGTCATCGCCGTGGGCTACACGGGCTGCGGGATCCTGCCGGTCTCGGTGCACGTGAGCCGCTGGTTCCCGGGGGAGCGCGGCTTCGTCTCGGCGTTGGCGGCGTCCGGATTCTCCCTGGGACAGGTCACGCTCACGCAGGTCGCGGCCCGCGCGACCGCCGTGGTGGGCTGGCGCGACACCTACCTCCTGCTGGCGGCCATGCTGGGCGCGGGCTTCGTGATCTTCCATTTCACGCTCCGCGACGCGCCGCCCGCGCCCGCCGAGACGAATCCGGCCGGCAACGCGCGCCGTCCCGGCCCTCCGACAGACGCACCGGCGGGAGTCCGGTCGCTCGATCGTCGGGCCGCGCTCGGAACCGTCGCGTTCTGGGGTCTGACCGTGGGACTCATGGGCTGCGGGTTCACGGACTTCCTGATGACGACCCACCTGGCGGCGTACGCGACCGACCTCGGCATGACGCCCGCCGTCGCCGCCAACGCCCTCAGTCTCGTCGGGGCGGCCAACGTGCTGGGCATCCTCCTCGCGGGCTCGGTCGCCACCCGCATCGGAACCCGTCGGGCGCTGGTCCTCACCTACGCGCTCCGGGCGACGGCGCTCTTCTATCTCCCGCTCGTCCGCGAGCCGTGGCAGCTCTACCTGTTCGCCGCGATGTTCGGGGCGACGTTTTTCACCACGGCGCCCCTGTCCTCGACGCTGGTCGGTCAGCTCTTCGGCCCCGCCCACCACGGCGCGATCTTCGGCGCGTCCAACTTCTTCCACCACAGCGCGGGTGCGCTCGGCTCGTACGCGGGCGGGCTCGTGTTCGACCTCACGGGCAGCTACCGGCCGATCTTCCTGCTGGCCGCGCTCCTGGTCGTCGGGTCGGCCGGCGTCACGTCCCTGGCCCGTCGCCGCGAGTCGACCGCCGAGCAAGCGGGCGCCCCGCCGGCCGATCGAGGGTGAGGCCTGGACGTCGACGGCCGCGCACTCTCGCCAGAGGCGGCGGGAGACGGAAGGTCGGCTACTGCTACTGCCCGGCGGTCAGCAGCGTGATCGCGACGCGCCGGTTCTGGTCGCGGCCCGCCGGGTTCCGGTTGGACGCCACCGGTTGAGCCTCCCCGATCGCCCGCGTCTCGATCCGGCTCCGCTTCACGCCCTTGGCCACGAGCCAGCGCCACACCTCGTCGGCGCGCCGCTGGCTGAGCTTCAGGTTCAGGCTCGCCGACCCTGTGCTGTCCGAATAGCCATCCAGACGCGCCTGGAGCGTCGGATTCTGCTGCAGCCGTCTCAGCGCCTTGCTGAGCGTCATCCGCCCCGAGTTGTCGAGCCACCACTCGGCGTATCCGAAGTGGACCACGAAGATCTCGGGCGCCGCGGCGACCGGCTCGGGCGCCTTGGACGCGGAGGCGCCGTTGACCGCCTGGAGGGCGTCCCGCGCGGCGTCGTCGGCCTTGACGGCGAGGTCTCGAGTCTGGGTGGCGAGCTCCCGGGCCTGGCTGGCCTGCTTCGCCGCGTCCTCGGCCACGCCCCGGACCTGGTGGACGTCGGCATCCAGCGACGCGTGCTGCGTCTTCACCTCGGCGAGGCCTTGCTCCACCGTGTCGAGTCGGCGCTCGACCGCCTGCAGCTGCTGCTGCGTGCGCGCCTCGCCTTGCTGCACCTGGGTGCGCACGTACGGCTTCGTGGCGAGGCACCCAGCGACCGGGAGCACCGCAAGGACGAGGCCGGCGAGTGCGCTCCTCCGACTCATGACGATGATTCTGTCACTCGAGTGGGGGCTCTCCTCAAAACTTTTTCGACGGCCGTGTGTCCGAAATCTGACAGATCTTCGTGGGCGGACTTCGGCTTCCAAACAATCCCGGGTTCGCCTCGACGATCGAGGGTAATGTTTACACGTCCAGGTCTGACCCTCACAAAGGAGCGATGGTGAGGAACAACAGCGCGAAGCGGAAGCTCACCGCCGGGAAGCCGGTGAGCGTCGTGGCCCCCACCTACAGCGCGCCGGGGCTCGTCGAGCTCTTGGGGCGACAGGGTTACGACGTGATCTTCATCGACTGCGAGCACGGGCCCCCGAGCTGGGACGCGGTCGAGGACATGGTCCGGGCGGCCGAGCTCTGCGACGCCACTCCGATCGTCAGGGTGCAAAGCCACGACCCATCCACGATCACGCGCGCCCTCGACCGCGGCGCCGGCGGCGTCCAGATCCCTCACGTCAACACCCGCGCCCAGGCCGAGGAGGTCGTCCGCCACGCGAAGTTCTCGCCCATTGGCCACCGGGGCTTCGCCGGTGGGCGCGCGGCGTTCGGGGAGAAGATGCACGACTTCACGCGCCGGGCGAACGAGGAGACGATGGTCGTCGTCATGCTGGAGGAGGTCGAGGCGCTCCACAACCTCGACGACATCCTGAAGACCCAGCACGTCGACGTGTTCTTCGTCGCTCCCGGAGACCTCGCCCAGTCGATGGGTCACCCGGGCCAGATGGACCACCCCGCGGTCCAGGCCGCGATCGACGACGCGGTCAAGCGGATCCGCGCCGCCGGCCGGGCCCCGGGCGTGCTCTCCACGCCCGCGACCGTCCGGCGCTACCTCGACCTCGGCGCGCTCTTTCTCTACGTGGGGCTCGCCGCGGTCCTCGCCCCCGGCTCCAAGGACTTTCTCGGGGCCTTCCCGCGCTCCTGACCGGGGCGCGAGGGCCCCGGCGAGACTCCGCACAGCCCGGAAGGGCCAAGAAAAGGATGATCACGATGACATCTCGCTTCCGCGTGTTGACGGTCGTCGCGCTCGCCGGCGCGCTGATGGGGGGCATCGCCCCCGGCGCCCGCGCCCAGTCGCCGCCGGAGCTCAAGACGGAGGAGCAGAAAACCCTTTACGCCCTCGGGCTCGCCGTCGCCCGCGGCCTGTCCCCGTTCGCGCTGTCCGCGGCGGAGCTCGAGCTCGTCAAGGCGGGGATCACGGACGGCGCGCTCAACCGGCCGAGCCAGGTCGACCTGCAAGCCTACAGTCCGAAGATCCAGGAGCTCCAGCGCTCCCGGGGGGCGGCGGTGGCGGCGCTGGAGCGCAAGGCCGGCCAGGCGGTCCTGGACAAGGCGGCCGCCGAGAAGGGGGCCACGAAGACGGCGTCGGGCCTGGTGATCGTGCCGATCAAGGCCGGAACGGGCGCCGCCCCGAAGCCGACCGACCGGGTCAAGGTCCATTACCACGGCACCCTGGCCGACGGCTCCGTCTTCGACAGCTCGGTCCAGCGCGGCGAGCCCGTGACGTTCCCCCTGAACGGGGTCATCCCCTGCTGGACGGAGGGGCTCCAGCTGATGAAGGTCGGCGGCAAGAGCCGCCTGGTCTGCCCGGCGGCGATCGCCTACGGCGACCGCGGCGCGCCGCCCCGGATCAAGCCGGGCGCGACGCTGACCTTCGAGGTCGAGCTCCTCGAGATCGTCAAGTAGCCGGATCGCCGGGCTCGTCGAGGGGCGCTGCGATCTCCTCGCCGCGCTCGGCGGCCGCCCGCGCGATCACCGAGTTGATCTCACCTCCGATGAGCAGCGCCATGCCCGAGAGGTACAGCCACAGGAGGAGGAGGATCACGCCTCCGATCGACCCGTACGTCGCGTTGTAGTTCGCGAAGTGGCTGACGTAGGCGCGGAGTCCGAGCGAGACCGCCGTCCACGCCACACCCGCGAACGCCGAGCCGGGGGTGAGCCAGTACCAGCGCTGGCGCACGGCGGGCGCCAGGTGATAGACGAGGTCGATCCCGGTGAGGACGAGCAGGAGGCCGAGCGGCCACTGGAGGAGACTCCAGAGGGCGGTGGTCGCGCCTCCGAGCCCCAGCCAGGCCGCGGCGGTGCGGCCGAGGCGCTCGCCGAAGACGACGGACAGCAGCGCGGCCAGGGCCAGGACCGAGAACACCACGGTCAGCACCACCGCGGCCGCCTGCCGTCGCCACCAGGGTCGCCGGCTGGTCACTCCGTACACGACGTTGAGGGTCGCCATGATCGACACCATCCCGCGCGAGGCGCCCCAGAGCGCCGCCGCCACCCCGACCGACAGGAGGCCGCCGCCGGCGCCGCGCTGAACCTCCGCCAGGGTCCGCTCGAGGAGCGAGGCCGCGTCGGGCGGGAGGAGCCCCTGGACGGAGGCCATGAGCCGTCCCATCAGGTCGCGCCCGGGAATCATCCCGAGCAGCGTCGTCAGGAACAGGAGCGTCGGGAACAGCGCGAACACGAAGTAGTAGGAGAGGGCGGCGGCCCGGTCGGTGAGCTCGTCCCTCCAGATCTCTATCCACACGCGCGCCCCGAGCTCGCGGACCGACAGGCCCCCGAGCGTCCACGGCGAGACCTGGCGGCGGCCGCGGCGCCAGCCCCGGCCGAGGCGCCAGAGGGGACGTCGGCGCTCGGGATCCGCCACGCTCAGCTCCCGGACGCTCGGCCCGACATGCGCTCCAGTGTCGTCGGCCCGGCCGGAACGTCAACCCCGCGGGCCGCCGCGTTTCGGGGTGGCACGCGCCGCGCGACCGAGGCAGGATGGAGGGCGCTGTCTCGCGCGAAGCGCGGGCGCGCTCGCGCAGGCTGAAAGGAGAGCGACCGATGCCCACGGCCCTCACCGTCGGAAGCGTGACCGCCGCCCCCGGCCAGCTGGTCTCGGGCTGGATCGACGTGCCGGACGGCGCCGACCCGGGGACGCGAATCCCGGTGACGGTCGCCAACGGCGCCGCGGCGGGTCCCGTGCTCGCGCTCGTCGCCGGCACGCACGGCTCGGAGTACACGTCCATCCTGGCGCTCCAGCGGCTCCGGGCCCGGCTCGAGCCCGCGCGGATGCGAGGCGCGGCCATCCTCGTCCACATGGCGAATCCCCCCGCGTTCTACGGGCGGCGCGTCTACTACAGCCCCGACGGGAAGAACCTGAACCGCGTCTACCCCGGCAAGGCCGACGGCACGATGAGCGAGCGGATCGCGTTCGCGATCACGCGCGAGGTCATCGACCGGTGCACCCACCTCGCCGACATGCACTGCGGCGACGGCAACGAGTCGCTCCGCCCGTACACGTACTGGATCGTGGGCGGTGACGCCACCGTCGACGCCCAGTCGCGCGACCTCGCCCTCGCCTACGGCCTCGATCACATCCTCGTGGACCGGGGGCGCTCCAAGGACCCGGCGGCGAGCATCTTCACCGCCAACACGGCGATCACCCGCCGCAAGCCCGCGATCACCGCGGAGTCGGGGGGCATGGCCCTCACCGATGAGCCCTCCGTCGCGGCACACGAGGCCGGCGCGCGCTCCCTGCTCGCGCACCTCGGCATCCTGGACGGGCCGTCGGTGCGCGTGGCCCACCCCGTCTGGATCGACCGCGCCGAGGTCCTCCGCGCGCCGGTGACCGGCGTTTGGCATCCGGTCGTCGAGAAGATGCAGTCGGTGTCGACCGGTCGCCTGCTCGGGCGGCTGACCGACCCCTTCGGCGCCGTCCTCCACGAGGTGCACGCGCCCTTCGCCGGCGAGGTCGTGTACATCGTGGGGACGCCGCCGGTCACCGCCGGGGAGCCGCTCTGCGAGATCGGGCATCTCGCGGAGACACCCGGGGGCGCGTAAGATGGCCGCCATGAGCCAATCGAGCCCCTCCCACGACGGCGCGTGGCGCTCTTCCTCCTCCCTCACCCGGTACCCCGAGACCTTCGGTCTTCACGGCATGGTCGCCTCCGCCCACCCTCGGGCGGCGATGATCGGGGCCGCGATCCTGGAGCGGGGCGGCAACGCGTTCGACGCGGCGATCGCGGTCGCGGCGGCGGAGGGCGTGCTGCTCCCCATGATGTGCGGCCTCGGCGGCGACGGGTTCGCCGTCGTCTACGACGCCCGGCGGCAGGAGGTCCTCGGGCTGAACGGGAGCGGAGTCGCCGCCTCGGGCGCGAGCCGCGACTACTACGCGTCGGAGGGCCGGCGGCTGATGCCGCTCGACGGCGTCCACTCGGCCGGCGTGCCCGGCGCGGTCGCGTTCTACGAAACGATCTGGAAGCGCTGGGGAACCATTCCCTGGGCGGAGCTGTGGGCGCCGGCGATCAAGCTCGCCGAGGACGGCGTCGTCATCACCGCGTGGGTGAGCCGGTGGATGGGCGAGCGGGCGGAGGTCCTCCGCCGCTTCCCCGACTCCGCGCGACTGTACCTGCCGGGCGGGCGGCCGCCCGCCGTGGGAGAGCGCTGGGCGGCGCCCGACCTCGCCCGGAGCCTTCGCGCCATCGCGTCCGACGGTGCTCAGGGCTTCTACCAGGGTCGACTCGGCGAGCGGCTCCTCGCCTTCCTCCGCCGGGAGGGCGCGCTCTTCGAGCCGGGTGACTTCGCGCGACAGGTCGACGAGACCTTCATCTACGCGCCGGTCACCACCGACTACCGCGGCTTCACGGTGCACGAGACCGCCCCGGTGTCGCAGGGCTTCATCCTCCTCTCGCAGCTGAACATCCTCGAAGGATTCGACCTCCGAGACCTCCCGCTGGCCGGCACCGACCGCATCCACCTCACGGTGGAGGCGAAGAAGCTCGCCTTCGAGGACCGGAACCGCCACGCGGGAGACCCCGCGTTCGTGAAGTGGCCGCTCGACACGCTGATCGGGAAGGAGCACGCGGCCCGCCGCCGGGTCGAGATCGATCTCGCCCGGGCGCGCCTCCCCGAGGGCACGCTCGTCCCCGAGCACGCGGGCGACACGAGCTCCTTCGCCGTCGTCGACCGGGACGGCAACGCGGTCTCCTTCATCCACAGCCTTTCGGCGGCGTTCGGCTCCGGGGTCGTGGCGGGAGACACCGGGATCCTGCTGAACAACCGCGCCGGCCGCGGCTTCTCGCTGAACGAGAGCCACCCGAACGTCTTCGCCCCGGGCAAGCGGACGATGCACACGCTGAACGCCTACCTCGTCTGCCAGGACGACAGGCCCTGGCTGGTCGGCGCCACGCCCGGCGGCGACCAGCAGACCCAGTGGAGTACCCAGGTGATCACCAGCATGATCGACCACGGCCTCTCGCCACAGGAAGCCGTGGAGGTACCGCGCTGGTTCAGCTTCCCCGGCACGGATCCCGTGAACCTCGGGCTCCCCGCGGTGGTGCGCGTGGAGGAGCGCGTCTCCGAGTCGACCCGGCGCGCGCTCGCGGCGCGCGGCCACGTCGTCGAGACCCTGGGCCCCTGGTCGGGCGGCGGCGCCGTCCAGCTGATCCAGGTCGACCGGGCGCGCGGCGTGCTGCGCGGCGGCAGCGACCCGCGGCCCGGCGGCATCGCGCTCGGCCTCTAGCCCCGCCGACGCGGGCGTCGCCAGCGGCACGGCACCGAGTGGCAGTCCAGGCGACGGACCCGGCGCGCGTGCGCCCGCCGGGTGACCAGCGTCCGGCCAGCTCCGCGCGTCTCCGGCGCGTGCCGATCTTCTACGGCTGGATCCTGGTGGCGACGGCGTTCGTCACCATGGGCGTCGTGGTGAACTCCCGCACGGTCTTCTCCCTCTTCTTCCCGTCGATCCTCGACGAGTTCGGCTGGTCCAGGGCGCTCACCGCCGCCACCTTCACGACCGGGCTGCTCGCGTCCAACGCCTTCACGCCCTTCCTCGGCGTCCTGATGGACCGCCTCGGGCCGCGCGTCGTGTTCCCGATCGGACTCGCGCTCATGAGCGTCGGGCTCGTGCTCGCGACGGGGACCCACTCGCCCTGGCAGCTCCACCTCACGCTGGGCGTCCTCGTGGCGGGCGCCAGCGTCTTCGTGAGCTACATGGGCCACTCCCTCCTGATCCCGAACTGGTTCGTGCGCCAGCGAGGCCTCGCGCTCGGCATCGCCTTCTCAGGCGTCGGCGTCGGCTCGTTCGTGCTCCTCCCCTGGCTCCAGCACGTCATCGCCCGCGCGGGCTGGCGAGGGGCCTGCTGGACCCTCGCGGCCCTCCTCGCGCTCGTGGTCCTGCCGCTGAATCTCCTCGTCCCCCGGCGGCGTCCCGAGGAGCTCGGGCTTCGCCCCGACGGCGACGAGGCGCCGGGCACGGCGGCCCGGCCCGCATCCGTGGAGATCGTCGACCACCGGTGGGCCGCGACCGAGTGGACCCTCGCGCGGGCCGTCCGCACGAGCCGGTTCTGGTGGATCTTCCTCGGGTACTTCACGTGTCTCTTCGCCTGGTACGCGGTGCAGGTCCACCAGACGAAGTACCTCCTCGAGCTGGGCTTCTCGGCCGACTTCGCGGCGTGGGCGCTGGGCGTCGTCGGGATCACAGGGATCGCCGGCCAGATCCTGTGGGGCCACGTCTCCGACCGGATCGGGCGGGAATGGGCGTGGACGGCGGCCGGCGTGGGGTACGTCGTCTGCTACGTGGCGCTGCTCGCGCTTCCCGCGCACCCGGCACCGTGGCTCGTCTACGTCATGGTCGCCTCGCAGGGCCTGCTCGGCTACGGCGCCGCGTCCGTCTTCGGGGCGATCCCGATGGAGCTCTTCCAGGGCGCCCGCTACGGCTCCATCTTCGCGGTGCTGAACCTCGGCTCGAACGCCGGAGCCGGAACGGGCCCCTGGGTGGCAGGTCTGGTGCACGACTACACCGGGAGCTACGCGCCGGCGTTCTGGGTCGCGATCGCGTGCAGCGTGGTGTCTGTCGCCGCCATGTGGCTCGCGGCGCCCCGGAAGGTGCGGCTCGTCGCGGGCCGCGCGCGCCGGTGAGGAGGAACGAACCGTGGCGGACCCATCGACGCTCCTGAGCGAGACGCGCCGCGAGCTCGCCCGCTTCCCGACGCTCCTCGACGGGCTCGTCGCCGACCTCTCGCCCGCCCGCTGGCGGGCCCGGCCCGCGCCCGACGAGTGGGCGCCGGTCGAGATCCTGTGCCACCTCCGCGACGAGGAGGCCGAGGACTTCGGCGCGCGGGTCCGCGTCATCCTCGAAGGAGGCGCGAGGTTCACGGCCATCGACCCGGAAGGCTGGGCGACGGCGCGACGCTATCACGACGCGGATCCGGCCATCGCGCTGGCCGCGTTCCGGGCGCTGAGGGCGGCGAACCTGGCGCTCCTGGCCGGCGCCGCACCCGAGCGTCTCGCCGTATCCGGGGAGAGCCCGTCCGGGCTCCGGCTCTCGGGACTCGACCTACTCGTCGCCTGGGTCACGCACGACGGGCTGCACCTCCGTCAGCTGGCCGGGACCCTGGCCCGGGAGTGGGCGGACCGTTGGGCGCCCCTCCGCGCGGACTACGCGGGGCCGATCCCGTACCCGCGACCCGGCGAGCGCGGGGCCTGAGACCCGGTCGCGCGCAGGCACCACCGCGCGTGACGTCCCGCTTCGCCTGACTCCTCGACCCACGTCTCGGGCGAGTCGCAGGGCGCCGCCATCCCGGCACTCGCGATCAACCAGCCCGTCGCCAGGATGACGAAGTGAGGGCGGACGGCCCCACGGGACGCCGAGCCGCCTGGCCCGGGCCGCCGGCCGTAAATCGTAACGTGAATCCTCAGTGAATCCTCAGATGGCTGGCCGACGATGCGCGCAGGGCCTCGAGGACGTCACGGCGGAAAGGAGGCATGCGAGAGCGGAGGGGCCCTCGCCTCGCGTGTGTGCGCCCGAGGCGTCCCGTTTCGACACGGACCAGAGAGAAGGAGCGACGGAATGATGCGACACACGCGTCTGCTGGCCTGTTCTCTGGCGGCTCTGGTCGCACTGATGGTGGGCGTCACGGGCCCGGAGGTCTGGGCGGCCAAGAAGAAGCTCGAGATCTCCAGAATCTACTGGGAGTACAACTCGTCGGCGAACGATCTGGGCGTTCACGTCTCACTCGATGGAGAGGACTGGAAGGAGCTCAAGATCATCAACCCGGCGGGACGCACGATCTTCGAGGTCGAGGGCGGCGGGCCGTACAGGATGCTCGGCATGACCGAGCTCTTCTTCGAGGGCGCGGAGCCGAACCTCGACGAATTCCCCCTCGAGGATCTCCTGGCCTTGTTCCCTGAAGGGAAGTACCGGTTCACGGGCCGCACGGTCGACGGGGACGTCATCGGGGGCACGGGCAAGTTCACCCACGCCATACCGGCCGGGCCGACCAACGTCAATGCGGTACTGGGCAGCGGTAACTCCCTCGTCATCAGCTGGAATGCGGTGACAGGCCCGCCGGACGGCTTCCCGGATCTACCCATCACCATCGTCGGCTACCAGGTCATCGTCGGGTCGTTCCAGGTCACCATCCCGGCCACGACCATGCCGTTGCAAGTAACGGTCCCGCCGGAATTCGTCGCATCCCTGCCCGCCGGCGAGAATCTCTTCGAGGTGCTGGCGATCGAGGCCGGCGGCAACCAGACGATCACCGAGGGTTCCTTCATGAAGCCCTAGGGCACGGGAGCCATCGGCCTGGCATCCCCTCCCTGATCCCAGGTCCGTCAGGCTGGCCGTCGACAGCCTGGGCGCGTGGTCCTCCGGCGCCCGGCAGTCGAGTCGGACGCGGCCCGGGACCCGCCCCGTGCGCCGCGGGCCGCGCGCGGCGACCCGCGGCGCGCCGTGCGGGAGAGAGCTGAGCCCGCTGCCCTGGTAAGCCGCCGAGCCTGCTAGACTGGCGGCAACGCGGCGCCGTCCACCTGGCGGGTGGCGGCGCCTCGGCCAGTTCTGCCGCGCGCCGCTCGAGCCTGACAAGGAGGATCCGACATGGGCCAGACGCTGACGCTCAACGCCGAGGACGGACACCAGCTCGCGGGCTATCGCGCCGCCCCCGCGGGCGCGCCCCGAGGCGGCCTGGTGGTGGTGCAGGAGATCTTCGGCGTGAACTCACACATCAAGAAGGTCACCGACGGCTGGGCCGCCGACGGCTACGTGGCCCTCGCCCCGGCCATGTTCGACCGTGTCGAGCGGGGCGTGGACATGGGCTACGGACCGGACGACATCCAGCAGGGCCGCGAGCTGCGAGGCAAGATCTCAACCGATGACAGCGTGCGGGACGTGCGCGCCGCCGTCCGCGAGCTCGCCCGCGCCGGCCTCCGGGTCGGCGTGGTCGGCTACTGCTGGGGCGGGACCATGGCGTGGCTCGCCGCAACACGCATCGAGGGCCTCTCGGCGGCGGTGGGTTACTACGGCGGCGGGATCGCCGAGACGGCCGAGGAGTCGCCCCGCTGCCCGGTGATGCTCCACTTCGGCGAGACCGACACGGGGATCCCGAGGGAGCACTGGGAGAAGGTGCGGCGGATTCACCCGACGCTCCCCGTCCACGTCTATCCCGCCGGGCACGGCTTCAGCTGCGACGCGCGCGGGAGCTACCACGAGCCCAGCGCGCGCCTTGCGCGCGAGCGGACGCTCGCCTTCTTCCGCCAGCACGTCGGCTAGGGAGGCCGGTCACAGCCCGAGCGCACCGACGGCCCAAGACGCGCGCAGACAGCCGACGCGCGGAGCGAGGCGACCCCGGCTCGGGACGGGTCCGGGGTCGCGCCTCCGATCGCTACGGAAGCCCCTCGTTCATCGTCGAGACATGGGCCGCAATGACCTTCCAGCCGAGGCCCGGAAAGCGCTCCGTAGCGCCGGCAGCGGGTCACGTCGCTGGCCCGGCTCACAGCCTGTAGAGCCGGGCGCAGTTGTCCCACAGGATCTTCCGCTTGCTCTCCGGGGAGAGGTGCGTCATCTCCAGGAAGCCGTCGATCGCGTGAGGGTACCGCGAGTCGTCGTGAGGCCAGTCGGTCGAGAGCACCAGGTTGTCGTCGCCCAGCTCGGCCACGACGTGCTTCGCCAGCTCCTCCTCCGGCTCGACCGAGACGAAGCACTGGCGGCGGAACAGCTCGGAAGGCTTGGCGTCCTGCTTGAACAGCTCGTGGTCGCCCCAGGCCTCCCACCGGTCGTCGAGCGCCCACAGCCACCAGGGGAGCCAGCTGCAGTTGCCCTCCAGGAACGCCATCCTGAGCCGCGGGAAGCGCGACAGCACGCCCCCCGTCACCGCCGCGCCCAGCGCCAGCATCATCTCCACCGGCTGCCCGCACGCGTGGCTCAGCACCAGGTTGTCCAGGTACCGCCGCGCCAGGTGCTCGGCGTACGCGGCGTGGTTGCCGTGGAAGGACACCGCGACGTCCATGTCCTGCGCCGCGGCCCACAGCGGGTCGTAGTACCGGTCGTAGAGCGGCCGCCGGTTGATCATATGCGACGGGAGCACGAGCGTGACGGCGCCCAGCGAGTCGACGGCGAAGCGCGCCTCCGCGACCGCCAGGTCGACGTCCTGGAGCGGCACGAGCGCCGACGGCTTGAATCGCGCGGGATGCTCCCGGCAGAAGTCGCCGATCCAGCGGTTCCACGCCCGGCTCATGGCCGCCGCGAACGCCGGTTCCAGCCCATCGACGTTGATGGCGTGGGTCGCCCACGTCCGGAACAGGATCCCCACGTCGATCCCCTCCACGTCCATCGCCTCGAGCACGGCCTTCGGCGGCGTGTCGCGGCTGATGCGCTGCCACGCGGACGTGCGCGTCCGGAACGACCACGCGCGCTGCCGCTCGGGCCGGTCCGCGTAGGGCGGGAGGACCTTGCCGTCCACGCGGGCGTGCATCTGCCCGTCGCCGACCGGCTCCGTCTCGACACGGCCGCGGAACCGCGGGTCGAGGTACCTCGTCCAGAGATCGCGAGGCTCGATCACGTGGAGGTCGCTGTCCATGACGCGGAACCCATGCTTCGCCATCTCCGCCTCCCTGGTCGGACGCCAGGCGCAGACCCGGCGCCCGTGCTGTCTGGGACGCCCCGATTATGCCGCGGGCGGCGAGGCACGCGCGAGGGGCCCGGGTCGGCCGCGCACGCGCGCGGCCCCGGTGGCTGGCGTTGACGCCGGCCTCCGGCTAGAGTTGTGGCGGCTCTGAGGAGCGGTGTGACAGACTCACCCAGGACCGACCGGGCGCCGAAGCGGGAGCCGCGACAGCCCCGCGGCCCGCGCATCCTCGCCGCGTGATCGCCTACATCGGTCAGCGGCTCGCCTGGGCGCTCGCCGTCCTCGTCGGCATCTCCCTCGCCGTCTTCCTGGTCGTGCACCTCTCGGGGGACCCCACCGCGCTCTACCTGGGACCGGAAGGCACCAAGGCGGACTACGAGATCATGCGAGCCGCGCTCGGGTTCGACAGGCCGCTGCCCGAGCAGTATGGACATTTTCTCGCGCGCGCGTTCCAGGGCGACTTCGGGCGCTCCCTTCGCCACCGCCAGCCCACGCTACCGCTCGTGCTCCAGCGCTTTCCCGCGACCGCCGCCCTCGCGGTGACCGCCATCGTCCTGGCCGCCCTCCTCGCTCTCCCGCTCGGCATCCTGGCCGCGGTGCGGCGGGGCTCCGTGCTCGATTCCGGGGCGATGGCGCTCGCGCTGGCGGGCCAGTGCATGCCGACCTTCTGGCTCGGCATCCTCCTCATCCTCGCGTTCGCGGTGAATCTCCGCTGGGTGCCGGTGTACGGCGGAGAGGGGTGGCTCACCATCGTCCTGCCGGCGGTCACGCTGGGCGTGTGGGCCATGGCCCGGACCGCGCGCATCACCCGATCGAGCATGCTGGAGGTCCTGAACCAGGACTTCCTCCGGACGGCGCGGGCGAAGGGCATGGGCGAGTGGTCGGTGATACTGCGGCATGCCCTCCGCAACGGGGCGATCCCCATCGTGACCGCCATCGGCCTCGAGCTCGGGAATCTCCTCGGCGGGGCGGTGATCACGGAGGCGGTGTTCGCCTACCCCGGGGTCGGCCGGCTGGCGGTGGAGGCGGTCGTCAACAAGGACGTGCCGCTGATCCAGGCGGTGGTGTTCACGGTGGCGGCGGTCCTGTTGCTGGTGAACATCCTGATCGACCTCGCCTACACCGCGCTCGACCCGCGGGTGCGCCTTGGCCACTTCCATGCAGCTTGACGCCGGGACGCTCCCGGTCCGCCTCGCGGACCCTTCCCTGCCGACGCCGCGTGGCGCGTGGCGCCGCACGCGCGTCCTGCTCGGCTCGGGCGGCGCGCGGATCGGCGCGGCCATCCTCCTCTTGGTCGGGATCTGCGCGGCCGCGCCCGGATGGATCGCCCCCGGCGACCCGAACGAGCAGAACCTACTGGCGCGCTTCACCAGGCCCGCCACCCGGTCGGCCGACGGCACGCTGGCGATCCTGGGCACCGACCAGCTCGGCCGCGACGTCCTGAGCCGGGTCGTCCACGGCGCGAAGACCTCGGTCCTCATCGGCCTGTCGGCGGTGCTCGTCGCCGGTGCCGTCGGCACCGGGCTGGGCCTCCTGGCAGGGATGCGGGGCGGCCCGTGGGACCACGCCATCATGCGGCTCGCCGACATGCAGTTCGCTTTCCCCTTCATCCTCCTGGCCATCACCGTCATCGGCGTGCTGGGAGCGAGCGTCCGGAACATCATCCTGGTGGTCGGTCTCAGCAACTGGTGCGCCTACGCGCGGGTGGTCCGCGCCGAGACGCTGGCCATCCGTGAGAAGGCGTTCGTCGACGCCGCCCGGGCCCTCGGGGTCCCCCTCGGATCGATCGTGCGGCGCCACGTGCTCCCGAACGTCAGCGCCTCGCTCATCGTCGTCGCGACGTTCGGGGTGGCCGGGGCCATCCTCACCGAGGCGGGTCTCTCCTTCCTCGGGCTCGGCGTTCCCCTCGAGATCCCGTCGTGGGGCGGCATGCTGGCCGAGGGCCGGCAGTTCGTGGACACGCGGTACTGGCTCGCGCTCTTCCCCGGCGCGGCCCTGTTCGTGACCGTCCTGGGGATCAATCTCCTGGGCGACGCGCTCCGCGACGCCCTCGACCCCTACCTTCAGACCCGTCACACCCGAACCTCAGTGGATCGCCTGTAGACCGAGAGAGGAGGCTTCCCGATGACGAGATCCGCCCCCACCCCACGCCTGCTCCGCCGGCCCGCGCGGCTCGCCTCGGCCCTCGCCGTGGGCCTCGCCGCGGTCCTGGCCCTGCCGGGCCGGGAGGCCGCCGCCCAGCAGAAGCCCGTGGTCGTCGTGCAGTCCGGGGAAGCGGCGACCCTCGACTGGCACATGCACTGCGACAAGAACGCCCACGAGCCCGATCGCCAGATCTTCGACACGCTCCTCCGGCGGAACCTGAAGACCCTCCAGCTCGAGGGCAACCTGGCCGAGTCGTGGAAGCTCCTCAACGACACCACGTGGCAGTTCAAGCTCCGCCGCGGCGTGAAGTTCCACGACGGCGAGCCCTTCGACGCGGGCGCCGTCAAGTTCAGCATCGAGCGCATGCTGAACCCGAAGCAGGGCGCTCCCGGCCGGACCAGCATCGCCACGATCGACCACGTCGACATCGTCGATCCCCTGACGGTGAACGTCGTGACGAAGGCGCCGTTTCCGCTCCTGCCGGTGCGCATGAGCCCCGGGCACTGCGGCACGGTGGGCATCGTGCCGCCGAAGTACATCGCGCAGGTCGGAGACGCCGGGTTCGCCGTGAAGCCGGTTGGCACCGGCCCCTACAAGTTCGTCGAGTGGGTCAAGGACGAGCGGCTGGTTCTGGACGCCAACAAGGACTACCACCGCGGCGCGCCCGCAATCGACCGCCTGATCTTCCGCCCGGTGCCCGAGCTCACGACGCGCGTCGCCGCGCTCCTGTCGGGCCAGGCGGACCTCGTCAGCGACATCCCGCCCGACCAGGTCGGCAAGGTGAAGGCGAGCGGGGTCGCCAAGATCGAGGTGTCGACCCTCGGCGGCTTCGTCATCATGATGAAGATCACGAACTACCTGATGCCGGGCCCCTGGGAGGACGTGCGCGTCCGGAAGGCCATGAACTACGCGATCGACATGGACACGATCATCAAGACCGTACTGGAGGGCTACGGCCAGGTGCTGGGGGTGCCGCTCGAGAAGGAGGCCTTCGGCTTCAACCCCAACATCAAGTGGTACGGGTACGACCCCGAGAAGGCCAAGGCCCTCCTCCGCGAGGCCGGCCACGCGAACGGCTTCGAGATCACCCTCCACGTCCCCAACCGCCGGTACATGAACGACATCGAGGTGGTCCAGGCGATGGCGCAGATGCTCGGCAAGGTCGGCATCAAGGCGAAGGTGGAGGTCGGGGAGCAGAGCGTCTACACGACCAAGTGGCGACAGCGTCAGCTCCTGCCGGTGTACATGGTCGCCTGGGGCGGCGCCGGCATCTTCGACGGCGACCTCCTCGTGAACTCGCTCCACTCGAAGTCGGCGCTCGCGATCCACAAGAACGAGGCCCTCGACAAGATCCTCGAGGACGCCCAGGGGTCGAACGACCCCGAGAAGCGGAAGGCCCTCTATTGGAAGGCGCAGGAGATGATCTACGAGGACGCGCCCATCATCAAGGCGTACCAGCAGGCCCACATCTTTGGAGTCAGCAACCGCCTCGACTGGACGCCCTGGATCGACAACATGCTGTTCCTCTACGACGCCAAGCTGAAGTAGCGGGGTCCGGGCCGGCCACCCCGCCCCGGTAATCACCGGGAGTGGGGTGGCCTCGCGGCCCGGACGGAGCCCGAGATGCAGTGTCCGCGTTGCCAGCACGCGAACCGCGAGGGCCGCCGCTTCTGCGCGCAGTGCGGCGACGCGCTGGCGATCGCCTGCCCGGCCTGCGGCTTCACCAACGAACCGGGAGACCAGTTCTGTGGAGAGTGTGGCGGGCGACTCGGCGCCCCTCGGCCCGTCCAGGCCGAGTTCACCGCCCCCGGCGCCTACACGCCGAAGCACCTGGCGGAGAAGATCCTCACCTCGAAAGGCGCGCTCGAGGGTGAGCGGAAGCAGGTCACCGTCCTCTTCGCGGATCTCAAAGGTTCCATGGAGCTCCTCGCCGACCGCGACCCCGAGGAGGCGCGGAGGCTCCTCGATCCCGTGCTCGAGCGGATGATGGAGGCCGTCCATCACTACGAGGGCACGGTCAACCAGGTGATGGGCGACGGGATCATGGCCCTGTTCGGTGCTCCCGTGTCCCACGAGGATCATGCGGTTCGCGCCTGCTACGCCGCGCTGCGCATGCAGCGCCGGGTGACTCTCTACGCGGACGAGATCCAGCGCGAGGGCGGCACGCCGGTGCAGATCCGCGTGGGTGTCAACTCGGGCGAGGTGGTGGTGCGCTCGATCGGCAGCGACCTCCACATGGACTACACCGCCGTCGGGCAGACGACGCATCTCGCGGCCCGGATGGAGCAGATGGCCAAGCCGGGCTCCACGCTCGTCACGGGCGACACGGTGATGCTGGCCGAGGGCTACGTTCAGGTCCGACCGGTCGGGGCCGTTTCCGTGAAGGGGCTCCAGACCCCGACGCCCGTCTATGAGCTGACCGGGATCGTGCCGGCCCGGTCCCGGCTCCAGGCCACCGCCGCCCGCGGCTTGACCCGCTTCGTCGGCCGGGACGGCGAGCTGCAGCAGCTCGCACAGGCGCTCGATCGCGCCGCCGAGGGTCACGGGCAAGTGGTCGCCGTGGTGGGCGAGGCCGGCGTGGGGAAGTCACGGCTCGCCTGGGAGTTCACGCGATCGCACCGCACTCACGGCTGGCTCACGCTCGAGAGCGCCTCAGTCTCCTACGGGAAGGCCACGCCGTACTTCCCCGTCATCGACTTGCTGAAGGCCTACTTCGGGATCCAGGAGCGCGACGCCCCGCGGGTGATGCGCGAGCGCGTCGCCGGCAAGCTTCTGATGCTGGATCGCGCGCTGGAGCCGCTCCTGACGCCTCTGCTGGCGCTGTTCGATGTCCCCGTCACCGACGCGACCTGGGAGGCCCTGGACCGGGCCCAGCGGCGGCAGCGCACCCTCGACGCGATCAAGCAGCTGCTCCTCCGGGAGAGCCAGGTCCAGCCGCTGCTCGTCCTCTTCGAGGATGTCCACTGGATCGATTCCGAGACCCAGGCGGTACTCGACGGCGTCATCGAGAGCTTGCCGACGGCCCGGATCCTGCTCCTCGTGAACTACCGGCCCGAGTACGAGCATCCCTGGGGCCGCAAGACCTACTACCTCCAGCTGAGGATCGATCCGTTGCCGCCTCAGAGCGCGGGTGCGCTGCTAGACGCCTTGCTGGGGGACGACCGGGCCCTCGAACCGCTCAAGCAGCGCTTGATCGAGCGCACCGAGGGCAATCCCTTCTTCCTGGAGGAGAGCGT
>DATBGA010000158.1:0-14273 GCA_036558225.1 Candidatus Methylomirabilota bacterium | reverse complement strand
CCGACCGGAAGAAGTTGAGGCGGGTTCAGAGGAAGCCCGAGAGCCGGTCGCCGCCCCAGCGGCGCCGCTCGACCCACGCGAGACTGCCGGCGGGCGCGCCGCGGGGGCCGGCGACCGGGTCGATGTCGAAGCGAAGCGGCGCGCCGCTCCCGTGGCAGCGCGAGCGGAGCCTCACCGCAGTCCCGAGCATCGGCGCCACGCCGAGGGCGTCGATGGCGCAGCACGCGTACCGCGCCCGGCCGCCGGGCAGGATCACCTCGAAGTCGTTCCGCGCCGCGGTGAACGGGTACGCCAGCGCGACGCGGTCTCGGTCCAGCCCTATCAGGTCCGCGGCATCGAGCGCCGCGGCCCGCTCCCGGAGAGTCCCGGGCGCGAGTCCCGGAACGGCCCGGAACAACGCGGCGAGCGCAACCGGCCCGCCGGTCTCGACGAACGCCCGCCAGATGGCCCGGAGCAAGGGATCGTCCCGCTGCGCCCGCCGGGCGGCCCACTCCGCCTCCAGCTCGGACGTCAGGATCTCGGCGGCGGTCCGGATCTCGACGCTCACGCCCTCGAGCTTCGCACGGCTCCGGCCGCCGGGGCGAGCTGCCCGGCGAGCGCGCCGACACCGAGACAGGCGACGACGACCCAGATCGGACCGCCCACCACCGGGAGGGCCGTCGCGAGGGTGACGATCGCGAGGCCGACCGCCAGCGCCCGCAGGGCGTCGCGCCGCGGGTTGCCCCGCGGGCGGATGAGGGCGCGGCCGAGGGCGAAGCTCACCACGATCTTGGCCGAGTAGAGCGCGAGGAGGTAGAGCCCGAGAAGGACCAGCGCGAGCGGAAGGCCGACGAGGGTCACGGCGAGGAGCAGGATGAGGACTGGGCCCGCAACGAGTGTCACCACGCCTCGCCCGAGGGATCGCCCCCAGCTCCGCACCCGGTCGGCGCTCTCCACGGCCAGCATAGGCGCCAGCAGGAGTCCCGCCCAGCCGAGGAGCGCCGCGCCGAAGAAGCTCGTCGCCGCCCAGAACCACCGTCGCGGCTCGCCATACCACCCGGCGGCCCCCGACACGACGCGGGTCAGCACCGGGCCCGTCACGGTCGCCCCGCCGTCGACGGTCACGGCGGATGCCCGGATGACGTCGGCCCGGATCCGTCCCTCCACGCGCGCCGGGGGCACCACCGCGAGCCGATCGCCGCGGAACCGGACGTCTCGACCGACGTGGCCGCTCACCTCCGCCTCGTGGGCCAGGATCGCCGCACCGCGTCCCACCTCGCCGCGGAGCGACACGCTCCGGCCGGCGAGCGCAAGGTCGCCTCCAACGCGCGCCCCCGGCTCGATCACCGTCCCGCGATCCGCGGCGTAGAGTCCGCCGCCCACGCGACCGCGGAGCGCGAGGGAGCCGGCGGCGACGTAGACGCTGCCCTCGATCGTGCCGGACACCTCCACGGCCCTGGCCGCGACCACGAGGTCGCCATGGACCGTTCCGCGCACGTCGACGTGCGCGGCGGCGACGATCAGGTCGCCATGGACCGTCCCCTCCACGCGGACGCTCTCGGCGGCGGCGAACAGCGACCCGTCGAGCGACTCACCGGCGCCGATCACCACGTCCCGGCCGCTTCGCGTCTCGAGCGCGGAGGCCGGCGACGGGGAGACGGCTCCGGCGATCGTCCCGAGAGCCAGAAGCAATCCGGCGAGAGCGCGGGCGGGGGCTCGCCCCAAATAGAGGCCCCCGACGAGCGAGAGCCCCGCCATCGTGGCGATCGCCAGCGTGGCGAGCGCTCGCTCGAGCGTGGCGACATTCATCGCGACGAAGAGCACGCCCTCCACGCCGAGACCGATCCAGTCGCCCGTCGACCGGGGCGCCAGAGCTCCGGCGAGCCCCGCGAGCCCCCCCGCGCCGGCGAGCGCGGTCAAGACGAGCCAGCGGCGGCGGGCGCGGCGCCCGTTGGTCACCGCGCCCGCACGGTCGGGCATCGGCGTCGGCGCCGCCGAGAGCGCCAGGTCGGCGAGCGAATCGCTCAGGACGCGGTTCTCGCCCCGGAGCGCCGCGACCAGCGCCAGGCAGAGCGCGCACTCCGCGAGATGGCGCTCGGCGGCCAGGGCTTCCGCCGGGGACAGCTCTCCGTCCACGTACACCGCGCAGGTGAGCTCGCTCAGACACGTCATCGTCAGGCCCTCTCGTCCAGGTCCGCGAGCAGCCGGCGAAGCGCCTGCTTGCCGCGGAAGATCAGGATCGCGACGTGGTTCTTCGTCAGGCCGAGCCGGGTCGCGATCTCGTCGTAGCCCAGCTCGCCGTAGTAGCGGAGGGCGAGCACGACCCGGTACCGCTCGGGGAGACGGCCGAGCCCGGCGCGCACCCGCTCGCGGCCCTCGTCGGTCAGCACCGCCGCGAGGGGCGATGGCCCGGGCTCGTTGCCGGCCGACGCGGTGTCGGTCTCCGCCAGCTCGCCCGCGAACAGCCGGGACTCGAGTCGGCGGCGCCTCAGCACGTCGAGGCAGTGATGGCTCGTCACGCTGAGGAGCCAGCGGTCGAACGGAAGCGTCGGCTCGTAGCGGTCGAGCGCGCGGGCCAGGCGGAGGAAGACGTCGCTCCGGGCATCCTCGGCCGCCTCCGGGGAGCCCAGGAGGTGGCGGCAGAGGCCGAGCACCCGCCGGCCGAACTTCTCGTAGAGCTCGGCGACGCCTTCCCGCTCCCCGCGCCGGGCGCGCTCGACGGCCTCCGTCACTTCGGTCGCGTTCATGGCCCTCCGACCTGTCCTACGAGCGGGTCCCCCGGAACTTACGCCGGCCCCCCTGCCGCCGCCTCCGGGCCGGCTCGCCCCACGTAAGAAAGCCGCTGCCCGCCCGTATGACTCCACGAACGGCTCGACGGGAGCCGGCCGGCAAGGAGGAGACGCTCATGTCGCTCGAACGCATCCTGACGGACTGGGGAGAGCCCCTGCAATACGTCATCTACTTCGGTCTGCTGGCCGGGCTCGGCGCGATGGAAGCCCTGGCGCCGCGACGGGACGGCCCGGCGGAGCGCCGCCGGCGGTGGCCGTCGAACTTCGGGCTGACGGCGCTCAACGTCGTCGTGCTGGGCGCCTTGCCCGTGAGCGGGCTGGCGGTCGCCGTCATCGCCCAGCAACAGGGCTGGGGGCTGCTCCAGCGCTACCCCCTCCCTCTGGCCGCGACGCTCGGCGCGGCGCTTCTCGCGCGGAGTCTCGCCTCGTACGCGGTGCACGTGGCGATGCACGCGGTGCCCGCCCTGTGGCGCGTGCATCGCGTCCATCACACCGACGTCTTCCTGGACGTCTCGACGACCGTCCGCTTCCACCCGATCGAGTTCCTGATCCAGCTCGGGCCGACGGCGCTCGTCATCCTCGGCCTTGGCCTCCCGCCGTGGACGATCATGCTCTACGAGCTGATCGACACGGCCACCAACCTGTTCATCCACGCCAACGCCCGCGTGCCCGCCCGGGTGGAGGGCTGGCTCCGGCTCCTCCTGGTCACGCCCGACCTGCACCGGGTCCATCACTCGGCCGTCTGGCCCGAGACGGACTCGAACTACGGTGTGGTCGTGCCGTGGTGGGACCGGCTCTTCGGGACGTACCGCCCCGCGGTCAGCGACCCCCGCGAGATCCGGCTCGGGCTCGAGGAGCGCCAGGACCGCCGGGCGTCCTCGCTCGGCTGGCTCCTCGCGCTCCCCTTCCGCGGACGGCTGGAGCGGCTGGCGGGGCGCTCCTGAGGTGCGGACCTCGTCGACGCGATGCCGCCGAAAGGAGAGTCTCGACATGCCATCCCGCTCCATCGCCCATGGTGCGGTACCCGGCGCCGGAGACGGCGCCGACAATCCCGGCGTCGTCGCGCGGCCGCCGCGGATCGCCTACCTGTTCCTGGGAATCGGGGCCATCGTCGGCTGGCTCTGGCCGCTCCCCCTCCTGCCGGCTGGCGCGCCGCCTGCGCTTTGCTACGCGGTGGGCGCCGGACTGGTCGCCCTCGGGCTTTTCGTCATGACCCTGGCGGTCCGGGCCTTCCGGGCCGCCGGCACGAACGTGGAGACGCCCAAGCCAGCAACCGCGCTCGTCACCGAGGGGATCTACGCCCGCTCGCGGAACCCGATGTACGTCGCCCTCGTCGCCCTCTTCGGCGGCATCGCGGTCCTGGCCGATAGCGGCTGGCTCGCGCTGTTGCTCGCGGCCTACGTGGCCGTGCTCCGCATCGGAGTCATCGCGCGCGAGGAGCGCTACCTCGAGGGGAAGTTCGGCGAGCCCTACCGCACCTACCGGGCGCGCGTCCGGCGATGGCTCTGAGACGCGCCCGGCAGGGCGGGTAGAATGAGAGGGCCATGCGCGAGTACCGCTACCGGGTCGACGCCGAGGGCCGGGTCTTCCACGACGGCAGCGAGGTCCTCGATCCCCCGACGCTCCGCTTCTTCCTGCTCGCCATGACCCGCACGCCGGAGGGGCGGTGGCTCGTGATGTGCCAGGGGGAGCGGAACTGGTTCGACGCCGACGGCACCCCCTTCGTTGTCCAGCGGCTGCGCCCCATCCTCCACGAGGGCGCGCTGCAGGGCCTCGAGCTGGTCCTGGCCGGCGACCACCGGGAGTCGCTCGACCCGGCCACCCTGGAGAGCGAGAGCGGGCGCCTCGGCTGCCGAGTCCGGCACGGCGGGTTCCCGGCGCGCTTCGGCCGCCTCGCGCTGCAGCAGCTGGGGCCATATCTCCGAGAGGAGGACGGGCGCCCCGTCCTCGTCCTGGGCGGTCGGCGTTACGCCATTCTCGAGCGCGAAAGGATCCCCGAGCTCAGATGACGGACCCATCGACCGACCCCGGCACTCCCGGCGTTCCCGAGCACGGCCAGAAGAAGCGGACGCCGGTCGAGCCCTCGGCCCCGGCCCGCGTGATGAGCATCCACGCGCATCCCGACGACCAGGAGTTCACGGTGGGCGGCACCCTGGCCAAGTGGGCGCGGGCCGGCTCGGTCATCGTCAGCGTCTGCATCACGCGCGGCACGGGCGGATCGAATCGTTTCACGCCCCCGGACATGACCCGGGAGCGTCTCGGGCCGATCCGCGAGGTCGAGCAGCGGAACGCGTGCCGGGTCCTCGGGATCCCGGACGCCTGGTTCCTCGACTACGAGGACGGGATGCTGGAGGCGAGCATCGCGCTCCGCCGGGATCTCACGCGGCTGATCCGGCGCTTCCGGCCCGACGCGGTCGTGTGCGGCGACCCCACGGTCCGCTACTACGGCTCGACGTACCTGAACCACCCCGACCACCGGGCGGCCGCCGATGCCGCCCTCGACGCCGTCTTCCCGTCCGCGGGCACGCGCCTCATCTTCCCGGAGCTGCTCGCCGAGGGCCTCGAGCCCCACGAGGTGCGCCAGGTGTTCATCCACGGGGCCGACCGCCCCGACACATTCGTCGACATCGCCGCCACGCTCGACGTGAAGCTGGCCGCTCTCCGCGAGCACCGGAGCCAGATGGGCGAGTGGGACCCCAAGGACTTCCTCGTGGACTGGGCGCGCGAGCAGGGAATGCGGGCGAAGCTCGAGGCGGCGGAGGCCTACCGGCACATGGTTCTGGAGGGGCCCTAGCCAGGAGCGCCAGGGACGCGTGCCGCGTCCCCCGGCGAGGCCGGGCCAGCCCGTCGACCGCGTCGAGGCGACCCGCGCTCGCGGCCGTCGACTACGCGCCCGCGGAGCCCTCGAGGACCAGCACTCCCTCTCGCGGGAAGCTCACCGTCACCGCCTGTCCCGGCTGCGGCGGAGTCGCGGTCGGCGTGTTGAACGTGTCCAGCGAGACCGTGTTCTCTCCGAAGCGCACGCGAATCCGGACGATCGACCCCAGGAAGTTGACGTCCTCCACCGTGCCCTGCATCCGGTTCCCGTCCGCCGCCGGCGGGTGGAGGGACACGATCTCGGGGCGGAGCGCCACCGAGCACGCCTCGCCGGCCTGCGTGCCCTCGAGGCCCTGCGCGGCCCGGATCTCCTGCCCGTCGATCGCGAGCGCGCCCCGGCCGGGGTCGACCACCCGCCCTCGCAGGATGCTGAGGGTCCCGACGAAGGACGCCACGAAGGCCGTCCGCGGGAAGTTGTAGATCTCGAAGGGCGTGCCGATCTGCTCGACTCGCCCGTCCCGCATGACGACGATCCGGTCCGACAGAGAGAGGGCTTCCTCCTGGTCGTGGGTGACGTAGATCGTGGTGATCCCCAGCTTCCGCTGGATGGCCCGGATCTCGTTCCGGAGGGACACGCGGATCTTCGCGTCGAGGGCCGACAGAGGCTCGTCGAGCAGCAGCACCTTCGGCTGGATCGCCAGGGCGCGCGCCAGCGCCACGCGCTGCTGCTGGCCGCCCGAGAGCTGGTAGGGATAGCGCCCCCCGAGCGCCGGCAGCTTGATCAGCTCCAGCATCTCCTGGACCCGGGGAGCGATCTCCGCGCTCGACTTCTTGGCCACCTTGAGCCCGAAGCCCACGTTGTCGGCGACGGTCATGTTCGGGAACAGGGCGTAGGACTGGAACACCATCCCGACGTTTCGCCGGTTGGGCGGCCGCCGCGTGATATCCGCCCCGTCGATCCGGATCGAGCCCGCCGAGGGCGTCTCGAACCCGGCGATCATCCGGAGCGTCGTCGTCTTCCCGCATCCGCTCGGACCCAGGAAGGACACGAACTCCCCCCGCGCGACGTCGAGCTCGAAGTGCTCGACCGCCGTCGAGAGCGCGAACTTCTTCTGCAGGCCACTGATCTCCAGCAAGCCCATGCGTGTCCTCAGTGCGCCCCGGCGGTCTTGCCGGGGGCCCGGCGGCCCAGAACCTGGATCAGCGCCATGCACCCCCACGTGATCGCGAACGTGATGATCGCCAGCGCCGCCGGCTCGTATGCGCGATTCGCGCCGATGAGCTGGAGATACGGGCCGAACGCCGGGCGGTCCAGCAGGCTCGCCATCGTGAACTCGCCGATGACGATGGCGAACGTCAGGAACGCGCCGCTCAGGACCGCCACCTGCACGTTGGGCAGGATCACCTTGAGCAGGATGGTCCCCCAGCTCGCGCCGAGGCTCTGGGCCGCCTCGGTCAGGGTCCGCACGTCGATCGCACGCAGCCCCGCGTCGACGGCGCGATACATGTAGGGCATCGCAAGCGTCACGTAGCTGAACATCAGCAGCAGGTCGGTCGTCCGATCGTTGGCAGTCAGGGGCAGGAACGACGAGCTGTTGTAGATGCGGAGGTAGCCGAAGACCAGCACGATCGCCGGGATCACCAGGGGCAGGAGCGTGATGAACTCCACCGTGGGCCGGAGCCTGGGCAGGCGCAGCTGGATCCAGTACGCGGTCGGCACCACCAGCAGGACCCCGACGACGATCGTGGCGAGCGCCAGACCCGTCGAGTACAGGAAGGTCTCGTGGAACTTCGGATCGCCGAGGACGATCCGGTACGCCTCGAAGCTGTAGACGCCGCGCCGGTAGCGCATCGAGAACTCGAACGTCGCGAGGAGCGGCACGAAGAAGTACAGGACGCCCAGGAGCATCACCGCCCACGCCCAGATCGTCCGCCGCGTCATTTGAGCCAGCGCTCACTGCGCGCCCGCAGGACGATGTAGGCGGTGTTCGAGAGACCGGTGATCAGGATCATCCCGAGCGCGAGAGCGTAGCCGAGGTTCTGGTTGTGGAGAACGTCCCCGCGGATCTGCGCGTAGAGGAGGATCGTGATGATGTTGAGCGAGCTGCCGGTCAGGGCGTAGGCGGTCGCGATCGCGCCGAAAGCGTTGGCGAACAGCAGCAGCGTCGTGCCGAGGAGCGTGGGCCACAGCACGGGCAGCGCGACGTACCGCCAGTAGTCGACGGCGCCGCCGCCGAGGTTCGACGCCGCCTCTCGCCACTCGCGCCGCAGCCCGTCGATCGCCGGCGCCATGATCAGGATCATGAGGGGGATCTGGAAGTACATGTACGTCAGGGCGAGGCCCCAGAAGCTCAGGAGGTTGAACCCCGTCCGGTAGATGTTGAAGTCGAACAGGCTAACCAGGAGCACCGTCACCAGGCCGGTCCGGCCGAGCGTGGCCAGGAAGGCGAAGGCGAGCGGCACGCCGGCGAAGTTCGAGGCGACGCCGGAGAACGTCAGCAGGGTCGGGCGCACCCAGCGAGGCAGCCCGCCGGAGATCGCCGCGTACGCCACGAAGAAGCCGATGATGGCGCCGCCGATCGCCGAGGCGGCGCTCACCTCGATGCTGATCCAGTACGCCTTGAGGATGGTCGGATGGAACAGGTCGCGGATGTTGCCGAGCGTGAGGCGGCCCTCGGCGTCCTGGAAGCCGCCCACGATCAGGAAGCTCGTCGGCAGGATCAGAAACAAGAACGCGAACAGGAAGAACGGGAGGACGCCGAGCAGCTCCCACGACAGTCGGCCCGGGCGAGGCGCGGGGCCCGCGGGGGCGGTCCCCGCGGAGGCGGGGCTCACCGGTCTCGCACCGGGAGCGGCCGGGGGCCCGTCCCGCCCCCCCGGCGGAGGACGGCGGCGGGCGGCCGGCGTTTCGCTTGGAGGGCACGGCCCCTCTCCTTCCCGCCCCGGAGCCGGCAGCGGGAAGAAGAGGGGCCGAAGGCCACGGTCACACCAGGCTCGGGCGGCTCCGCCACGCGCGCTCGGTGCGAGCCAATGTCACGGGGTCCGCGCTACTTGACGTTCGCGCCGACGACGGTGTCCCACTGCTTGGTGATGATGTCCTTCGCCTTGGCCTGCTGGTCGAGCGTCGGGAACACCGCCTTGTCGTAGGCGTCGGCCGGAGGCAGCTTGGCCAGGAGATCGGCCGGCACCTTCTTGCTCTTCACGAGATCCTGGAAGCGGATCGGATGGCAGTAGCCCTTGAGCCACGCCACCTGGCCCTCGTCGGAGTACAGGTGCTCCATCCAGAGCTTCGCGGCGTTCGGGTGGGGCGCGAAGGCGCTGATCCCCTGCACGTACACGCCGGCGACTACGCCGTTCCGCGGGACCACAACCTCGACCTTGGGGTTGCCCTTCAACGTGTCGCGATCAGCGAGCGCATTGTAGTCCCAGCGGATGATGATGGGCGTGGCGCCCTGCGCGAGGGACGCCACCTTCCCGATCACCGGCACGAAGTTGCCCGCCTTGTTTAGGTCCGCGAAGAACTTCAGGCCCGCCTCGGGGGCTCGGTCCATGTTGCCGTTCGCCATCGCGAGCCCCGCCGCGAGTACGCCCTGGATGGCTTGGTTCGACGAGCGCGGATCGCCGGACAGCGCGACCGAGTTCTTGTACTCGGGCTTGAGGAGATCCGCCCAGTCGTGCGGCACGTTCTTCACGATGTCGGCGTTGATCTCGAAGGCGAGCACGCCGTAGTAGTCGCCGTACCAGTAGCCTTCCGAATCCTTCTGGTCGTTGGGAATCGAGGCCCACGTGGCGACCTTGTGCGGCATGAGCAGGCCTTCCTTCTTGGCCGACGGGCCGAAGGACAGCCCCACGTCGATCACGTCCGGCGCCTGCGGTCCCTTGTTCCCCTTGTTCGCCTTGATGGCCTCGATCTCGTCCCCAGATCCGGCATCGGGATTCAGCTCGTTGACCTTGATCCCGTACTTCTGCTTGTAGCTGGCGATCAGCTCCCCGTAGCCGCACCAGTCGTGCGGCAGGGCGATCGTGGTGAGCTGGCCCTCCTGCTTGGCCGCGGCGACCATCTGAGCCATCCCGGTCTGGCCGACCGCGACGCCGATGGTCGCCAGGACGGCCAGGATGGTGAGCGCGACGGTCCGCAGCGATGGGAGCTTCATTTGACCCTCCTCGGGTTCGGAGCCTGGCCTGCGTGGCGACCGGCCTACGATCCTTCAGCGGCGATGAGCTTGTCAAGGGCGCCGCCGGTGCCCGGCGTTACGCCTCCGCCCTCGCGTCGGGTCGTCTGACGGCCTCGATCCAGCGAGGGAAATCCAGGGAGTCCATCGCCGCGCCCGCCCGCGCCCACCGCGCGGCCCCGTAGGCCGAGAAGTCGAACTCGATCCGCGAGATCCCCGTCTGAATGGCCGCCCAGAGCGTCCAGCCGACGTCCGAGGTGATCGTGTGGAGGCTGATCCGCGCGACCAGCGACGCCGGCGCGCGGCCGAAGTACGCCCGACAGAGCTCGCGCACCCGGTCCTCGTCGTAGTCGAGCTCGCGGCAGGTGTTCCCGAGCTCGAACGCCGGGTCGCCGTTGCCGCTGTACTCCCAGTCCAGCAAGCGGAGCCGACCGTCCTGCTCGATGTAGTTGTCGGCCAGGAGGTCATTGTGGCACGGCACGCTGGGGAGCGGGTGGGCCGCCAGCGCCGCGCCGATCTCCTGGATGACGGGCCGCCGCGCGCGGTAGCCCGGTGGCACCGGAAAGCCCCGGCGCTCGATCACGGCCCAATACCCTTCGGCGAGGCCGAGCATGTCGAAGTCCCGGAGGAACCGTGGCCCTGCGTGGAGCGCGCGAAGGGTCGCGGCGATCCGCCCCGGCATGCCCGGCTCCTGGAGCGTGGCGTTGGTCATTGGCCGGCCGTGGAGGAACTCGATGACGGTCGCGCCGCTGTCCGGGAAGTGGTGGAGGACCGCCGGGCCAATACCGAGCGCCGCCGCGACGCGGGCGCTGTGGAGCTCGTTCCCGCGGTCGATGGCCAGGAGCTCGGTCGACGCGCCCGGGATCCGCACGACGAACGCCCGGCCGTCGACGTCGACCCGGTAGTTCGCGTTGGTGAGCCCGCTCGTCAGGGGCCGGATCGAGACCGGCCGGCCGCGCCAGGCGTCGATCCGGTCGATGATCTCTTCGACAGTGACCGCCCCGCCGTTGACCATGGGACCCGCGCGGTGGCTTCCTCGGGCGCGATTCTAGCGCAGGGCCTCGGGGGCCACCAGGGTCGCCGGGATCGAGGGTCGTCGCCATCGCGCGGGCCGCTCCGACCCTAGCCCCCGCGGGGCCGGCATGTCATCGGGCCCGAGTGACGCGACGACGACGTTCCCGTGGCGCTAGACGGCAGCCGGGCGGTCGAGACGGGGGCGGGCCCGAGAGCGCCGGGACGGCCCGAAGGCCCGCGCGCCCCGCTCGAATGGCGCCGGTGGAGACGCGGCGCCGTGCGGCGCCACCGGCCCGAACTCAGCGAGATCGGCTGCTTTCATGACGGCAATGTCGGGCAAACCACCCACACGTGCGGGCTTTCACCGCTACGCCCCGGTGCGCGCGGAACGTACGCTGGCGCAGACGATGCGCGCCACGGTCGAGGCCCCCGCGAGCCCTGATGCGGTGGTGGAAGCGAGCTCCACCTCCCGGCTGTCCCATCGGTCAATCTGGATCGTGGCGGCGGGCGCGCTCCTCGCCGCCGTGTTCCTCGCGCTCCGGTACCGGCTGGCTCTCACCCCGACGCTGGCCGAGACCTACTACGACGAGGCGCTGACCGGACTGATGGCCCTCGCCATCCTCCACGGCGCTCCGCAGGTCTTCTACTGGGGGGAGCCGTACGGGGGCGCGATCGGCGACGCCTACCCCGCGGCGCTGGGGTTCTGGCTGTTCGGCCCGTCCACCCTCGTCCTCCGGATGGCGTCGGCGGTCATCGCCGTCCTGTGGGCCTGGTCGGCCTGGTTCGTCGCCCGTCGAGCCGGGGCAGGGCCGTTCGCCTTCCTGGCCGGGCTCCTGGTCGCAGTCCCACCGGTCTTCCTGAGCCACGCCCAGCTCTCGACCCACGGGGAGAGCTCGGCGCTCGCCTTCGGCATGGTGGCGCTGGCCAGTGCCACGTACCTGGTCGACGCACGCGGCGCACGGGGGCGGACCACGGCCTGGGCGCTCCTCGGCGTCGCGTCCGGTCTCAGCTGGTGGTCGAGTCAGATCGGGACCATGCTGCTGCTCGCCGCCGCCGTTGTCCTCCTCGTCGCGCGGCCGCAGGTCCTCCGGACCCCGGGCCCCTACGCGGCCTTCGGGCTCTTTGTCGTCGCGAGCCTGCCCTTCTGGACGTGGAACGTGCGTCACGAGTGGGCCACGTTCCGGCATCTGGCGACCTGGGGCGGCCCCTTGCCGCCGTGGAACGTCCGGTTCGCGATCCTCGGGCAAACGCTTCTCCAGAGCCTGCGCGACTTCTTCTGGGACGGGCGGGCGGTCCGGCTGTCCCCCTGGGCGTGGGGCCTGAGCTGGATTGCCGTGCTGGGCGTGTACGTGCCGAGCGTGCTCGTCGCCGGACATCGCGCGGGTGTCTGGATCCAGCGGATCCGACGGCGCGAGCGGCCGTGGCAGGACGCTGCGGATCTCGTCGTGTTCGCGTTCTGGGCGACCGTCGCCGCCCACCTTCTCACGTGGTTCGGCACCTCCACCGTGCTCCGTTACACGATCACGTTCCAGGGAGCGCTGCCGGTGCTCTGCGCGATGGCGCTGGCCCGTCTCGCCGCGCTGGGAGGCGGCCCCATCGCAGGCCTGCTGGCGGCGGCGCTCCTCGGCTTCAACCTGGTCACCCACGTCGCGTTCGTCCACGACGGCAAGGGCGCGCCCTGGCGACCCGTCGACGCCGTGATCGCGCGGCTCGAGACGCTCGGCATCCGCGACTGCTATGCCGACGGGCGGATCGCGCAGGTCGTCACGTTCGAGTCGCGGGAGCAAGTACTCTGCTCCGACTACGTCGGATTCAGGAACTTCGCGCTCCTCCGGGCCGTGGACCGCGTGGGCGATCCCGCGAGCGTGGCGATCGTCACGCACCACGGCTTGCGACGGCCTCGCCCGGATGCCATGGCCGGGGCGCTCCAGCTCGCCGGCGCCGGCTACCAGCGAGAGGACGTCGGCGACTACGTGATCTTCCACGACTTCGTGGCGCCGGGGCCCGTCAAGCCGATCCCTCCGGACGGGTGGGTGGCGCGCGCGTCGGCCAGGCCGCGGGCCGCGGCGCGGGCCCTCGACCGCCGCGTGTGGACCCGCTGGACCGCCCCCCAGCGGAGCGGCCAGTGGTTCGAGATCGACCTCGGACGGCCCCACCCCGTCGCACAGGTGACGCTCGCCGCGGCCCCCTGGCCGAGCGACGCGCCAGAGGGGCTCCGCGTGGAGACCTCCGCCGATGGGCTCTCGTGGCGGATGGTGGCCTCGACCCGGGAGGTCCTGTCCGGGCTCCGCTGGTGGAAGGGCCATCCCCGGATGGACGACAGCGGGAGCGTCATCGTCCGGATGGAGCCACGGCCCACCCGCTACCTGCGCCTCGTCGAGACCGAGACGGGCGAGCCGGGCGCACTGTGGAGCATCGCCGAGCTGTTCGTCTACGAGCCGGCGGCCACGCCCTGGCGGCCGTCGGCCGACGCCGCCGAGGCCGCGGTCGCCGCCCAGCGCCAGCTGGACCACTGGATGGACGACCCCGACGGGCCCAATCCCATCCGCGCTCCGGTGACGTACGAGCACCGGCGGGCGCAGGTCCCGTGGAGCGCGGTGTTCGCCGACGCGAACCGGGCTCTCGCGCTCGCGCCCGAATGGGAAGGCGCTCACCGCCTCTACGGGCTAGCCCTGGCCCGGTCGGGCTGGTCGGACGCGTTCGATGCCGACGTCGAGCGGGCCGCGGCGGACCAGGCATGGCCGGAGGTCGTGCGGTGGGCCGAGGAGGCGGACACCGTCCCCGAGGGGCTGTGGCGGCGGGGCCGCCTGAACCGGTGGGCCGAGGCGCTCGACCGGCTCGGTCGCCGCGACGCCGCCGCCGCCATCCGCCAGCGATCGGCCCCGGTGCCGACCGTCGTTACCAAGACCCGATTCGGAGACGCCCTAGACCTGGTCGGCGTGGACCTCCCCGGCGAGGTCCGGCCGGGCGACGCCGTGACCGTGCGCTACTACTGGCGGCTGGCGCGGCCGCTCCGCCACGACTACTGGACCTTCCTGCACGTCCGGGGCACGAAGGAGCTTCGAAACCAGGATCAGTCCATCGGAATCTCGGGCTTCGGCACCTCGCGGTGGGCCCCTGGAGAGGAAGCTCGGCAGAGCGTGACCTTCCGCGTGCCGGCGGACACTCCGCCCGGCCGCTACCCGCTTCACATGGGCGTCTGGCTCCCCTGGACTGGCAAGCAGCTCCGGGCGACGACCGAGCTTCCCATCGTCCGCCGCGCGGTGGTGCTCGGCAGCCTGACCGTCACGCCCTGAGGCGGCAGCTCCCGCGCCCTGCGCGAGGTGCCCCGCCGCCGGTGCGAAGGCGCTCTAGCTGAGACCGGCCCTATCGCGGTCCGTTGCGTCCTCCCGCGACCAAGGCCATCGCGATCCGCTCCGGCGTGATCGGCAGCTCGGTGATCCGCGCCCCGGTGGCGTCGAAGACCGCGTTGGCGATCGCCGCCGGCGCCGGAACGATCGGA
>DATBGA010000157.1:0-15542 GCA_036558225.1 Candidatus Methylomirabilota bacterium | reverse complement strand
GACTGGCGACGCGAATCTCCTGTCCCGGCTGGGCGCCCTCTCGTCGACGACGCTCCTCGCCACGGCGTACGCGTCACTGGTCGGCGTGATCTTCTGTCACTGGGCCTGGTTCCGGCTCGTGACGATCCTGCCGGCCGTGGTCGCGGCGATCGGGACGCTCGGCATCCCGATCGTCGGGCTCTACACCAGCGCGCTCCTCCTGGGCGAGCGCGTGGGAGTGGCGGAGGTCGTGGCCCTGGTCCTGGTCGTGGGCGGCCTGGGCATCCTGGTCGGGGGGATGACGAGGGGAGCGCCCGAATCGCCCTCCGGGTCTCGCACCGTCCCTACAGTCGGGAGGACGCCTCGATGAGCCGCGCGAGAGAGTCCGTCCACCGCCGCGCGTGGCGCCGAGCCCTTCGGCGCCTGCCGGCTCTCGCCCTCCTGGCCGCAGTGGCCGGCTGTGCACCGATGGCCCGTCCCGTGATCCCGGCCGAGCTTCCCCTGACGACCCACGACCAGATCTTCACGATCCGGTGGGCCCTCCAGAAGGAAGCCTCGCTCACGCGCGCGGTGGGCACCCTCACCACGTCCACCAGCGCTCCGGCGCGGGCGACGCTCGGCCTCTTCGGCCTGGACGCCGGGGGAAGGATCGTCAGCCGCGGCACGTCGTGGGTCCGCCCGTCGAGCTTCGGCAGCCCGTCCATGCCGTTCAGCGTCGAGCTGACGCCGACCGGCCAGGAAGCGCGCTACGACCTGCGCGTCCTCGACTACCACATGCCGGGCTTCCGCATGGACTGACGCGAGAGCGCTCGACGCTCGATGCCGCCGCGGGGTCGCGGCGGCGGCGCGAGCGAGCGGGCGCGGCGGCGAGCGCCCCTTGTGGATCGCGTGAGTCCTCGACTATCCTGAGCGCGCCCGGACGGGACCCCGGTCGCATCGTGCGCGAGGCCTCCCCGATCCGGACACGGATCCCTACGTGACGCCAGAACCGCCTCCCGCACGGCTCGCCCATATCGGCGGGTCCGGCACGTGGGCGTTCCCCTACCCGGATGGCGCGCTGGACGGCCACGAGCGCCTGTCGGTCGAGGTGGTGCAGCCGGACATCCAGATCGCGACGCCGTATGGCCCGTCGCCCCCGTTCCGACTCTGTCGGCTGACCGACCGCACCACCGGCCGGTCGACCGACTATCTCTACGTCTGGATGCACGGGATCGACGCCGATAACCGCTCGGACGCCCCCGGCGTCAGCGCGCGGGCCAGCGAGCGCGTCTTCGACGTGCTGCACCGCGCCGGGGTCCGTCGCGTGATCGTCGACAACAGCACGGGGAGCATCGCCGAGGACCTCCGCCCCTGGGACCTCGCCGTCGTGGGCGACGTCCTCGACCTCTCCGGCGCCGTGCCGCGCCCGGTCTCCCCGGGGCTCATCAGGTTCCGTGACCCGCTGTGCCCTCGTCTCGGCCGCGGCCTCGAGGCCGCCGCGCAGCGCGCGGTGTCGCGGCTGGCGGCCCTGGCCGGGGCCGGCGCGAGTCCCAAGGTCAAGCCCGGGGCCCTGTACGTCCACACCCCGGGTCCCTGGTTCGAGACGCCGACGGAGGACCGCCTCTACCGCCGGCTCGGGCTCGATCTCGTGGGCAAGACCGCCGGCCCCGAGTTCCGCCTGGCCCGCGTGTACGGCATGTGTCTCGGCATCCTGTCGATCGTCGTCAACCCGGCCGAGGGGCTCGGCGAGTTCGAGCACGCCGACCTCCGGGCGATCTACCGCCTCTGCGGGCCGGCCATGGCCCAGACCGTGATCGAGGCCCTCGCCGAGGCCGCCGCCGAGCCCGACCGGGCCGCGGGCTGTCACTGCGCCGATGACCGCAGCGGTTCGCTCTTCCGGGAGTTCTCCCCTCACGCCCGCTATGGAGGAGACCGCCGCCATGCCTAGCCACCGCGTCCGCCTGCTGCTCGCCCTCTCCGTCGTCGCCGGCCTGGGCTGGGCGACGCCGACCCCGGCCCCCGCCCAGACGGAGGTCCGGACCCAGCTCGGCTGGCTCCGCAACGGGGAGTTCGCCCCCGTCATGGTCGCCGAGGCCAAGGGCTTCTTCGCCGAGGAGGGCATCCGGCACCGCATCATGGATGGCGGGCCGGGGAAGAACCCGGTGCCCATCGTGGGCGCGGGCCAGGCGACCTTCGGGATCACCGCCGGCGGCAACAACGTCTTCCAGGCCCGGCTTGCCAAGGATCCGGTCGACGTCGTGGCGATCGGGACGCTCCTCCAGAAGGGACCCTACAGCTACATCACCCTGGCGAGCCCCGGCGATGCCGACCCGAAGCCGAAGGACCTCGAGGGCAAGGTCGTCGGGATGCAGTCCGACGGCGAGATCTTCCTGAAGGCGTTCGCCAGGAAGCACGGCGTGGACCTCTCGAAGGTGAAGGTGGAGGTCGTCCAGGCCAACGCCGAGCCCCTGCTGGTGGGCCGCGTCGACTTCTTCACCGGCTGGGTGACCAACCAGCCCTTCCTGATCGAGCAGGAGATCGCCAAGCCGGACGCCCTCCCCCGCCTCCGGGGCAAGACGTGGAAGGCGATGCGGTACGCCGACTGGGGGATCCGGAGCTACTCGGATGTCATCTTCGCGACCGGCAAGACCGTCCGCGAGAACCCCGACCTCGTGAAGCGCTACGTGCGCGCGGTCGCACGCGGGATGCAGTACATCCTCGACCATCCGGAGGAGACCGTGCAGATGGTCGCCTCCTTCCCGGAGCAGGTCGAGAAGGCGGACAAGCTCGCCTGGCGCTGGAGGATCCAGAACGCCTTGTTCACGAGCGAGGACACCAGGAAGAACGGCCTCCTCTGGATGAACCCGGCCATCTGGGACGAGATGATGGCCTTCTACAAGGAGTACGACCAGATCCCGCGGGTCGTCCCGGCCGACGAGATGATGACGAACGGGTTCAACCCCGGCATCAAGCACTGACCGGCCGGCCGGCCGCGACGGCGTCCACACCCGGGCGGTCGGTCGATCGGAGACTGATCTCGTGCTGCCCATCTCCATCCGTGGCGTTTCCCGCCGCTTCGGCGAGACGCTGGCGCTGGACCGGATGGACCTCGAGGTGGAGGCCGGGGAGTTCGTCGCGCTGGTCGGTCCCTCCGGCTGCGGCAAGACCACGCTCCTCCGCATCGTCGCCGACCTCGAGACCCCGTCAAGCGGCGAGGTCCGCGTCGGCCCCCAGCCGGCGGGCGCCGCTCGCGCGCAGCGCCTGCTGGGGCTGGTGTCGCAGCGGCCCGCCGTGCTGCCCTGGAAGCGCGCCATCGACGACGTCCTGTTCACCCAGCGCATCGCGCGGCGCGCGGGATTTCCGGCCAGCGCGCTCCTGCGGGAGTTCGGGCTCGGGGGACACGAGGGCAAGCGCCCCCACCACCTCTCGGGCGGCATGCTCCAGCGGGTCAACATCGCGAGCGCGCTGGCCCACGATCCCCCGGTGCTGCTGATGGACGAGCCCTTCTCGGCGCTCGACGAGATGAAGCGCGAGGAGCTCGGCGACTGGCTCGGCCAGGAGCTCACGCGGCGGCCCAAGACGGTCCTCTTCGTCACGCATCACATCGACGAGGCCGTGCTCCTGGCCGACCGCGTGCTGGTCTTCTCCGCCGCCCCGGGGCGGGTGCTCGAGCTCGTCCCGGTGACGGCGGCCCGGCCCCGCGGCCCGGAGTTCCGGCGCGACCCGAGGTTCGTCGAGACGACGGCCCACATCCGGCGGCTCCTCTTCCGGCCGGCGCGGGCCGGCGCCGGGGCGGACGCGTGACCCGCGCCCTGGGCCGGGCCCTGGTTCGGATCCTGATGCCGGTGGTCTCGATCCTGGGCCTCTGGTACCTGGCGATCCTGACCACCGGCCTGCCGGCCTTCGTGATCCCCCGCCCCGAGCGCGTCCTCGAGGCGCTGGTGGCCGATCGCGCGCTCATCACCCATCACCTGATCGAGACGCTGAAGGCAGCGGCGGTCGGCTACATCCTCGCCAACGTCGTGGGGATCGGTCTCGCCGCGCTGCTGGTCACGCTCCCGGTGTCGCGGCAGCTGGTCATGCCCGCCGCGATCACGCTCCGGAACGTCCCGTACGTGGCGCTCGTGACGGTCCTCTCGCTCGCGCTCGGCGACACGCTCGGCTCCAAGGTCGCGATCGTCGTGCTGGCAGGCTTCTTCCCCGTCATGGTCAACACGTACCGGGGCCTGCTCGCCGCCGACCCGGTAGTCCTCGATCGGATGCGCGTCCTCAGCGCGAGCGCGCTCGAGATCTTCCTCCACGTTCGCCTCCCCTACGCCTTGCCGTACATCGTGTCCGCGCAGGAGATCACCGGCAGCGGCAGCATCATCGTGGCCATCGCCGCCGAGTGGATGATCTCGGGCTCGGGGCTCGGCTACGTCATCAACCGCGCCATGCAGCAGTACCGGGGCGACCAGGTATACGCGGTCGCGCTCCTGGCGGCGCTCCTCTCGTTCCTGATCTACTCCGTGGTCCACGTCGTCGGGCGGCGCCTCGACTGGCAGGGCGCCGCGCGAGACCGCACGTGAGCGCCCCCTGACGGTGACGCGCCCGCCCGCGCATGCCTGGGGGTGGGTCGCGGTGGCGGCGGCGGGCGTCGTCGCCGTCACGGCCCTCCTCGCGGCGACCGGCGTCCTGCCGGGCGAGACGGAAGTGCGCGCGGTAGTGCGCGGCGTCTCGTCTCCCGATCTGAGGTGGCTCGCCCGAAGAATCCGCCCCCTCGGCACGTGGTGGGGGATCGCGCCCGGGGTCCTCCTCCTGCTGGCCATGTCGCGTCACGCCCGCGAGCGTTGGTGGCTGTGGGCGCTGACCCTCGTCGTGGTGCCTCTCGCGGGCGAGGCCCTGCAGGAGCTGGTGGGGCGACTCCGTCCCCGCGGCGTGGCCCTCGGCTTCCCGAGCGGGCACGCCACCGCCACCGCGGCCTTCGCCGTGGCGACGATCTATCTCGTGGGGCGGTCCGGTCTCGGACGCGCGTTCCGCGCCGTCATCGGGCTCGCCGCGGTGCTGCTGACCCTCGCCATCGGGATCTCGCGCATGGTCCTCGACGCCCACTGGCCCCTCGACGTCGTCGCCGGGTTCGCCCTCGGGGTCGCCGGCGCCGCGGCCGCGGCCTGGTGGGACGCGTCCCACCCCCGGCCCCGCCCCGCCTCGCCTCCCGGGAGCCGCGCGCCTTGACGCGCGGCGGGACGGCGTGTTCAATTCGCGTCGGCCCGCATGATCATCGTCGACACCGCCCTCCGAGCGCGAGAAGCCGCCGGCAATCCGGTGCGCGTCGCGCTGATCGGGGCCGGATTCATGGCGCGGGGCATCGCCCATCAGATCGTCAACACCGTTCCGGGCATGAGGCTCTGCGCCATCGCCAACCGCCACCGCGACGCGGCGGCGCGCGCGTACCGGGACGCCGGGCTGGAGCACGCAACGCCCGTCTCCCGCCCGGGTGAGCTCGAGGACGCCATCCGGGGGGGCGCCGCCGTCGTGACCGACGACGCCCTGCTCCTCTGCCGGGCCGAGGGCATCGAGGCGCTCATCGAGGCGACCGGCGCCGTGGACTTCGGGGCCCGCGTCGCCACCGAGGCCATCCGCCACGGGAAGCACGTGGTGCTCATGAACGCCGAGCTCGAGGGCACGCTCGGCCCGATCCTCAAGGTTCAGGCGGATCGCGCCGGCTGCATCGTGAGCGGATGCGACGGCGACCAGCCCGGTGTCCAGATGAACCTGCACCGCTTCGTCACGGGCATCGGCCTGAGCCCGCTGGTCTGCGGCAACATCAAGGGCCTGCAGGACCGCTACCGGAACCCGACCACCCAGGAGGGCTTCGCCAGGAAGTGGGGCCAGAACCCGCGGATGGTCACCAGCTTCGCCGACGGCACCAAGGTCTCGTTCGAGCAAGCCGTCGTCGCCAACGCCACCGGGATGTGTGTGGAGCAGCGCGGCATGCGGGGCGGCGACTTCGAGGGCCACGTCGACGAGCTCTGCCGCGCCGGCCGGTACGATCCGGACCGGCTCCGCAAGCTGGGCGGCGTGGTGGATTACGTGGTCAAGGCCCGGCCGAGCCCCGGCGTCTTCGTGCTGGCCACCCACGACGACCCCCGGCAGCGTCACTATCTCAACCTCTACAAGCTCGGCGAGGGCCCCCTCTACAGCTTCTACACGCCCTACCACCTCTGCCACCTGGAGGCGCCGCTCTCCCTCGCGCGGGCGGTGCTCTTCAACGACGCCGTGACGTCGGCGACGTTCGGATGCAGGGTGGACGTGGTCGCCACCGCCAAGACCGACCTCCGGGCCGGCGAGGTCCTGGACGGCATCGGCGGGTACGGGACGTACGGCCAGTGCGAGAACGCGGAGGTGGCCGTCGGCGCGAGGCTCCTGCCGATGGGCCTGGCCGAGGGCTGCACGCTGAGGCGCGACCTTCCGCGCGACGCGGTCCTGACCTACGACGACGTGAAGACTCCCGAGGGTCGGCTGTGCGATCGCTTGCGCCGGGAGCAGGATCGGCACTTCTTCGGATAGTCGCCGACCCGGCCGAGCGTCGCGTGGCGGAGCGTCTGGGACCCGGGGCGGTGGCGGCCATCGTCGTCACCCGGCGGCGGCCCGAGCGTCTCGCCACCCTGCTGGCAGCCCTGGCCCGCCAGAGCCGCCGGGTCGACGACGTGATCGTCGTCGACAATGGTCCCGACCAGTCGACGGCCGAGCTCGTCGCGACCCGCCCCGGAGATTCCACGTACGTGCCGTCCTGGCGGAATCTCGGCAGCGCCGGCGGCTTCGCGCTCGGCGCCCTGACCGCGCTGGCCCACGGCGCGTCATGGGTGTGGTTCTTCGACGACGACGCCGTGCCGGCGACAGACGACTGCCTGCGAGCGCTCCTGGCCTGCGCGGATCGGCATGGCCTGGAGCTCGTCGCCCCGATCGTCGTGAGCGACGACGATCCGGGCCAGCTGTCGTTCCTCATGCGGAGAGGGCTCCGATGGGTCCAGCGCCCGGACGAGCTCCGGGAGCGGGAGTTCCTGCCGAGCTACGCGGGCCTGTTCAACGGCGCCCTCTTCAGCGCGGAGGCCCTGGATGTCGTCGGCGTCCCCGACTACCGGCTCTTCCTGCGCGGCGAGGAGGTCGAGATCTACCGGCGGGCGCTGCGGTCGGGGCTCTCCTTCGGCACCTGCCTGACGGCTCAGCTCCTGCACCCGAGCGGCAAGAAGGAGTCGCGTCCGATCCTTGGCGGGCTCGCGTACGTGCACGACCCCGTCGACCCCGGCAAGCGCTACTACACGTTCCGGAACCGCGGCTATCTCTCCACGCAGCCGGGCCGGCGGCTCCGGTGGCCGCTCGACTGCGCGACCTTCGGCTGGTACTTCCTCGTCCAGCGCCGGGATCCCGCCGGCTTCGGCGAGTGGCTGCGTCTGATGCGCATGGGCCGACGGGAGCAGCTCCGCCGTCGGCCCGGCCCGTAATCGCGCTCTCCACCGCTTACCGCGCCGCGGGAGCTATTTAATACGGTCCGAGGCGTCCCACGGCGCCACCATAGCATCGGGCACGATCCACTCACAACGCGCCGAGACACCTCGTCCCGACGGCCGCGCGAGGCAGCCGGATCCGGACGTGCGGCCCGCGCGTGCCCATGTGGACCCCATGCTAGGATGAGCCATGCGTCGCCTCGAGGGACGCCTCCTGCCGGCCGTGCTCCTCCTGGCCCTCGGGCTCGCGCTCGCTAGTGTCGCCCTCGGTCCAGAGTTCGATCCTCCCGGTCACTACGACGGGGACGGGGACGACGCGGGGCTGATCTGGAAGACCCTCTCCCAGGGGGCGGACATTCCGGCGATCGGAAGCGAGCTGCGCTTCGCCTCCTCGTCGCCAGTCGAGTGCCCCCCGCCCGGCGAACCTCTCGCGCCCCAGCACGTCGTCCGGGATTCCCTCGGCTCGCGCGCCCCACCGGCCTAGCGCCCTTCCCCGTTCCAAAGCGCCGCCGGCGCGCCCGTTCGCCCATACAATGGGCCGGCCCGGCGCTCGTGAGCCGCATCCCGAGCGCGCGCCGGCCTTGCGAGCGCAGGGCGCGCGGCGGCCGAGATCGGTCGCCGCGCGAACGACTCCCGGAGGATGAAGGCGAGGGTCTGGATGCAGAGATGGCAGCCCCGGGCGCTGACCGGGGTGGCGTTCCTCCTGGCCGCGGTGCTGTTCTTCGCCCGGCTCGGCGACCTCCCGCTCATCGATCCCGATGAGGGCCGGAACGCCGAGGTCGCGCGAGAGATGGCGGAGTCCGGTGCGTGGGTAGTGCCGACGTTCAACGCGATCCCCTATCTCGACAAGCCGGCGCTCTACTTCCGCGCGGTCGCGCTCTCGTTCGGCGTCTTCGGGCGCAGCGAGGCCACCGCGCGCCTGCCCTCCGCGCTGAGCGCCGCGGCCCTGGTCGTCATGATGTTCGCGTTCTGCCGGCGCGCATACGGCGAGCGGACGGCGGCGTTGACCGTCCTCGTCCTCGCGACCACGCCGCTCGTGATCGGCTTCGCCCGGCTGGTCATCTTCGACATGCCGCTGGCGTTGCTCACGTCCGGGGCCATCCTGGCCGGCTACCTCGCCGAGGAAGGCCCCGCGACGGCGCGCCGCCGGTGGCTCCTGCTCGGGGCCGCCCTGAGCGCGGTCGCCACCCTGATCAAGGGGCCGGTCGGGTTCCTGGTGCCGGGCGCGGTCCTCGCGGTCCTCCACCTCGTCGAGCGACGCCCCCGGGCGATCCTGCGCATCCTGGCTCCGGTGAATCTCCTGCTCTTTCTCGCCCTCGTCCTGCCGTGGTTCGTGGCTCTCCTCCACGAGCATCCCGACTTCCTCCACTACGGCCTGGTCGAGGAGTCGATGCGCCGCTACCTGACCAAGACCCTTCGCCGGAGCGAGCCCGTGTACTACTACGGGCCGGTCCTTCTGGTCGCCCTCTACCCCTGGAGCGCGCTGCTGCCCGAGGCCGTGGTGGCGGCCTGGCGGAGCCGGGCCCGGTGGACACCGGCCGACCGCTTCTTCGTCGTGTGGGCGGTGGTCGTGACCCTCTTCTTCTCGAGCTCGCAGTCCAAGCGGCCCGGCTACGTCCTCCCGGGGCTGGTCGCCCTCGCGGTCCTGATCGCCCGCCTGTTCGACCGGGCCCTGACGCGGTCGGAGGGTCGGGCGGCCCGCCTCGTCCTCCGCGGCGCCCTGGTGGTCGGGCTGATCAGCCTCGTCGCCGCCGGAGCGCTGTCGCTGAACCTCGCCGGACCCGATCGTCTCCAGGACCTCCTGGGCTTCGAGAGCAACGAGTTCGGCCGCCTGCAACCCGACATGGGCATCCTCGTCGCCTCGTTGCTGGGCGTGGCGGTGGCGGCCTTCGCGGTTCGCTTCCGGCGCGATGTCCGGCTCGCCCTGGCGGTGTTCGTGGTCCCGTCGGTCCTGCTCCTGTCGGTCGGCTTCGGCACTGCGGCGCGCTACGCGGAGGCGAGCTCATCGCGGGCGCTGGCCCGGGCGATCCCGCCGCGGCCGCCCGGCACCATCGTCGCGTGTCTCGAATGCTTCGCCGTCGGCCTGCCCTTCTACGTGGGCCAGCCGGTGGTCTACATCACTCAGCGCGGCCGAGGGGGGCTGACCAGCAACTACCTCCGCTACCGGTTGAAGCACGGCGCCGACTGGCCCCCGATGCTCGTCCGGCTGGACGATCGGGCGCGATGGCTGGCCAGCCAGACCGTGCCCGTGTACGTGCTGACCAAGGACAACGCGCGGCCCTTGCTCGACGACATCGCGCGGTCCCGCGGCATCGCGGTGGCGGAGCTCCGCCGGGGCTGGTGGGGCGCCCTCGTGCCTCCGGCGACTCGGCCCTGAGATGTGCGGCGTCTGCGGCATCGCGGCTCCCGGTGTCGGGCTGGACGGCGTCCGGGCGAGCGACCACGTCCGCGCGATGGTCGAGGCGCTCGCCCACCGGGGACCGGACGACTCGGGCGTGCACGCGACGGGCGCGGCGGTGCTGGGGGCGACGCGGCTCGCGATCCGTGGCCTCGCGGACGGCCGGCAGCCGATGGTCGACGCCGGGAGCGGGATCGTGGTGGTCTGCAACGGCGAGATCGACAATCACGCGAGCCTCCGGTCATGGCTGGCCGCGCGCGGCCGGCCCGTTCTCGCCGCCACCGATGTCGCGGTGATTCCCGCCCTCTATCTCGAGCTCGGGGACGGCTTCGTCGAGCGGCTCGCGGGCGTCTTCGCGGTCGCGATCTGGGATCCCCGGCGGGATCGGCTGCTCCTGGCTCGAGACCGGGCGGGGGAGCGCCCCCTCTTCTACTGCCTGGCCGACGGAATGGTCCGCTTCGCGACCGAGATCTCGGCCCTCCGGATGGACCCCGCCCTCAGGCTGACCCCGGATCGGGAGGCCCTGGCCCGCTACGTCCGCTTCGGCTACTTCACGGCGCCCGAGACCCCGTTCTCCGAGGTCCGCAAGGTCGCGCCGGGTGAGGCGGTCGTCATCGAGCAGGGCCGCGTGACGCGACGTCGATACTGGCGCTGGGCGATCACGACGGACCCGAAGCGGGCGCCGGCGCCCCAGGCGTTCGACGAGGTGTTCCGCGAGGCCGTCCGTCGCCAGTCCGACGCGGAGGTCGAGTGCGGCGTGTTTCTGAGCGGCGGGCTGGACTCCTCCCTCGTCGCGGCGGTCGCGAAGGACCTCGCGCCCGGACGGAAGCTCCGCGCCTACACGCTCCGATTCGGCGAGGCCTCGTACGACGAGGGCGCCTTCGCCGAGCAGGTCGCCCGGCACCTCGGGCTCGACTGGACCCCCGTCTCCGTGACCCCGGACGCGCTCCGTGAGGGTATCCCGGAGCTCATCCGCGTGGTGGGCGAGCCGCTCGCCGACCCCGCCTGGGTGCCGACGGCGCTCCTCGCCCGCCGGGCGTCCCGTGACGTGAAGCTGGCGCTCGTCGGAGAGGGTGCGGACGAGCTGTTCGGCGGATACCCGACGTACGTGGGCGCCACCCTCGCCGAGCGCTACATGCGTCTTCCCGGCGCGGCGCGCGCGCTGCTCCGGGCCCTGGTCGAGCGGTGGCCCCCCAGTGACCGGAAAGTGACCGTGTCGTATCTGCTCAAGCGGTTCGTGGCGGCCGCCGAGCTCGGCCCCGTGGGCCGACATCGGCACTGGACGTCCAGCACCTCCCCGGAGCACCTCGGGAAGCTCGGCCTCGCGGACGCCGCGCCGGACACTCCCGACTCGGATGGAAACGTCCTCGACGTCCTGCAGCGGATGGACCTCGAAACCTCCCTCGCGGAGGGCCTCTTGACCAAGGCCGACCGGGCGAGCATGAACTCGGCTCTCGAGCTCCGGGCTCCCTATCTCGACCAGTCGGTCATGGAGTTCGCCGCGTCGCTCCCCGTCGAGCAGCGGGTGCGGGGCGCGGCGACGAAGGTCTTTCTGAAGCGCTACGCCCTCCGGTACCTCCCGTCCAGGATCGTCTACCGCCGGAAGCGCGGCCTCTCGGTGCCGCTGGCCCGCTGGCTCCGGGAGCCGCTCCACGACTGGGCCGCCTCCCGGCTGGGCGACCACCGGCTTCGCACGGTCGGCATGGACCCCGAGGCGGCGCTCGCGCTGCTCGAGGCGCATCGGAGGCGGCAGGGGGACCACGCGCGGGCCCTTTGGACGCTCGTCGTCCTGGCGGAGTGGGTCGCGTGGGCATCCGACCGCGAGGGGACGGCCGCCGGGAACGCATGAGGCGCCGGCGTTCCCGCCGCGGCGGGCGCCACGGCGCTGCGCGGTCCCGTGCGGGGAGCGAGGGGGCGGGGACGGGAGTCCCGGAGCGAGCGGCTTGTCAGAAGAGCCGGCGCAGCCGATCCGCGATCTCGGCCGGGCCCACCGTCGCCGGGAACACGAGATCCGCGCCCGCTCGCGACGCCGAGCGGCCGCTGCGGGCGGCGGCATCCGCGACGAGAATGAACGGGACCTTCTCGGCAGCCGGCTCGCGGCGCATTGCCGCGCAGAGGTCGGGCAGCTCCATGTCCGGAACGGTGCCGGCCAGCACAATGAGGTCGGGCGGTCCCTCCCCCAGGCGCGCCAGGGCGCCGGCGCCGTCGTCGACCTGGACGACCTCGTAGCCGGCGCGCTCCAGCGCGCCCTTCAGGGTCGGCCCGCGACGAGGGCCGGGCCGCGGAGCCTCCGAGGGCTCTGCGGGCCCCGCCTCTCCATTGACCAGCAGCAATGTCGTCATGATCGATACCGGAGGGCCTCATTGCGAACGACGTGCCACGGGGAAACGACCCGCAAGGCGCCGTCAAACCGAGGCGAACGGGAAAAACCCCACAATGCCCGGGCGGCCGCGACCTTGCACCGTGTCAAAGTTCGGCAGCAGAGTGACCCCGCACGTCATGGCCGGAGCTCCCTTCCCTGGAACTCGACGCCGGGGTTGACTTCTTTGGGCACGCCGACCACGCTCTAGCGCGTGCGGCCCGTCACGCGCTTCCGTCCGGCTCGCCGCGACCGATGAGCCCCGGCCACAACGGCTGCCTCTGCGGTCTCGATCCGAGCGTGCCGTACGAGGGCCCGCGCGCCGCGATCGCGACCCTCGGGGGAAGCCCCACGTGGGGCCTCGGCGATCGCTTCCACGAGCTCGCGGCGGCGCACGGCCACGCCCGGCTCGGCGTTCACCGCCCGCAGACGCCCTACGGTCCGGGTCCCCAGGTCGAGCACTACCGCGCCCCGGGCGGCCGCGAGTTCCTGCGCATCCCGACCTACGGCCAGGTGCTCGACGAGGACCCGCTGCTCCGCGCGAGCGAGTGGAAGACGTTCTGGATCCTCTGGCGGGCGGGCGTGCGGGTCCTCCTGGTCGGCGGCACCAGCGGGAGCTGTGACTGGCGGCGGGGCGCGGCGGACGAGGACGCGGTCCGTCCGGGCGACCTCGTTCTGCCGCGGAGCTACCTCACGCGCGACACGATGCCCACCGGGCTCCCCGGCACCGAGCTCGAGTTCTGCCTGCCGCGCCAGGTCGCGATCATGGACGATCCCTTCTGCCCGGCGCTCGCGGGGGCGATCCGCGAGGAGGCCCACCGCGTGCCGGGGTTCCGCTTCCGGCGCGTCCACGGCCCCGAGGCGGGCGTCGTGCTCAACCGGTGGCTCGCCGGCAACGGCTTCGAGTCGCTCGCGACCTGCCGGGAGCTCGAGCTCTACGGGCGTCTGACCGGGATGCCGGTCATCACCGGCGACTGCGTGAGCCCCGTGCTGGCCCGCGTCTGCGGGATGCACCTCGGCTACTATCACGTCGTCGCCAACTGGGGGACCGGGCTCGAGCCCGAGGATCCCACCATCACGCTCGATCGCCTGTACCTCGAGACGCTTCCCCGCGTCGCGGCGGCCCTCGAGCTGGCCCTGCTGGGAGGCCTCGACGAGCCCACCGCCTGCAGCTGCCGGGCGCTCCTGCGGTCGCGCCCGCCGGAGTACGCGCAGGCGTTCTCGCCCGCGCCGTGAGCGCGCGCCGGCTCGGGCTGCTCCTGCCCTCCTCGGGCACGGTCCAGGAGGTGGACTTCTACCGGCGCCTTCCCCCCGAGGTGACCCTGCACGCGGCCCGCATGCGGCTGCCGACGACCACCGAGGCGGACGAGGTCCGCATGCTCGATGCCCACGTCCTGCCCGCCGCCGCGGACCTGGCGACGATCCGGCCCGACGTGGTCGTCTTCTCGTGCACGTCGGCGGGCGCGCTCCGCGGCCGGGACTACGAGGCGCGGCTCTGCCGGGACATCGCCGCGGCGACGAGCGCGCCGGTCGTGAGCACGATGGAGGCCGTGCGGGGAGAGCTCGCCCGCCGGGGCCTCCGATCGGTCTCCCTGGTCACGCCGTACCCCGAGGCGCTGACCAGGCCCATCGCGGCGCGCCTGGAGGCGGATGGCCTCGCGGTGCCGATCGCCGCCGGCCTCGGGCTGACCGACAGCCTCGAGATCGCCGCGGTCCCCCCGGACGCGATCACCCGGTTCGCCATCGAGACCTTCCGGCGCGGGCCGGCCGACGCCGTGTTCGTGGCATGCTGCACGTTCCGGGCGTTCGATGCCCGGGATGCGATCGCCGCCGCGCTCGGCGTGCCCGTCGTGACCAGCAACCAGGCGGCGCTCGAGGCCGCGCTGCGCGCGCTCTCGGGGAACGGCGGGTGAGCCGTCCGCGCCGGAAGCGCGCCCGGACGCCCTGACCGGCCGCGCCCCGTCAGGGAGTTCGCCCGGCGCGCCGCGCTATCTCGGTGCCGACGAGCCGGGCCACCTTCTCGTGACCGGCCGCCCGCATGTGGCCATCCAGGAGATAGTAGTCGCCGGGCCCGAGCGTGCCCGAGACGTCGATGGCCGTGACCCAGTCCCGGAGCGAGGCGTAGCGATCATCGGCGAGCAGGCCGCGCAGCGCGTCGACGAACCGGCCGTCGTTCTGGTTGTGGGCGTTGAGCTCGATGACGACGACCGTCTTGCCCTCGACGGTCGCGCGATGCCGCAGCAGCACGTCGAGGAACGCGCGCGCCTCGCCGACGTCGTCGGGAGGCGGGGCGGGCGGCGGGCTCCCGGGCGTCCTCAGGCTCAGAAGCGCGCTGGCCACGTGCTTGAAGGGATAGTATCGGGTCTCGAGGCGATGCTCCTCGACAACCGCCCGGTACTGCCATTCCGGCAGGATCGCCAGCGCCCCGCTCTCCGCGTAGGGCCGGTTCTCGGTGAAGTCGTTGTCGGAATACTGGATGACCAGCGCCCTGACCGGTGGCAGCTTCAGCCGCTCCAGCAGCATCATCTCGCGCGCGGTACCGAACGACGACATGGCTGCGTTGAGCACGGGGCGGTCCAGGATTTCCTGGAGGCGCTTCGGAAAGCTCTCCTCGCTCGCGACGCCCCAGCCCATCGCGTGCGAGTCGCCGATGACGACGACCTCCGGCCTCGCCAGGGCCGCGTCCCTGTCGCGCAGGCCCGCACGATTCGCCGCGTACTCGACAACGTACTCGCGGCTCGCGACGCGACATCGAGTCCCGGGAATGAGCGTGTACGTGACCTCCGGGTCGTAGCGCGCGCAGTCCGACAGGTATTGCACGATCTTCCGGTCCCGGCTCTTGTGGTAGTCGCGCGCGTACGCGAGCGCCTTCCCGGGGGTCCCGCCGCCCTGCGCGAGCACTTGCGGGTGCGACAAGGCGAAGGCGAACACGCCCTCGATGCACAGGAGCGAGACCAGGGCACCGACCACCCCCAGGAGGACGTTCGGCGTCCACGCCCGCTCTCGCATGGCGGGATCAGCGGGCGGTCGAGTGTGACCGCATGCGCCGTCCGGACTCCAGCGCCGTCACCAGATGCCGGGCGCGCGGCGACGAGCCCCCGCCGCGGTGCCGCGATTCTTTCGCATGACCGACCATGGTGATCGTAGCCCACCCGGTGGTGAGGCACCAGACGCGCGGGCTCGCGCCGACGCGCGCGGCTCCGGCCCGCGGCCCGCATTGCGGTGAGCCCCGCCCATGACCGCTGAGATGAAGAGGCGGACGCCCGCCGCCGAGTCGCAGTCGCTCCGGCCGCTCCTGGTCATCCTGGTGGCCGCGCTGGCCCTGTTCACGGCGCGCATG
>DATBGA010000156.1:0-14102 GCA_036558225.1 Candidatus Methylomirabilota bacterium | reverse complement strand
GCCCGCCGCCGGCGGGAGCTCCTGCGGACCGTCGTCTACCACACGGCGGTCGGCGCGCTGGGCGTCCTGATGCTGTATCCGATCCTGTGGCTCTTCGCCAGCTCGCTCAAGGGGCCGTCCGAGATCTGGACGAACGTGATGTCGCTGGTCCCCCGGCGCTTCACGCCGCAGAACTACATCACGGGCTGGGCGGGCTTTGGCGGCGTCAGCTTCGCGACCTTTTACAAGAACTCGCTGATCTACGCGGGCGTGGGGACGGTGGCCGCGGTGCTGTCGTCCGCGGTGGTGGCCTACGGCTTCGCGCGCATCCGGTTCGCCGGCCGGGGCTTCTGGTTCACCTGCATGCTGCTGACGCTGATGCTGCCGGTCCAGGTCATCATCATCCCGCAGTACGTCTTCTTCACGAAGCTCAACCTGGTGAACACGTTCTACCCGCTCCTCCTGCCGCGGTTCTTCGGGATGGCCTTCTTCATCTTCATGATCATGCAGTTCATCCGCGGCATCCCCCGCGAGCTGGACGAGGCCGCGGAGATCGACGGGTGCAGCCACATCGGGATCTTCTTCCGGATCATCCTGCCGCTGATCCGGCCGGCCCTGATCACCGCGGCGATCTTCTCGTTCTACTGGGCGTGGGAGGACTTCCTCACCCCGCTCGTGTACCTCAACGAGCCGAAGCTCTACACGATCTCGGTGGCGCTCCGGTCGTTCGCCGACGCGTCGGGAGCGACCGACTGGGGGGCGATCTTCGCGATGTCCGCGCTCTCGCTGGTGCCCGTGCTGGCGGTCTTCATCATCTTCCAGCGCTACCTGGTCCAGGGCATCAGCACCACCGGGATGAAGGGCTGACCCGGGGTCAGACTTTGCTGTCGGTACACTTCGGGATGCGCCGCGTCAGGAATTGTCCGGAAGGCAAAGTCTGACCCCGATGGTGCGGTTCGGGGTCGTCGGCGTCAATCACAACCACATCTACGCGCAGACGGACCTCCTACTCCGCGCGGGCGCGGAGCTCGCGGGGTTCTTCGCGGAGGAGGCGGAGCTGGCCGCCGAGTACGGCCGCCGGTACCCGGAGGCGCGGCGGGCGCGGAGCCGCCGGGAGATCCTGGAGGACCCGAGCGTCCACCTGGTGGTGAGCGCGGCGATCCCGAGCGACCGGGGCCCGCTGGGCGTGGAGGCGATGCGCCACGGGAAGGACTACATGAGCGACAAGCCCGCGTTCACCACGCTCGCCCAGCTGGCCGAGGCCCGCCGCGTCCAGGCCGAGACGGGGCGGATCTACTCGGTCTGCTTCAGCGAGCGGTTCGAGAACGCGGCGACGGTGCGGGCGGGCGAGCTCGTGCAGGCGGGCGCGATCGGGAAGGTCGTCCAGACGGTGGGCCTCGGTCCCCACCGCCTCAACGCGCCCACGCGGCCACCGTGGTTCTTCAAGCGTGCGCAGTCCGGCGGCATCCTGGCAGACATCGCGTCCCACCAGATGGACCAGTTCCTGTTCATGACCGGCTCGACCGAGGCGGAGGTGGTGGCGGCCCAGGTGGCCAACTGGAAGTATCCCCAGTGGCCGGAGCTGGAGGACTTCGGGGACGTGGTCCTGCGGGGCAACGGGGGCACCGGCTACGCGCGGGTCGACTGGTACACGCCGGACGGCCTCGGCACCTGGGGGGACGGCCGCCTCGTCATCCTCGGCACCGACGGCTACATCGAGCTGCGGAAGTACGTGGACGTCGCCGGGCGTCCGGGGTCGTGCCACCTGTTCCTGGTGGACGGGAAGGCGGCGCGCCACGTGGACGCGAGCGCCGGCGACCTGCCCTACGGCCGGCAGCTCCTCGCCGACATCGTGAACCGGACGGAGACCGCGATGCCCCAGGCCCACTGCTTCCTGGCCTGCCGGCTGGCGCTGGAGGCCCAGGCCAAGGCGGTAAGGCTCCACGCCCCCGGCGATCGCTCGATCCGGAAGCGCGCATCTCGCCGCCGCCCGCCGCGGCGCGGCTGAGCGATGAGCGCGCCCCTGCGGGTTGGCCTGGTGGGCTGCGGGATCGGCCGCCAGCACCTCGACGCCTACCGGAGCCTGCCGGAGCTGTTCACGGTGGAGGCGATCTGCGACGTCGACGAGGCGAAGGCCCGCGACGTCGCGGCAGCCTACGCGATCGAGCGTGCGGTCACCGACCTGGGCGCGCTCTGCCGGCGGGACGAGGTCGACGTCGTGGACATCTGCACGCCGCCGTACCTCCACGCCGCGCAGACGCTCCAGGTCCTGGAGGCCGGCAAGCACGTGATCTGCGAGAAGCCGCTCTGCGGCTCCCTGGAGGACGCCGACCGGGTGATCGCCGCGGAGAAGCGGTCGGGCCGGCGCGTGATGCCGATCTTCCAGTACCGCTTCGGCCGCGGCGTCCAGAAGCTCCGGCTCCTCGTCGAGCGGGGGATCGCGGGCCGCGCGTTCCTGACGACCGTGGAGACCGCGTGGCGCCGGCGGCCGGCCTACTACGCGGTGCCCTGGCGCTCGCGCTGGGCGACGGAGCTGGGCGGCCCGGTGGTCAACCTCGCCATCCACGCGCACGACCTCCTCTACTACGTGCTGGGGCCGGCGAAGACGGTGTCGGCGCACCTGACCACCCTCGTGAACCCGATCGAGACCGAGGACTGCGCCGCGGTCTCGCTCGAGATGGCCGACGGGTCGCTGGCGACGCTGGCCATGACGACCGGGTCGGCCCACGAGATCAGCCGGCACCGCTTCTGCTTCGCCAATCTCAGCGCCGAGAGCAACACGGCGCCCTACCAAAGCTCGCACGATCCCTGGACGTTCACCGGCGACACCCCGGAGGCCGACGAGGAGGTCCGCGCGGCGCTCGCGGCGTTCGAGCCCGGGCCCGAGGGCTTCGCCGGCCAGTTCGCCCGGTACCACGAGGCGCTCCGGACCGGCGGCGAGCTGCCGGTCACGCTGGCCGACGCGCGCGCCGCCCTCGAGCTGATCACCGCGATCTACCATTCGGCGCGGAGCCGGGCGCCGGTGCCCCTGCCGCTCGACGCGGCGCACCCGCTCTACGGCGGCTGGCAAGCGGCTCGCGGCGGCTGACCGGTCGCCAGGCGGGGTGAGAGCCGGCTCGCGGGCGCTCCCGCGGCGCCGGCTGGCTCAGCCGGGCCGGCGGGCCGACGCGGCCACGGAGGCCGACGGGCGGCGGGGGGCGCGGCGCGCGCGGAGGCGCAGGGCGGGCAGGCGCATGCGCAGCGAATCCAGGTAGAGGTAGATCACCGGGGTGACGTAGAGCGTGAGCAGCTGGGAGACCAGCAGCCCGCCGACCACCGCCAATCCGAGGGCCCGCCGGACGTCGGCGCCCGCTCCGAAGCCGCACGCGATGGGCAGGGTGCCCATGATGGCCGCGACGGTCGTCATCATGATCGGCCGGAAGCGCACCAGGGCCCCCTCGTAGATCGCCGCCTCCGGGGCCTTGCCGCCCCGCTCGGCCTCGAGCGCGAAGTCCACCTGCATGATCGCGTTCTTCTTGACGATCCCGAGCAGCATGATGAGCCCGATGAACCCGTAGAAGTCGAGGTCGTAGCCGAAGAGATAGAGGGTGAGGAGCCCTCCCACGACGGCCGACGGCAGCCCCGACAGGATGGTGATCGGGTGGACGAAGCTCTCGTAGAGGATGCCCAGGACCAGGTAGATGACCAGGATGGCGATGACCAGGAGGAGACCCAGGCCGCGGACCGACGACTGGAACGCCTGGGCCGTCCCCTGGAAGCTCGTGGCGATCGTCGACGGCAGGCGCGCCTCCCGCTCGACCCGCTGGATCCTCGACACGGCCTCGCCGAGCGACACGTCCGGCTCGAGGTTGAAGGACAGGGTCACGGACGGGAGCTGGCCGAGGTGCGTGACGGAGAGGGGGCCGACGGCGGAGGTGAGCCTGGCGACCGAGCCGAGGGGCACCAGCTTCCCGCTGGTCGACCGCACGTACAGGAGGGAGAGAGACGCGGGATCGCGCTGGTACTCCGGCGCGAGCTCCAGGATGACCTCGTACTCGTTGGAGGCGGTGAAGATCGTCGACACCTGTCGGGACCCGTAGGCGTTGAAGAGGGCTCCCTCGATCTGGCCGTTGGTCAGCCCGAGCGCGGCCGCCTTCTCCTGGTCGATGTCGACGACCACCTCGGGGCTGGAGAGCTCGAGGGTGCTGTTCACGTCCCGGAGCCCGGGTATCCGCCGGAGGCGGCCCTCCATGTCCGCCGCGCGCCGGTAGAGCTCGGCGGTGTCCGCCCCCTGGAGCGTGTACTGGTAGAGGGCGCGGGTCGCCTGGCCGCCCACGTTGATGACCGGCGGGTTCTGGAGATAGGCGCGGACGCCCGGGATCTGGGCGAGCCTGGGCTGGAGCTTCGCGATCACCTGGTCCACGGAGTCGCGCTCTCGGGCCGGCTTGAGCCGCGCGAAGACGAGGCCGGAGTTGCTGCCGCGGAAGCCGACGACCGAGACGAACGCCGCCACGTCGGGACTGTCCAGGAGGACGGCGTTCACGTCGAGCTGGTGGCGCACCATCGCATCGAACGAGGTGTCCTGCGACGCCTCGGTGACGCCCGCCAGCTGTCCGGTGTCGCCGCTCGGGATGAACCCCTTCGGCACGACGACGAAAAGCCACGCCGTGGCGACGAGGCTCAGGAGGAAGCTGAGCAGCACCCACCGGCGATGCACGAGCGCCCAGCCGAGCGTGCGCTCGTACCCGCGGCGGAGCCGCTCGAAGAGGCGCTCGGAGGTGTCGTAGAGCCGGCCGTGGCGGGCGCCGTGTGGGCGGAGGAACCGGCTGGCGAGCATCGGGGTGAGCGTCAGGGAGACCACGCCCGAGACGAGGATGGCGACGGCGATGGTCACCGCGAACTCCCGGAGGAGGCGCCCCAGGATCCCGCCCATGAAGATGACCGGGATGAAGACCGCCACCAGGGACAGCGTCATCGAGACGATGGTGAAGCCGATCTCCCGGGATCCTTCCAGAGCCGCGTCCCTACGGTCCTTCCCGAGCTCCTGGTGGCGCACGATGTTCTCGAGGACGACGATGGCGTCGTCGACCACGAAGCCGACCGAGAGCGTCAGGGCCATGAGGGAGAGGTTGTCCAGGCTGTAGCCCAGGAAGTACATGGCGGCGAAGGTGCCCACGATGGACGTCGGGAGCGCGGCGCTCGGGATCACCGTGGCCGAGACGTTGCGGAGGAAGACGAAGATCACCAGCACGACCAGCGCGATGGCGAGGCCCAGCGTGAACTGAACGTCGAAGACGGAAGAGCGAATGGCTTCCGAACGGTCGAATACCAGGTCCAGCGAGACGGCGGCCGGGATCTGGGCGCGAAGCGTCGGGAGGAGGCGCTTGATCCCGTCCACGACCTTGACCGTGTTCGTGCCGGGCTGGCGCTGCACGGCCAGGACGACGGCCCGCGTGCGGTTGAACCAGCTGGCGACGAGGTTGTTCTCGACGCTGTCCACGACCTGGCCCAGCTCGCCGAGGCGCACCGGCGCGCCGTCCCGGTAGGCCACGATCAGCGAGCGGTAGGCCGACGCCTGCGTGAGGTCGCCGGTCGTCTCCACCGTGAAGGCGCGGCTCGGGCCCTGGAGCGTTCCGGTCGGCAGGTTCGGGTTCGCCTGCTGGAGGGCGGTTTCGATCTCATCCAGCCCGATGCCCCGCGTCGCGAGCAGGCGAGGGTCGAGCTGGATCCGGACGGCGTACTTCTGCGCGCCGAAGATCTGGACCTGGGCGACCCCGAGGACGGTGGAAAGCCGCTGGGCGACGACGGTGTCGGCGTACTCGTTGACCGCCGAGAGGGGCAGGGTGGCGGAGCTCAGGGCCAGGTAGAGGATCGGCTGGCTGGCCGGGTTCACCTTGCGGTAGGAGGGCGGCGCCGGCATGTCGGCGGGGAGCGACCGCGACGCCAGCGCGATCGCCGCCTGAACGTCCTGGGCGGCGGCGTCCACGTCCCGGTCGAGCACGAACTGGAGCGTGATGGACGTCGAGCCCCGCGAGCTGGTCGAGCTCATGTTCTCGAGGCCGGCGATCGTGGAGAACTGCCGCTCGAGAGGGGTGGCGACGGAGGCCGCCATCACGTCGGGGCTGGCGCCGGGAAGGGCCGCGGAAACCTGGATGGTCGGAAGGTCCACGCTCGGCAGATCGCTCACCGGGAGGTCGCGGTACGCCATGGCGCCGAAGATGACGAGCGCCAGCATGGCGAGCGTCGTCATCACCGGGCGGCGGATGAAGAGCGCGCTCACCGACGTGGCGACCCGGCCGCCGGGGCCTGAGCCTCGACCGTCTGGCCGGCGGGCCGGGCGTCCACCTTCGCGCCCGGAACGAGGCGCAGCTGGCCGTCGGTGACGACGGTCTCGCCGGGGGACACGCCACTCGCGATCACCGTCTCCTGGCCGACCTCGCGCGCGACGCTCACCTGGCGGAGCTCGGCCGTCTGGTCGGGCGCGACGACGAAGACGTAGCGGCCGGACTGGCCCATCTGGACGGCCGGGGTCGGGACGACCGTCGCGGCGGGGTCCGTCGCGAGGGTGAGGACGACGTTCACGAACTGTCCCGGCCACAGGCCTCCCTCCTGGTTCGGGAACGAGGCCTTGAGCTGGATCGTGCCGGTCACCTGGTCGACGCGGTTGTCGATGAACGTGAGCCGCCCCTCCCCGAGCGGCCGGCTGCTCTGAGGCGCCTGAGCGCTCACGTGGAGGCTGCCCTCCGCGCTCCGCGCCCTGATCTCGGGCAGCTCGCGCTCCGGCAGGGCGAAGGCGATGTCGACGGGGCGAATCTGGTTCAGGACGACCATTGGGGTGTCACTGACCTTGATGAGATCGCCTTCGTGGACGAGAAGCGCGCCCGTCCGGCCGGCGATGGGCGCTCGGATGGTCGCGTAGCCGCGCTGGATCCGGGCGTTCTCGACCACGGCCTGATCGGCGCGGACCGTCGCCTCCAGGGAGGCGGCGGCCGTCTGGGCCTGATCGGCCTGCTGCTGGGCGACGAAGCCCTGGCGCGCCAGCTCCGTGTAGCGCTCGGCGTCCTTGCGCGCGTTGTTGAGCTGCGCCTGGCTCCGCGCGAGGTTGGCCTGGGCCTGTCTCAGCTCGGCCTCGAGCGGGCCCCCATCCAGCGTGAAGAGGACGTCTCCCTCCTTGACGTCCTGGCCCTCCCGGAAGTGCACCTGGGCCAGGATGCCGCCCACCCGCGCGCGGACGGTGACGCTGTTCGACGGCTGGACGGTGCCGATCGCACGGAGCTCGACCGGCATCGGCTTGCTGACCGCCGTCGCCACCGTGACCGGCACCGGCGGCGGCGCGGTCCCTCCGCTCCCGGATGAGCCCGATCGCGAGCAGGCGGCGATCACGAGCGCCAGCCCGAGCAGGGTGAGAAGGCCCGACGCGCCGGATCGCCGCATCATCATTGCGTTTGTTCCGGGACCCCGAGATGAGGTAGCAACGCAAGTGCCATGACGTCGCAGCATCCACCGACCATCTGCTGGCCCCGACAGTTACGACTCGGAAGTCGGCGTTCTCGTTCAGCGTGAGGCGGGCGCGTCAAAGTGGCGCCGACACGACACCGAGGCGTTGCGGGAGGGGTGGCGCGTCCCGATACCCGTCAGTGCGCGGCGGGCCCGCCCCCGCTACACTGTCAGGCGACCATGAGCCCGCGCGTCTTCCTCCTCTCGCCCGCGCACTGCGGCGGGGAGCGGGCCCGCATCGTTCTCCGGGAGGAAGCTCGCTTCGATCTGGCTCAGCGGCTGCGCACCCGGGAAGGGGCGCCCCTGGGAGAGGTCTTCAGCTTCATGAGTGGCCTCTACTTCCGCGGGAAGCTCGCCTATGCGCGCTCCTTCGCGCGGCCGCCGGCCGGGCTCCCCGGCGTCATGGTCATCACCCCGTGCCAGGGTCTGGTGTCGCCCGACGTCCGCGTCGGCCGGCCCCTGCTGCGCCGATACGGCCGGATCGCGGTCGATCCGGACGAGGCCCGGTATCGGCGGCCGCTCCTTCGCGACGCCCGCACGCTGGCCGTGGCGCTGAAGAATCTGCCGGCCTGGGAGGTCGTCCTCCTCGGCAGCGTGGCGAGCGGGAAGTACGTGGAGCTCCTGGGGGACGTGTTCGGCGAGCGACTCGTGTTCCCGTCGGACTTCGTCGGGCGTGGGGACATGAGCAGGGGCGGTCTCCTGCTCCGCTGCGTCACGGAGAAGCGGGAGCTCGACTACGTGCCGGTGCTGAGCGCGTCGCGGCACGGCCCCAGGCCGGCGCGCCTGACGCCCGATCGCGGCATCCTGGCTCGCACGGAGCGGTGGATCCACGCGAGCGACGCGTCGTCTGCGACGCCCGTGCGCTGAGTCGTCCGGAGCCGGAGCCGTTCCCGCGGCTGGCCCGATGGCCAGGTCACCGGTGAGCCGGGAATCGGCGGAAGCGGCGCCATCGCGCCCGGAGCTGCCGGAGGTTCCCGACGACGGGCCGGACCAGCGGATGGTCCTTGCCCATCAGGGCCGCCCCGGCCAGCAGCAAGGGAACGCCGGGAATGACCGGGACCACCAGGCCGAGCAACCCGAGGCCGAGGAGCAGGATCCCGCCGATCACCCGGACCTGCCTCCACGCCGCGTTGCGCAGCGCTCCTCGATCCCGGGAAGCGCCCATGCCGTCGAAAGAGCAATGGGAGTGCCAACATGCGCGGGGAAGTGTCCCGCCGACGGGGCCGGCGATGAGCCTGTGCTACGCTTGGAGCGTTGCCGGCCTGGTTGCAGGCCAGAGCTCGCCGATCCTGGAGGTTTCCCGTCGTGTCCCGACTTGCCCGTCCGGCGCTCGTGCTCGTCCTGTTCACGATCGCGTTCGTCCTGGCGCCGGCGGCGGTCCTGGACGTCGAGTCGGCCGGGCCCGAGCGCCAATCCGCGCACCACCTTGGACGCGGGTTCCGGAACCTCGACGACGGCTATCACTACGGCTTCGGCGTCCGGGTCCGGCACTTCCTCATGGGAGCCCTCGAGCCGCATCCGGCCCGCGGGGCCGCGATCCCCGTCCTCGCGAACGACGGCGCCGAGCTTCGCGCCAACGGGAGCCATCCCACCGTCACGTGGGTGGGGCATTCCACCTTCCTGGTGCAGCTCGACGGGGTCAACATCCTGACCGATCCCATCTGGGCGAACCGGGCGAGCCCGGTCGGGTTCGCCGGTCCGCGGCGGCTCGTGCCGCCGGGCCTCGCCTTCGCCGACCTCCCGCCGATCGACGCGGTCGTCATCTCCCACGATCACTACGACCATCTCGACGCCGAGACCGTGGAGCGCCTGGCCCGCGAGCACCACCCCCGGTTCTTCGTGCCGCTCGGGATCCGCGCCTGGCTCGGTGAGCGGGGGATCACGGACGTCGTCGAGCTCGACTGGTGGCAGAGCGCCGAGTTCCGGGGCCTGACCTTCGTCTGCACCCCGGCCCAGCACTCGTCCGGCCGGACCCTCGCCGACCAGTACCTCAGACTCTGGTCCTCGTGGGCGATCCTCGGGCCGTCGAAGCGCCTGTTCTTCGCGGGCGACACGGGCTACGATGCCCGCTTCCGCGAGATCGGCGACCGGCTCGGACCGTTCGACCTGGCCGCGATCCCCATCGGGGGGTATCTCACGTTCAAGACCGGGCATCCCAACCACGTCAACCCCGAGGAGGCGATCCAGCTGTTCCAGGACGTCCGGGGGCGGCGGCTGGTGCCGATGCACTGGGGAACCTTCGGCATGAACCGGGAACCCTCCCGGGAGCCGCCGGATCGCCTGTGGCAGGAGGCGCTCCGGCGCGGCATCGAGGAGCGGGTCGCGATCCTCAGCCCGGGCCAGACCATTTCCTGGTAGCCGCACCCCTGGAGCCGTGGCCGCCGGGGGCCGGGCCGGCCAGCCGTCGCTCAGAGGTTGCTCTCGAAGGGCAGGGCCAGGATCTCGAACATGCGACCCCGCACGCCGCGATCCTGCCACGACGCCAGGTCGACGCGCCGCGCGAAGCGCAGGTCTTCCGCGAACACCCGCTCGAGCTGGGCGGCGAACTCTCTGTCGTAAGCGACGACGTTCAGCTCGTCGTTCAGCCTGAACGAGCGGTAGTCGAGATTCGTGCTGCCCACGGTCGCCCAGGTCCCGTCGATCACGATCGTCTTCGCGTGGAGGAGCGCGGCCGAGTACTCGTGGATCTCGACGCCCGCCTCGAGGAGCTGGCCGAACTGCCGGCGCCCCGCGTGTCGCACCAGCGGGTGATCGGTCACGCCGGGCACCAGAAAGCTGATCCTCACCCCGCGGCGGGCCGCCTGGACCAGCGTCTCGATCATCTGATCGTCGAGGAGAACGTACGGATTGGTGATCTCGATCGAGCGGCGGGCCGACGAGAGCGCGAGGAGGAAGGTGGTGTACACGGCGTAGCTCCCGCCGGACGGGCCGCTGCGGATGATCTGAGCGTACGTGCGTCCCTTGGCCGGGGTGGGACCCGGGAAGTACTCGGCGCCGCCGAGGACCGTGCCGGTCGCCTCCACCCAGTTCTCGGCGAATGCCCCCTGGAGGTACTCGACGACCGGCCCTTCGATCTTGACGTCGGTGTCGCGCCAATGATCCGTCTCCCGGCCGTCGCCCATCCACTTGGTGCTGACGCCGGACCCGCCGGTGAACCCGACCCGCCCGTCGACGACGAGGATGCGCCGGTGGTTGCGATTGTTGACGCGCCGGAGTCCGAAGGGCCCGATCGGCCGGAAGGAGACGACCTCGCACCCGCCCTTTTCCATCATCTCGACGTATTCACGGGGCATCGATAGGGTGCCCACGGCGTCGAGGAGGACGTGCCCCTTGACGCCCGCGCGGCATCGCTCGGCCAGTGCCTCGGCCAGCTCCCGCGAGATCTTCCCGTCCTCCCAGCTGTACTGGGCGTACGTGACCGTCTTCCGGGCCTCCCGGATCGCGCCGAGGATCGCGGGATAGATCTGCTCTCCGTTGAGCAGCAGCGTGAGCCGGTTGCCCCCCACGATGGGCGCCTGGGCGTGCGCCTCGATGGTCGGAAAGAACGCCGGCTCACCGAGGTTCATCGCCGGCAGCACCCGGTGGACCGGCACGTTGGAGCAGGCGCCCGCCACCAGCGCGACGGCGAGCAAGAGGGCCGTCGAGCGGGCGGCGAGCGCGCGGCTCCGGCGGGGCGGGACGTCGATGCCGGCCGTCACTTCTTCTTTCTGGGGACCCGCGCGCCCTTTTCCCGAGCCTCCGAGAGGCCGATCGCGATCGCCTGCTTCCGGCTCGTCACGCGCTTCCCGCTTCCACTTCTCAGCGTTCCCCGATTGCGGCGGTGCATGGCGGACTTGACCGCCTTCCCCGCGCCCCTGCTGTATCGGGCCATGAGAATCCTCCGTCCTTGGTTCTCGGATCGCGGCCCCGCCGGCTCGGCGGCCGGGGGGATCCGCGCTGCGCTATCGTGAGATCGTGCAATCCCGCTGCCGTACGGCGAGGCGGCTCCGCCGGGGCCCGACGGAGTGAGGCGAGGCGCGACGGCCGCGTCAGCGTGTCGCGCGGGCGACGATCCGACGCGCGAGCCCGCTTCGCGGCATGGTCACCTCGCGCCGGACCGCCGGGCGGGAAGCTTCTGGCGGAGATCTCGGTAGCCGGCCCAGGGGTCCGTCCGGAGCCTGGCCAGCCGGCGCTCGACCGTGTCGATCGTGAAGTGGTTGCCGGCAGGGACCGCGTCGAGCTCCTTCCAGGTGAGCGGCGTCGAGACCGGAGCGCCGGGCCGCGCGCGCGAGGAGTACGCGGCGACCGACGTCGCGCCGCGCTGGTTCCTGAAGTAGTCGAGGAAGATCTTCCCGGGGCGCGCGGCCTTGGCCATCGTGGCCGTGAAGGCCCGCGGCGCCTCGGCGACCAGCGCCTCGGCCACCTCGCGAGCGAAGTAGACGCACGCCGGCCAGCCGGGGCCCGGCTCGATGGGCGCGACGACGTGAAGCCCCTTGCCGCCGGTCGTCTTCACGAAGCTCACGAGGCCTCGTGCCTCGAGGCTTGTCCGGACGAGGCGTGCGCCCGCGAGCACCGTCTTCCAGGGGACATCGGGGCCCGGGTCGAGGTCGAAGACCAGCCGGTCCGGCGCCTCGAGGCGGTCGGCCTGCGCGTTCCACGTGTGGATCTCGAGCGCGCCCATCTGGACGAGGCCCACCAGCCCGGCGACGTCCTCGATGACGAGGTAGTCGCCGGTCTTCGTCTTCTCGCGGATGCGCACCCGCCGGAGCGACGGAGGCGCCCAGGGGCCCGCGTGCTTCTGGTAGAAACACTCGTGGCCGAGGCCGTCGGGGCAGCGCACGAGGACGGCAGGCCGCGAGCGGAGATGGGGCAGGATGTGCTCGGCGACGGCCGCGTAGTAGCGGGCGAGCCTCACCTTCGTGATCCCGTCCTCCGGGTAGATCACGCGGTCCGGATGGCTGATCGGGACGCCGGCGACCACCACCGCGGCGTCGTCCCGCTGCCGGCCGGAGGCGTGGCTCGCGCCCGCGGACGCGCGGGCCGAGGCCGTGGCCGCCCGGGCGGACCGCGACTCCGTCGCGGCCGGCCGCTCGCGGACGACGTCGGCCGCGGCCTTGTCCTCGCGAAGCCCCTTGAACGACGGGTGGCGAAGGCGCCCGTCCGCCGTCCACTCCGTGAAGGCGACCTCGGCGACGAGCTCGGGCTTCACCCACCGAGCCTCGGACGCGCCGGGCGGGCGATCCCGGAAGGGCGATCGGGACACGCGCAGCCGATCGAGACGCTCGCGGAGGCGGCGGGCGGCGGCGCCCGTGAAGCCGGTGCCGACCTTGCCCGCGTACGCGAGGCCGTCCTTCCCGTCGTGGACGCCCAGGAGCAGCGCCCCGAGGCCGGTGCGCGCGCCCTTGGGCTCGGTGAAGCCGCCGACGACGAGCTCCTGCTCCTGGATGCACTTGACCTTGAGCCAGCTCCGGCCGCGTCCGGGCTCGTACCGGGCGTCGCGCCGCTTCGACACGACGCCCTCCAGCGACAGGCGGCAGGCCTGGCGGAAGAACTGCTCGCCCTGGCCCACGACGTGGGTGCTGTAGCGAATGGCGCCGTCGCGGCCGGTGCCGACCAGCGTCTCCAGCGCGCGCTTGCGCGCCTCGAGCGCGCCGCCGGTGAGGTCCTGTCCGTCGAGGTGCAGGAGGTCGAACACGAAGTAGACGAGCTGTCCCTGGCCACCGGCGGACAGCGCGTTCTGGAGGGCCTGGAAGCTCGTCGTCCCGTTCGGCAAGAGGACGGCCACCTCGCCGTCGAGGAGCGCCTGGCGCGCGGGAAGCCGCGCGGCCGCCTCGGCGATCGCGGGGAAGCGAGCCGTCCAGTCCAGGCCGTTCCGGCTCCACAGCGTCGCGCGGCCCTTGTCGATCCGGCAGAGGATCCGGTAGCCGTCGAACTTCATCTCGTGAAGCCACGCGTCGCCGGCGGGAGGCGCGGTGACGAGGGTCGCCAGCTGGGGCGCGACGAAGCCCGGCAGGCGCGCCGCGCGCGCGCCCGGAATCGATCCGGGCACCGGCGCTGAGGCCGGACGCGGCCCGTCGGCGCTGCGGGGGCGCGCACGCCGCGCGTGCGTGCCCCGGCGATTCGAGTGCCAGACACGATCGTTTGCCGAGGCGATCTCCTCGATGCGGCGGCCGCTGGCCACGCTCTCCGGGCGCGTATCCGTGACGCTCGGGGCGCCGGCCGGCCGCGCGTGCTCGTCCCGCTCCTTGACGAGGAGCCAGGTCCGCCCGTCGGCGTCGCGCCGGTCCCGGCCGCGCATGCGGATCAGCGCCCAGCCCCCGTGGAGCTTCTCGCCGGACAGCGTGAACTTCAGCGTCCCCGCCCGGAGCGCCGCCTCCGGGTCGCCGGAGGGCGTCCAGGTGCCGCGGTCCCAGAGGAGGACCGGCCCACCGCCGTACTCACCCTCCGGGATGACCCCCTCGAAGCCGCCGTACTCGAGCGGGTGATCCTCGGTCTGCATGGCGAGCCGCTTGTCGGCGGGGTCGAGACTGGGGCCCTTGGGAACAGCCCAGCTCTTCAGCACGCCGCCGATCTCGAGCCGGAAGTCGTAGTGAAGGCGGGTGGCGTCGTGCTTCTGGATGACGAAGCTCGAGCCCGAGCGCGAAGGCCGGGAAGCGCCGGGCGGCTCC
>DATBGA010000155.1:0-22964 GCA_036558225.1 Candidatus Methylomirabilota bacterium | reverse complement strand
CGAGCCATTGACCGGGCTCCTGCGGCCGACCCACGCTCCAGCCGGTCCCCGCGTCCCGGTCGATCAGATACCGCGCCTCCTGCCCCCGGTGGCTCGTCGTCACCGTCCACCCGGCCGGCGACAGCGGGACGAACCCCATCGGCCCCGTCGGCCGGACCTCCACGACCACGAACCTCTCCACCGTCGTCTCGTGCAGCTCGAGCGACAGCCCCCGCAGGCTGTCGCGGAGCTCCGGGAGATTCCCCGCGATGGTCACGATCGGTGGCGCCGGCGCGGCGTCCACGACGTGGGCGTGCTGGATGACGGATTCGGCCCAGATGTGGGCCGCGGTCACGTGCATGCCGGTCAGGTACGTGAAGCCGAACGATGGCAAGCCGATGTCCGCGATCCAGTAGACGCGCTCGAACCCGCGCGCGGCGAGCCAGTCGGCCAGCGGGCGCACGGTGTCCTGGAGCGGCGCCCACCGGGGCGTTGCGCGGGGGCCGCGCCCGAGGGTGACGCTCCAGTTGGCCCAGAGGTAGAAGGCCAGGAGGCCCACGAGGACGCTCCCGCCGAGCCAGCGTCGGCGATGCCACAGCCACCAGAGACACTCGCCGGTCCAGATCGGCAGCACCCCGTACAGGGGCAAGAGGTAGGCGGCGCCGAGCACGCGCTTGGTCGGAAGCACGACCAGGAGGTTCGCGGCGAGCAGGATCCACAGGATGCCGAGCCCGGGCCCCGGCTGGCCACCGAGCCCGGCCAGCCAGCGCAGCTCCTCACGATCTCGCACCAGCGCGCGCCCCACGACGAGCACGCCCAGCGCCATCACCCCAGCCTGAACCCAGATCGGCGGGGCGAGACCGTCGGGACCCGTCGCCCCAAAGAGCTGCCGCGCGATGTCCCCGAAGACCTGTGAGGCGCGGACGCCGATCGACTGGGCGGGAACTGAGCCCGCCTGGTGGACCATCAGGCGTCCCGTCGGATAGTAGAGGCCCTCGTAGATCCAGTCCGGCAACCCGCCCACGACGACGCCCAGGGGAAAGAGCCAGAAGCGCGCCCGCCAGAGCAGCCCGGTCCGCAGGGCGAGGACGCCCAGCGGAGCCCAGTACACGACCACGAGCGGATTGCCCCACCAGCCCACGCCCGCCAAGAGCCCGAGCCCGAGCCAGGACCCCGCTCGGTCGGCCCGGCCGAAGAAGATCATGTGCGTGCCAAGCAACAGAAGATTCCCGATCACAAGCGTCACCGGGTAGTTCAGGTTCCCGTGGATCGCCCAGAAGGCGAGGAAGACCGGCGGGACGGCGAGCACGGCCAGCGTGACGAGCCCGGCGTCGCGCGGAAGCATGCGACGCGCGACCCGGAACCCGGTTCCCACGAAGGCGAGGCCGAGCGCGTAGCAGAAGACGTCCAGCGCTGCCGTCGATCCGCCCGCCGCGGCAAACCACACGGCCAGCGGGTACGAGGCGGCGGCGCCGTGGTACTCCACGCCGACGTGCTGGACGGGGAAGGTGCCGCCCAGGATCTGGAGGGCCGGGACCGCGTCCCTCACTTGATCCGCGAACGGCCAGGGAAGCTCGGCCCAGAACCGGAGCGCCCGGACTCCCGCGGCGAGGGCGAGCAGCACGCCGATCGCGAGCCACTCGCGCCCAGGTCGCCGGACGATGGGCTCGACGGCAGCGTGACTCGGGCCGGTCACCGGGCCACTATAGACCGACCCCCGACGTCGTCAACGCGATACGTCCCGCCGCGCGCATCGCACAGACGCGGCGAGGTACGCGGGGGTCGCCTGCTATAATGCCCGACGGTGACATCGAACCCCTCCACACGCCTGTCCGTCGTCATTCCCGTCTACAACGAGCGGCTCACGCTCCCCGAGATCCTGGAGCGCGTCCAGGCGGTCACCATCCCGAAGGAGATCGTCATCGTCGACGATTGCTCCACCGACGGCACGCGGGACTACCTGCGGCGGCTCGAGGCCGAGCTCGCGGAGGCGCGCCGGCTCGGGACCGCCGACGAGAAGAACGAGATCCGGATCTACTACCAGGATCCGAACCAGGGGAAGGGGGCCGCGCTGCGGCGCGGCTTCGCCGAGGCGACCGGCGACATCGTCCTCGTGCAGGACGCCGATCTCGAGTACGACCCCCGCGACTACCCGAGGCTCCTGGCGCCGATCCTGGAAGGCAAGGCGGACGTGGTCTACGGCTCCCGCTTCACGGGCACGCCCCGCCGCGTGCTCTTCTTCTGGCATCACGTCGCGAACAAGCTCCTGACCCTGTTCTCCAACATGGTCACGAACCTGAACCTTACCGACATGGAGACCGGCTACAAGGTCTTCCGCGCCGACATCATCAAGAGCATCCCGATCCGGTCGAGTCGGTTCGGCGTGGAGCCGGAGCTCACCGCCAAGCTGGCCAAGGTGCACGCGCGGATCTACGAGGTGCCGATCTCGTACGCCGGACGATCCCACTGGGAAGGCAAGAAGATCCGCTGGACGGACGGTTTCGTCGCTCTCTGGACGATCCTCCGCTACGCGTTCGTCGACGACCAGGAGAACGCGGATCCCGGGTACAAGACCCTCCTGCGCCTGGCCCGCGCCGACCGGTACAACCAGTGGATGCTCACGCAGCTGAAGCCCTGGATGGGGCAGCGCGTCCTCGAGGTGGGCTCCGGGATCGGGAGCTTCACGCGCTATCTCCTCGGCCGCGATCTCATCGTGGCGACCGAGCTCAATCCGCGATACCTGCGCATTCTCGGCAACACCTTCGAGCGGCACACGCGCGTCGAGGTCATGCCGCTCGACCTCACGAGCTTCGATCCGGGGCCCCTGGCCGCGCGGAGCCTGGACACGATTCTGTGCCTCAACGTCCTCGAGCACGTGGAGGACGATCGCGGCACGCTGCGCCGCCTGCACGCGTCGCTTGCGCCGGGGGGGCACCTCCTGCTCGTGGTTCCGGCCCACGCGCGGCTGTACGGCGCGATCGACCGCGCGATCGACCACCACCGCCGGTACGAGCGGGCGGACCTCATCGGGAAGCTCGAGGAGGCCGGCTTCGGCGTCCAGCACACCCACTACTTCAACCGGCTGGGCGTCGTGGGCTGGTACCTGAACAGCGTGCTCCTGCGTCGGACGCGGGTCCCGGGCTTCCAGCTCCACCTGCAGAACCTCCTGGTCCCGCTCCTCCGGCTCGAGGCGGCCCTCCCCCTGCCTTTCGGGCTATCGCTGGTCGCCGTGGCCCGGCGGGCCTGAGCCGGGCCCGGGCGGTCGGCGGACGGCATCGACGAGCGGCCGAAAGTTGCCCGGGGAGGGGAGGGGGAGTATACTCCCACGGCCGATGACGCACCCGGAGGCCCAGGCACGGCGGGGCTCGCGCCGGCGGCCCCCGCGGGGGCGGCCCGTGGCGAAGGTACATCCGCGGCCGGCGCGGTGACCGATGCGTGGCAAGGTCTGGCTGGGCGTGGCGGTCAGCGCGGTGCTCCTCTGGGTGGCCGTCCGGGGGGTCAGCCTGGACGAGGTTCTCCAGCAGCTGCGCCAGGTGCGCCCGGCCTGGCTCATCCTGGTGATCGTGTCGATCTTCCTCCGGTTCTGGCTGACCGCCATCCGCTGGCAGCTCCTCCTCCGGCCGGTGAAGCGGGTCGGCGTTCATCGCCTCTTCGCCATCACGATGATCGGCTTCATGGCCAACAACATCCTGCCGGCCCGGCTGGGCGAGTTCGTGCGCGCCTACGCCCTCGGCCGATCGGAGACGCTCCCGCCTTCGCTGCCGTTCGCGACGATCGTCCTCGAGCGGATCTTCGACGGCTTCACGCTCCTCGTATTCCTGATCGGAGGGCTGTCGTTCCTCAAGCCCAGCCGGACGCTTCTCTGGGCGGCGGCGCTCACGTGCGCCCTCTACCTGGGCGTCCTGGGCGGTCTGCTGGCCCTTCGCACGGCATGGGGCCTCGCCCTCCTGACCTGGGCGCTCGAGCGATTGCCCGCCCGGCTGGCCGGCCCGGCCCGGCGCCTCCTCGACTCGTTCCGTACCGGCCTCGACGTGCTGAGTGACATGCGGGCGCTCGTGCTGACGGCTCTCCTGTCCGTCGTGATCTGGGTCGTCAACGCCGCCGGCGTCGAGGCCACCTTCCATGCCTTCTCGCTGGACCTCCCGCTCTACGCTTCGTTCCTGGTGCTCGGGACGATCGCCGTCGCCCTCGTCCTGCCGTCGGCGCCCGGGTACATCGGTCCCCTCCAGGTGGGCGCCGTCCAGGGCCTGGCCCTGGTCGGGGTCCCGCGCGAGACGGCGCTGTCGCTGTCGATCGTGTACCACCTGCTGAACTACATCCCGATCACCCTGGTGGGTCTCGCGTACCTGAGCGCCCTCAACCTCACCTTGGGCGAGCTCCGAGCGGCGGGCGAGAAGCGCGCATGAGCGCGTCGGACCGCCCCGACCAGCGGTTGCCCGATCAAGGCCGATCGAGCGGCCTCGCGCTGTCCGTCGTCATCCCCGTCTACAACGAGGAGGACAACGTCGGCCCGCTGCTGGTGAGCCTCCGGGACGTCATGGAGAGCCTGGGGCAGCCGTACGAGCTGATCGTCGTCGACGACGGGTCGACGGACGCGACGCGCCCGCGGCTCCGCCAGCTCACGCTCGAGCTGCCCGCGCTCCGCGTCGTACAGCTCCGGACGAACTTCGGCCAGTCCGCCGCGCTCGCCGCGGGCTTCGACCTGGCCCGGGGCGCCCTGATCGTCACCCTCGACGGCGACGGCCAGAACGACCCGGCGGACATTCCGCGGCTGGTCGACAAGCTCAAGGACGGGTACGACGTCGTGAGCGGCTGGCGGCACGACCGGCAGGATCCCTTCTGGTCCCGCCGACTCCCGTCGCGGCTCGCCAACGCCATGATCTCGTGGATCACGGGGGTACGCCTCCACGACTACGGGTGCGCCCTCAAGGTCTACCGGCGCGAGATCCTGCAGGACGTCGCGCTGTACGGGGAGATGCACCGATTCTTGCCAGCTCTGTGCCGTTGGGTCGGTGCCACCGTGGGTGAACTGCCAGTTGGTCACTTTCCGAGGCTCCGGGGAGTGTCGAAATACGGGCTGGGACGCATGGTACGGGTCTTGCTGGACCTCCTGACGGTGAAGTTCCTCATGAGCTACTGGACGCGCCCGATCCAGATCTTCGGGCTCCTCGGCCTGGTGCTGGGGGGGCTCGGCACCGCGGTCGGCGCGATACTCTCGTACCAGAAGATCTTCCACGGGATGGGTCTGGCCAATCGCCCGCTCCTCCTGCTCGCCGTGGTCCTCGTTCTCGTCGGGTTCCAGTTCGTGTCGATCGGGCTCCTGGGTGAGATGCTCGTCCGCACCTACCACGAGTCTCAGCGCAAGCCTGTGTACACCATTCGTGAGATCATCTCTGGAGGCACATCATGATCCGCGCGCTTCGCAGCTCCCGTCTGGTCCGCGACGTGTGTCTTGGAATGGCCCTCCTTGCCGCAGCCGGCTGCGGGGGGGGCAAGAGCAGCTCGTCGACCTCCTCGTCGCAGGCGTCGGCGGACTTCGACTTCGGGAGCAACGATTCCAGGAAGGCGACGGCGTTCGGCGACAGCATCACCGTCGGCGTCCTCGAACTCCAGCGCCGGGGCCTAGGTCTCACCACGAGGAACAACTACCCGAACATCCTCCAGGCCCGGCTCCGGAGCTTCGACCCGACGTGGCGCGTGGTCAACCGTGGCGTGGGCGGGGAACACTCGTCCGAGGGCGCCGCCCGGATGTCTTCCACCCTCAATCTCGACAAGCCCGGCTTCGTCCTCATCATGGAAGGCACCAACGACGCCCACCAGTGTCAGGACAAGGTCGCCCTCATCAACAATCTCTCCAGCATGGTGCGAGCCGCCCAGGCCAACAAGACGATCCCGATCATCGGAACCATCCCGCCGAGCTTCCGGAACAACGCCTGCGCGGACGACATCATCACCGAGGTCAACCTCAACATCCACAGCCTTGCGACGGCCAGCGGCGTCGTGGTGGCAGAGATCTTCGACGGCATGAATCACCGCGAGCTGTTCGGCACCGCCCCCGACCGGGATCCGCTCCACCCGAACGAGCAGGGATATCAGGTCATGGCGGACGTCTGGCTCCAGGCCATGCTGCAGGCGATTCCCGGCGGCGTGACCGCCGCGCTCCACCGGCGTCGCTGAGCGGCAACGGCGGAGCCGGCTCGTGCTCGAGCGGGTCACCCTGGCCGAGATCCAGGCCGTCTTCGCCGTGACGGATGCCCTCGGCATCTCCCGGGAGGCGCTCGTCATCCCGCTCGGCCCCGGGCGCCCGGGACGGGTGCGGCGCCTTCCGAGCGGCAAGCTCGAGATCGTCCTCGACGCCGACGTGCCGCTCGCCGAGTGGCTCGAAGGGCTGCCGAAGCTGATCGCGGCTGCCGGGGCGTGATACCCTGGCGGCGGCCACACGACCCTGCGGGGCCGTGACCCCCGGGAGGCGACCATGAGCCGGCCCCTGATCCAGTCGAGTGTGCTCTACCGCGACCTCGGCCGTGCCTACCCGACCATCGTGCGGGGCGAGGGCATTTATCTCTGGGACACCGAGGGCCGGCGCTACATCGACGGCTCGGGCGGCTCGTCGGCGGTCACCTCGATCGGCCACGGCGTCCGGGAGATCGCGGACGCGATGGCGGCGCAGGCGCGCAAGGTCGCGTTCGTCCCGATGCACCTCTTCACGAGCGAGCCTCTCGAGGCTCTGGCCGAGGCCGTCGCGAAGTTTGCGCCCGGTGACCTCAACCGGGTCTGGTTCGTGTCCGGCGGGTCCGAGGCGACCGAGAACGCGGCGAAGCTGGCGCGCCAGTACTGGCTCGAGCGGGGCGAGCCCTCGAAGTCGATCGTGATCGGGCGCTGGCAGTCCTTCCACGGGAACACCATGGGGTCGATGGCCTTCGGCGGGCACACGATCCGCCGCCGCAAGTACGTGCCGATGCTCAACGAGGCGAGCCACCTTCCCCCGATGTACTGCTACCGCTGCCACTTCAAGCAGACCTATCCGGCTTGCGACACCTACTGCGCCGACTACCTGGAGCGCCTCGTGCGGATGCAGGGGCCGGAGAACGTGGCCGCCTTCATCGCGGAGCCGGTGGTCGGCGCGACGCTGGGCGCGGTCCCGCCCGTCCCCGAGTACTTCCCAAAGATCCGGGCGATCTGCGACCGCTACGAGATCCTCTTCATCGCCGACGAGGTGATGACCGGCTTCGGCCGGACCGGGGCGAACTTCGCCGTCGACCACTGGGGCGTGATCCCCGACCTGATCGCGACGGCCAAGGGGGTCTCGGGCGGCTACATCCCGCTGGGGGCCGTCATCGTCCGGGACGAGCTCATGCAGGCCTTCGAGAAGAACGGCTCGAACTTCGTCGGCGGCCACACCTACACGGGGCATCCCGTCGCCGCCGCCGTCGGCCTCGCCGTGCTCCGCTACATCCAGGAGCACGACCTGGTGCGCAACGCGCGCGAGGTCGGCGCGCACCTCCTGGAGGGCTTGCGCGGGCTGCAGGCGCGCCACCCCATTATCGGCGACGTGCGCGGTCTCGGCCTGATGGTGGGGCTCGAGTTCGTCGCGGATCGCGCCACGCGGGCACCCTTCCCGCCCGAGCGGGAGGTGGCGCGCGCGATCGCGCTGGAGGCGCTCCCCCGAGGCCTCGTCACGTACCCCGGCACCGGCTCGGTCGACGGCGTGCTCGGCGATCACACGAAGCTGACGCCGCCGCTCATCCTCACCCGCGCGCAGGCGGACGAGATCGTGGCGATCCTCGACGCCTCGATCGGGGCCGTCGAGGCGCGGCTCTAGCGGGGCCAGGGGGGCCGGCCGTGACCTGCCCCAAGTGCCGGACGGCGGTCCCGGACCAGAGCGTCTTCTGCATGGCATGCGGAGCGCGGGTCGCCCCGGCGCCCTCCGCGCGCGACGGTAACGGGACGGGCCTGGCGCCGGCGACGACCGCGCTGCCCGCAATCCCGCCCGGCGTCAAGCAGGCCTACGCGCTGTCCTTCGCACGGCTGGCCGACGAGCGCCTCCGGTACCGCGTCGCCCGCTGGGTCGTCGAGCGGGCGCCCGCTCACGCCCTGACCGAGGTGCAGGAGGATCTCGAGCACGGCACCTTCCTCACCTTCCTCGCGCTCACCGCGGACGAGGCGGAAGGGGCTCGCCAGGGCATCCACGGGCTCGGGGTCGCTCCCCCGCTTGTTCGCCTCGCGCCCGCGACCACGGCCGAGATGCTCCTGCCCGAGCGGCGGGCCCGGCCGAAGGCGCAGGCGCGGCGGACCATCGGCCTGGGGGACTGGCGCACGCTGGTCGCTGCCGCCGTGGGTCTCCTCATCTTCGGCCTGGTCGTGGTGCGCCTGATCGGGGGCCGGGGGTTCTGAACGTCCGGGCCGGGCGGGGGCGCCGGCCGATCGCGAAGGAGGGACGAGCATGAGCATGGAGCCCGCGGGCGGTCCGGTCGGCCTCGGAAGGGAGCAGGAGAGCGACGTCTCTCGCCGGATATTCCTCGGCGGGATCGCCACGGCGGCCGCCGCGACGCTCTCGACGGAAGCCCGCGCGCAGACCCCCGAGCAGGTGAACGTCGAGGCGTTCATCAGCGGGGTCCGCGCGGCGCGCGTGTTCGACCTCGGGTTCACCTGGGACCAGTCGGCCCCCCTCCTGTCGCTGAACCCGCCGTACGCGTTCGCGCTCAACGCCACCCACAAGCAGACCCACGAGATCTACGGCTCGGTCCCGGGGAGCCAGGTCTCGTGGACGTCCGAGATCATGTATCTCTCGGGCCAGCACGGGGCCCCCACCATCGATGCCATCGGGCACATCGGCCGGAACTTGAAGCTGCACGGCGGCGTGGACGCGGTCCAGGCGACGAGCCGGCCCGACGGCATCGGGAACGACCTCGGGATCGACAACTTCCCGCGCGACCTCCTGCTGTCCCGGGGTGTCCTGCTCGACGTCGCCCGCGTCGTCGCCAACGGCGCCGCCGAACCCCTGCCGCCCGGCCTCGTGATCACCGCGAAGCACCTGGAGGACGCGGCCCGGGCCCACGGCGTGCGCGTAAATCGCGGGGACTCGGTCCTGATCCGCACTGGCTGGGGCCAGTACTTCGCCAAGGACAACGCCCGCTATCTGGGCGAGAAGTCCCCCGGGCCCGGCGTGGACGCGGGGCGGTGGCTGGTCGCCCAGGGCGTCCGGCTCACGGGCACGGACACCGCGACCTACGAGGTGCGGCCCGCCGTCAACGGCAAGGAGCTCTTTCCCGTCCACATGCTCATGATCGCGGACAACGGGATCTACCTGGTGGAGAACGCGAACCTGGAGGAGCTCGGCGCGGCGGGCGTCGATCTCTTCTGCCTCGTCGTCCCGCCTCTCCGGATCCGCGGCGCCTCGGGGTCGCCGCTCCGGATGCTGGCCCTGACGCCGCGCCACAGCTGAGGCGCCGGGCCTTCCGGGCGACGCGGGCCGGCCGGGGGCGGCGAAGCGCGCTGGCCCACGCTACAATTGGGCCATGAGCGACGCCTACCGCGAGTTCGAGGCCGAGAGCCTGTTCTGCGGCACCTGCCGCCGCGCGATGCCGGTCCGGAAGAAGCTCCTGCTCGTCCTGCCCACCGGCAACAAGTACGACTACGTGTGCCAGCAGTGCGGGACGCCGGTCGGGGGCAAGGTGGACCGCGATCCCACCGCGTTCCGCGAGACGTCCTGGGCGGCCGCGGCTGCGGCGAGACCGCGTCCACCGGACGCCGGGCCGGCGCCGCGCTCGCGACGTCGCGGGTGATCGGCCCCGCGCCGGCGGACCGGGCCTCCGACAGCGCCGGCGACGCCCGCGCCTATCACCGCGCAACGACGCACACCCGGGCGAGCGTCCGGACCGATCGTCACGTCCTCGACTGGGCCAACAAGCCGTTCCCCTTCAAGGTGTATCCGGAGGCCCCGGCGGTGCCGTTGCCGCGAGACGTGCCGCCGCCCGCGCTGCCGGCCCTCGAGGCGGTCGCCCGGGGGGCGGTGATCGCCGGGCAGGGCGCCGTCGACACGATCGCCGTCGCCCAGCTCCTCTTCTTCTCGGCGGGGCTCACGAAGCGCAGGGTCTACCCCGGCGGGGAGACGATGCACTTCCGCGCGGCGGCGTCGACCGGCGCCCTCTACCAGACCGAGGTCTACGTCGTGGCCGGCGCCGTCGCGGGGCTCGAGCCCGGCGTGTACCACTTCTGTCCCGGGGACTTCACGCTCCGCCGGCTCCGGGCGGGCGATTACCGCGCGGCGCTCGCCGAGGCCGCGAGCCGGGGCGACCTCGTCGCGGACGCGCCGGCCACCGTGATCCTCACGGCGATCCACTGGCGGAACACCTGGAAGTACCGGGCGCGCGCGTTCCGGCACTTCTTCTGGGACGCGGGCACGCTCCTGGCGAACCTCCTGGCGACCGCGGTGGCGATCGACGTGCGCGCGCGTGTCCTCCTCGGGTTCGCCGACCCGCTGGTGAACACCCTCCTCGGCATCGACCAGGCCCGGGAGGGCAGCCTCGCCCTGGTGCCGCTCGGGCGGGGCGCCCCGCCTGCCCCGCCGAGCCCGCCCACCGCGACTCTCGCGCTTCCCTCGGTGCCCCTCTCGCCCCACGAGGTGGACCACCCGCTGGTCCGCGTGGCGTACGAGGCCTCGGCCCTCCCGGACGGCGCGGCGGCGCGAGCCTGGCTCGCTCATGGCGAGAACAACCCGTCCCGGCCGGACCATCTGGTCACGAGTGAGCTCGCTCCCGCCGGACCGGGGACACTCCCGGCATCCGAGCCGTCCCGGGCCCTCGGCGAGACCATCCTCCGGCGAGGATCGACGCGGGAGTTCCGGCGCGACGCGATCGGGGGGACCCGGCTCGCGGCGATCCTGGACGCGGCCTTGCGCCCGCTTCCGCTCGACCTCGCTCCGCCCGATCCCCTCGTCGAGACCTACCTCCTGGTCCACGCCGTGGAGGGCCTCGCCTCGGGCGCCTACGTGTGGGATCCCGCTCGCCGGGCCCCGCGGCTCCTGAAGTCGGGCGCATTCCGCCAGGAGGGCGGCGAGCTCTGCCTGGAGCAGCCGTTGGGGGCGGACGCCAGTGTCGTGGCCTTCTTCCTCTCCGATCTCGATGCGGTCCTGGCGCGCTGGGGAAGCCGCGGCTACCGGGCGGTCAATCTTGCCGCCGGGCTCCTCGGAGGACGGCTGTACCTCGGCGCCTACGGCTTCGGTCTCGGGGCGACGGGGCTGACCTTCTACGACGACGACGTCGTGCGCTTCTTCGAGCCGGATGCGGCGGGCAAGGACGCGATCTTCGTCACGGCGCTGGGGCCGGCCGCGCGGCGCCCGTCGCAACGGATTCTCCCGCTGGCCCCGGCCTCGATGAAGCCGCTGCGCCCGGGTGAGGCATGAGGCGGGGGGGACCGATCCCATGACGGCTCCGCACGACCGTGTGCCCCCCGGTCAGACGGTCACGGCAAAGTGGCCGGTGCTCACGTACGGGGAGACCCCCCGGGTCGACACCACGCGGTGGCGATTCCGGATCTTCGGCGCCGTCGAGCGGCCGCGCCAGTGGACCTGGACGGAGTTCTCGGCCCTCCCGCCGGTGGAGAGCCGGTCCGACGTCCACTGCGTGACCCGGTGGAGCCGGCTGGACAACCGGTGGCGCGGGGTCCGCCCGCGCGACCTGCTGGCCGAGGCGCGGCCGCATCCGTCGGCCCGGTACGTGATGGTCCACGCCGAGCCCGACTACACGACCAACCTGCCGCTCGAGGCCCTCCTCGACGACGACGTCCTCCTCGCCACGCACCACGATGGCGACCCGCTGCCGGCCGAGCACGGCGGGCCGGTGCGCCTGGTGGTCCCCCGTCTGTACTTCTGGAAGAGCGCCAAGTGGGTCACCGGCTTCGAGCTGATGGACAACGACGGCCCGGGATTCTGGGAGGGTTACGGCTACCACATGCGCGGGGACCCGTGGCTCGAGGAGCGCTTCGGCGGCCGTCCCCGCGAGACGATGCAGGCCGCCCGCGCCCGCAAGGCTCGCGAGTAGCCCGGGCCGCCGGCGTTCAGCGGCCCAGCGCCCGCGCGAGCTCCCCGAGGTCGCGGACCTCGAGGTCCGGGGTCACACCCAGCTCCTCGAGGGGCGCGCCCTGACGGTTGACCCAGACGACCTGGAAGCCGAACGCCTTGGCCCCGGCGACGTCCCAGCCGTTCGACGACACGAAGCCGATCGTGTTCCGGGCGAGCCCGAGCCGCGCCGGTCCGAGGGCGTACACGGCCGGATGCGGCTTGTACGTCCGCACCGCGTCGACGCTGATGACCGCGCGGAGGTGCTCGCCGAGGCCGTTGTGTGCGACGACCGCGTCGAGCATGGCGGGCGAGCCATTCGAAAGAATGGCGCACGGCAGGTCTCGGAGCCGCGCGAGGGCCTCCCGCACCTCGGGGAACGCGTCGAGCGCGAGGTAGGCGTCCGTCAGGCGCCGCCGCTCGACCGCGGTCGTGCTCAGGCCCAGACGCCGGCACGCGAAGGCGAGGGCCGAGTCCGTGATCACCGAGAAGTCCTCGTAGCGCCCCATGAGGCTCCGGAGCCAGGTGTACTCGAGCTGCTTCTGGCGCCACAACGCCGACAGCGCCTGAGGGTCGCTCGTGACGGCGCGTCCGGCTTCCACGACCGAGTGGACGTCGAAGAGGGTCCCGTAGGCGTCCAGCAGAAGGCCCTGCACCTGCATGCGCCCTCCCTCGCTCATCGGTCCCGGAGCACGTCGGGGTGTCCGGAGCCGTGCGTCAGTGTGCGGTCGGACCGTCGAAGCTCAGCCGAAACTCCCGACCCCATTCCTCGAAACCGAGCCGGCGGTAGAGCTCGTGCACCGCCCTTCGCTCGTGCCGACTGGTCGCGACCAGCTTGTAGCAGCCGCGGTGGCGCGCCTCCCCGATCACGCGACGGATCAGGGCGACGCCGAGGCCTCGGCCGCGCTCGCCTTCAGCGACGAACACGTCCTCCAGGAGCCCGAACCGACGCCCCGGATGGAGGTCATTCTCGCCAAGGTAGAGGTACGCTCGGGCGACCTCGCGGCCTGCTCGGTCGATGGCGAACCGCAAGCCCTCCGCTCGCACGGGTCGCTGAGTGATGTCCATCGCAGCCCTCCCGCCTTGCCGGCTCCCGAGCGGAGCCCGTACAATGGGGCGCCATGGCGCGGGAGGGTGGCCACTCGTGAGGTCGCGGCGTCACCTCGCGCGGCTCGCGACCGGCCTCGCCCTCGGCGCGTGCGCTCAGCTGGCGCCTCTCCGGCAGCCTCCGCTCGGCCCGGCCGATGATCTCACCGCGGTGAGCACCCGCGAGGAGGCCGTCCGGCGGTTCGGTCCGCCGCAGGAGATCCGCTCGTCGGACATCGGCCCGGTCCTGGTGTACCGGCGCGCCGTGGTCGTCGACGTGAACCCGAACCGCTACTACGGCGAGGATCGAGGCGACCGCCTCAACCAGTACGAGCTGATCCTCCTCTACGTGGACGCGGAGGGCCGCATCGTCCGGCGCGCGATCGAGCCCGAGTAGGCCCGGCGGGCCGGCGGGCTCTGGAGGTCAGTGGGGGACTGCGCGGCCGCGCACCCGCCAGCCCCGGCCGGAGCGGCCGGACGGAGTCAGCGGCTCGCCGAATCCGAACTTCAGGAGCCGGCCGGCGTCGAGGAAGGACAGGCCTCGGGTCTCCGCGCCCAGCACCACGCAGAGGAGCCGCTGGCCCGCGCGTCCTGCCGCCACGGCGACGTTGTACCCCGCCTCCAGCGTGAACCCCGTCTTGAGCGCCGTGACGCCGCCCGGATCGCGGAAGAGCGGGATCCGGCGTCGGAAGATCCGCCCGCGCCACGTGAAGTCCGTGTCGCCGAGGAGCACGCGGCTTTCCGGGTAGTCCGCCAGGAGGTGCTCGGCCAGCGTGGCCATGTCCCGCGCCGTCGTCCGCTGACGGGGGTCCGGAAGGCCGTGGGGGTTGGCGAACACCGTGTGGCTGAGCCCCAGGCGCTCCGCCTCGGCGTTCATGCGCTCGACGAACTTCTCTTCGCTGTCCGCCAGGCGCTCCGCCACGGCGGTGGCGGCGTCGTTCGCGGACGCGATGGCGACGGCCGCGAGCAGGGTCTCGAACGGCACGACCTGGCCGGTCACCAGCCCGATCCGGAAGCGCGGCGTCCGCATCACGTCGCGGCCGATCGTCACCGGCTCGCCCCGCGTCACGCGCCCTGCGCGGAGCTCCTCGTAGGCGATGTAGAGGGTCATCATCTTCACGAGGCTGGCCGGCGCCCGGTCGTTCTCCGCGTTCTTCTCGAACAGCACCTTGCCCGTCTCGAGATCGAGGAGGACGACGGCCTCGGCCGAGACGGGCACGTTGGCCGCCGGAGCCGTCCCGGTCGCGGCCGCCGCCGGCCGCAGCGCCGACAGGGTGAGGCCGAGAACGGCGACGACCCCGAGCAGGGGGGCCGCGAAACGGGTTCGGGGAGCCATACGAGCCGTCATTGTAGCAGCCGAGGCGCGAACCCCGAACGAAATGGCGACGACCCCGGACCGGGCGCCCGGCCCGTGGTAGGGTAGCGCCGGGAGGGCATGCGATGCTCGCTCGCCTCCGCGCGGGCCGGGGCCGGGCCCGCCGGCCGCAGCGCGGCCGATTGCGGATCGGTCTCGTGCTCCTGGCCGCCGTCGCGCTGATCACCGCCCCGCGGGGCGGCCGCGCGGAGCGGGCGGAGCCGCCGCTCGACTCGGTCGTGCCCATGGTGACGCTCGACGCGCTGCCGCTCGGGGTGCCGCTCGCCCGCCTCGACGAGGACGCCCGCCAGCGCGCCGAGGCCGTGCTCGGCACGTCCGTGTTCTCGCACCGGGTCGGCGGGCTCAGCGCCCGGAGCCGCGAGCCCGTCTTCCGCTTCCTGCTGGACCATCCCGACTTCGCCGCCTCCGTCGCCCGCGCGCTCAAGCTCGCGAAGTATCACCTGGAGCCGCGGGAGGACGGGTACTGGGGCGACGACGCCCGGGGCGCCCGGGGCATGATCCGGGTGCTGTACGCCGACGACGGACGGCGCCTCATCCATCTGGACGGGATGTATGACCATCAGGGGCTCCCGACGATCCGGGGGCAGATGCTCCTGCTCATCGACTTCCAGCACCGGGAGGATCCCAGCGGCGAGACTCGCGTGGAGGCGAGCATAACCGGTCACTTCCGGCTGGACACGCCCCTGGTCGGCACGGTCGCCCAACTCGCCACGACGCTCGCCCGGCCCGCCGTCGAGCGGGCGATCGAGCGGAAGGTGCGCCGGTTCTTCGCGACCGTCGCCCGGGTCTCCCGGTGGGCGTACGACGAGCCGGAGCAGTTCTGGGCCGCGCTCGAGCGCCATCCCGAGATTCCGCAGGACGCGACCCTGGCCGCCTTCCAGCAGGTCCTTCTGGCCGGCCGCCCCCCCGCCTGGGCCGGCGAGCCCTTCCGCCTGGTCCCGGCGGAAGCCCTGGACCTCGATCGCGAGATGGGTGAGCCTACATCCCCATGAAGTCGCGCGCCTGGTCCATGACCTCGTCGGTCACCGTGGCATAGCCCCGCTCCCGCGCGAATCGCTCGATCGCCTGCCGGGCCATCGGGCGGATGAAGGCCGGGATCCGCTCGAGGCGTCCCGCGGCGTCGACGGTCCAGGCCACGGTGGCGGCCGCACCGGCTTCGCTCCCGCCGATCATCGCGGCGAAGGGGCAGCCGGGCCCTTCCGCCGCGGGCGCGCCCGCCGGAGCGGCCACGGGCCCGGTCACGGGCCGCGCGGCCTCGACCCCGGCGCCCGCCTCCCGTTGATGCGCGAGACCGGCCCGAACGGCGGCGAACGGAGCGGGCGCCTCGGCGGGGGCGCCGCCCACCTTGACGCCGAGCGTGCGCACCATCTGCGTCTCCCAGGGATTCGTCAGCATGGCCACCCGGTGGCCGCAGGACGGACACGCGAAGGTAACGGTGAGGGAGTCCGCGTCCGCCCCGGCCGTCCCCGAGAGCCGCATGGCCTGGTCGCACGCGATGCAGAGGAACTTCATGGTGCTGGTCTCCTTGGGTCCATCACGTGGCGGCCGCGCCGAGCCCGCCGTCGCCCGCTTGGGGGAGCCGGGGCGGCGCCGCCGTGCCGGCCGAGAGGATGACGCGGATGCCGTCCTCGACGGAGAGCCCCGTCGGCAGGACCGCGTCCTGTGGCACGAGGACGATATCGCCTAGGTAGAGATGGTTCGTCGGCACGTAGACCGACACGAGCGCGTCGGGCTTCGTCCCCTCGATGCGCACGTCGCCGGTCAGGAACCCGTACGAGTAGGCCCCATCACGCGGGTGCTCGACGACGACGAACTCGCGGAACCCGGACCGGCGATTCGGCGAGAACGCGTCCACGAAGTCCTTGACGGTCGGATAGACGCGGCGGACCAGCGGGATGTAGCGAATCACACGCTCCGCCCACTGCAGGATCCGCCGCCCGACGACGTTGGTAGCGAACACGCCGACGCAGAAGATGATGAGGATCGCGGTCAGGAAGCCGAGCCCGGGCAGATGTCGCCCGAGGAGGTGCTCGTAGAGCGGGGCCATGAAGCCGTCGACCGACGAGTAGAAGAGCCAGAAGACCCAGGCGGTCAGCACGACCGGGAGCGTCACGAAGACCCCGGTGAAGAACCGGACCTTGAACCACGACTGGATCTGCCCCGGCACCTGTCGCCTCCCGCTGAACCCTCGCATTATACCTGGCGTTTTCGGGGCGCGCCGAGCCGGGTGGCGGCCGGCGCCCCGCCAGACCGTCCGCGGGGTCCGGCCACGGGGCGGACCCGTGCCGGGGCTGGCCGCCGTGGCGGCGCCGATCCTGGCCGTCCCGGCAGGGGTGGGCGACGCGGGCGGGCGCCGTCGGGCGGGGGCTCGGCGAGGCGCTCGCGCGCTGATCGGCGGACGCCGGTCAGCTGGCCCAGCGGTCGCGCGCGAGCGGCGGCCGCACGTCGGTGCCGGTGAAGCTGACGACCAGCACGAGCTCGACCGAGGAGTTCAGCGCGAGGCCGCGGCATCCGATCGCCGCCCGGGTGGGCTTCCCCCGCTCGCCGTAGAGCTCGACGAGCAGGTCGGTCGCCCCGTTGATGACCCGGGGCTGGTCGCTGAAGCCCGGCGCCGAGTTCACGTAGCCCGTCAGGTGAATGGCGGTGTCGACGCGGTCCAGGTCGCCGAGCGCGTACTTCGCGGCCGCCAGCGACTGGACCAGCGCCCAGCGCGCCGCCTCGTACCCCTGCTGGATCGTGAGCCCGTCGCCCAGGAGGCCGGGGAGATAGGCCTCGTCGTCGCGGATCGGCACGGTGCCGGACAGGAAGAGGAGCGCGCCCACGGCCCGGTGCGAGACGAACCGCGCACCTGACCGGTTCTTGCGATAGTCGGTCTCGAGGTCGGGAAGCGGGAACCCCAGGCTCGCGAGCTTGCCTTCGACGATCATGCGGCCTCCACGGGATGGCGGTGACGGGAAGCCGGCGGGAGGCCGGCGAGGTGGCCCTTCCCTCTCTACCGCGGTCGCCGCCCCGCGTCCACCCCGCCGATCCGGGCCGACGCCGGGCGTTCGAGGCCATCCGCCCACGGTTGTTCGCGATGCGCGTCTCCCCTATTCTTCACTCGTGCTGCTCGGATGAGGGCCGGACGATGGCGCGAGCAGGATCGACCCGCATGATATCCCCCGGGCTCGATCCCTGGCGTGCGATGGTCTCGCCGCTCGCGAGCTGGTTCCCCGGCGATCGCGCGCTGGCGGGCTTCCGCCGGCGCACCCTCGGCCGCGCGCCCCTCGTCCTCCCGCCGCGCGACCGCGCGTGGCGCGCCATCGCACCCGAGTTCGCAGAGTGCGTGCGGATGGCCGGCAGCGGGCTGCCGTTCCAGATCGCCACCAAGCGGCACGTCGATCGGTCGGGAAACCCGCGGCGCCTCGCCGCGGCCCTGGCAGCCGGCCGGACTGTATTCCTGCCACAGGTCCACCAGGTGCTCCCGCGCCTGATGCGGCTCATGGTCGGCCTGCGCATGGCGTTCTTCAGGCCGGTGGGGGAAGCCGCCCGGGCGGAGTCCTCGTTCCTCTTCGTCGTCGAGGGCTCGGGGCGCCCGGGCATGGGCCTCCACCACGACGGCGACGTCGACGCGTTCTGGCTCCAGCTCGAAGGGCACCGCACGGTGACGATCGGCCCGCGGGTGCCGCGCGGCACCCCCGAGGAGCTCGGCGAGCGCGCCGGCCGGGGTGGGCGTCACGCGGGCTGGCGGACCTTCGATCTCGAGCCGGGGTCGCTGTTCCACTTGCCGGCCTGGACGCCGCACGCGGTGGTCTGCCGGCGTCGCTCGCTGGCCGTCACGCTCACGTGGGGGCGAGCCGCGCCGGACGCGCGCGCGGCCCGCCGCGGCTCCCCGCTGGACGCGCTGCTCGGGTGGGACGTGGCGTCCGGTTTCGCGGAGCCGATCCCGCCGGCCCGCCCCGGCACTCTCTGGACGCAGATCCCGGTCGTCGCGCGCCGCGTGGGCCGCGAGTCCGGCTTCCGCGTCTTCACGCGCGACGGCGAGGGTCCTCGGGTGCCCGCGACGGCGCGCTCGATCGCCGACCAGCTCGCGCTGATGCCCTGGCTCTCGCGGAGTTGTGCGCGCGCAGTAGGGCTCGAGCCCCTGATCGACGCCGGACTCCTCGGCCCGCGAGATCTGCCGCTCCGCATCCGTCCCGACGATCCGGCCGCGCTCGACGGCTGGCGCTTCGCCTGAGCCCGAGCGCGTGCTGATGCCGCGAGCGCGCTCCGAAATCGCCGGTGACCGCCCGTGCTACAGTGGCGCGCGCACACCCTGACCGGGAGGACGACGATGTCGCAGCCCTGGACCTATCTCCCCTCGACCCCGAGCGGCCCGCTCGTGGTCGATCGCGCGTTCTACGACCGGCTGGCCCGCGAGACCGCCGCGCGCACGCTGGTCGATCGCTTCGTGGTGCCGATCCGCTCGGGTCGCGCCTGGCCGGTCAAGGCCGGCCAGCTCTGCCGGATCGTGACGGTCGAGGGCCCGCAGGTCGCTGACTTCAACGCCTGGCACCTCCACAACCCGCGCGAGCGCTTCTGGGCGTCCAGAACGAAGCAGCTCCACCGCGCGCACGTCACGACCGGCGACCGGCTCTGGTCGACCCTCCCGTACCTCCGGCCGATGGCGACGATCACCAACGACACCCTCCGGTACGGAATCGACGCCGACGGCGGCCGCTGCCACGACCTCCTCGGGACGCGCTGCGATCCCTACGTCACCAAGCTCCTCACCGGCCAGGAGGTCGACGTCTGCTGCCACTCGAACCTCGTCCGGGCCGTGGCCCCGTGGCGGCTCACGGAGTTCGACGTCCACGACGTGCTCAACATCTTCCAGGTGACCGGCCTCCAGGATGACCGCTACTTCATGAAGGCCAGCCCCGCGAAGAAGGGCGACTTCTTCGAGATCTTCGCGGAGATCGATCTCCTCGTCGCCATCTCGACCTGCCCGGGCGGCGACCTCTCGATCCCGCTCTGGGGCCCGGGCGCGCGCGACCCGATCGAGGTCTGCCGGCCGCTCGGCGTCGAGGTGTGGCAGCCCGAGGGGCGCCTCCTCCAGGGCTGGCGCTCCCCGGAGCCCGCCGACTACCGGGGCAACCACGGGATGCGGACGCCGGACGCGGCGGCGCGGTCGTGAGAGCGTAGCGCCGTGAGCCAGGACGTGACCGCTCCGACGCTGTCCGAGATCCGCGCCGCCCGGGAGCGGCTCGGCGACCTCGTCGTCGAGACGCCGGTGTGGCGCTGGCAGAACCGCGAGCTCACCGAGCACCTCCCCGCCGGCACCGAGGTCATCCTCAAGCTCGAGCTGTTCCAGCACACCGGTACCTTCAAGCCACGGGGCGCGCTGTCGGTGATGCTGGGGCTCGACCGCGCCACGCTCGCCCGCGGCGTCACCGCGGTGAGCGCCGGCAATCACGCCATCGCCGTCGGCTACGCGGCCCGGGTCCTCGGCACGACCGCGAAGGTGGTGATGCCGAAGACGGCCAATCCCGCGCGCGTCGACGCGTGCCGGTGGTGGGGCGCGGAGGTCGATCTCGTCGAGGATGTCCACCGGGCCTTCGACCGCGTGCGGGAGATCGAGGCAACCGAGGGCCGCACCTTCGTCCACCCGTTCGAGGGACCCCGGACCGCCCTCGGCACCGCCACCCTCGGGCTCGAGCTGGCGGACCAGGCCCCCGACCTCGACGCCGTGATCGTGCCGATCGGCGGCGGCGGGCTCTGCGCCGGCGTCGCGACCGCCGTCAAGCTGGCGCTGCCCCGGTGCCAGGTCTTCGGGGTCGAGCCGGAGGGCGCGGATTCGATGCGGCGAAGCCTGGCGGCCGGGAAGCCGCAATCGATCGAGGCTGTGCGCACGATCGCCGACAGCCTCGGCGCGCCCCACGCCGCGCCCTACAGCTTCGAGCTCTGTCGCCGGGCGCTCGATGATCTCGTCATCGTGAGCGACGACGAGCTCCGGCGGGCGATGGGGCTCCTCTTCCGCGGAGTCAAGCTCGCCGTCGAGCCGGCCGGCGCGGCGGCCACCGCCGCGCTGGTGGGCCCCCTGCGGGAGCGGCTCAGCGGTCGCCGGGTGGGCGTGATCGTCTGCGGGACCAACATCGACCCGGCGACGTTCGCGCGGCTCGTGATCACGGAGCCGTAGAGGCCGGTTCCACGGGATCTCCCGACCTCCTGCCCCTCGGGCCGGCGGGGCCGAGCGACCCGCTGCGCGGCCCGGTCGCCGTCCTGCTCACGGCCATTGTGGCGATCGGCTCGCTGTCGATCGACATGGCCCTGCCCTCCCTCCCCGCCACCGCCGGGGCGCTCGGGGCCGGGCCGGCGACCGTGCAGCTGACCGTGACGCTGTTCCTCGCCGGCTTCGCCGTCGCGCAGCTGGTCCACGGTCCGCTCTCCGACCGCATGGGCCGGCGTCGCGTGCTCCTGGGCGGGCTCGTCGTGTACGTGCTCGGCGGGCTCGCCTGCTGGGCCGCGCCGTCGGCCCGGCTCCTCATCGCCGGCCGGGTCCTTCAGGCGCTCGGCGCGGGCAGCGGGCCGGTCGTGGGGCGCGCGGTGGTCCGGGATCTCTACGAGCCGGCGCAGGCCGCGAGAGTCCTCGGCTACATGGGCACCGCCATGGCGCTCACGCCCATCCTGGCGCCGATCGTGGGCGGCTTCGTCCACATGGCGTTCGGTTGGCGCGCCGTGTACCTCGTCCTGGCCGCGTGCGGCGTGACCTTCCTCGCCCTCGCGACCCTGATCGTCCCGGAGACGAACCGACGGCAGGATCCGGACGCGCTGCGCCCCGGCCACCTCGGGACGAACGTCGCCGATCTCCTCCGCGATCCCGAGTTCCTGGGGTACACGCTCGTCGTCGCGCTCATGTTCGGCGGCCAGTTCGCGTTCATCTCAGGGTCGGCGTTCGTCCTGATCGAGGTGCTCCACGTGGCGCCCGACGTCTACGGGCTCTGCTTCGGCCTGGTCGCGTTCGGCATCATGACCGGCAGCTTCCTGGCCGCCCGGCTCACTCCGCGGGCGGGCATCGACCGACTGATCGCCGTCGCCACGTGCCTGGGGGCCGGGGCCGGGTGTGTCATGGCGGCGCTGGCGTGGAGCGGCACCTGGACGGTGGCCGCCGTGGTCGGGCCCATGTACGCCTTTGCGGTCGGCGTGGGAATCGTGCTTCCGACGGCGATCGCGGGCGCGATTGGCCCATTCCCCCGCACGGCGGGCCTGGCGTCGGCCGTCCTCGGGTTCCTTCAGCTGACGGCCGCCTCCGCCTACGGCATCCTCGTCGGCCGCCTCTACGACGGCACGCCGATCCCCATGGCGGCGGCGATTGCGGCCGCGGGGCTGGCCGCCGCCGGTGCCCATCGGCTGCGCCCCCGCCCGTGAGCCGCGCCGCGTCGGCGGATGCGCTCACCATCTCGACGCGATGGCATACCCCCCGCGGGTCCGTTGACGGTGTTCACTCGCCGGTGGTAGCGTCACCCTCGCTGCAGGTCGGAGTACCGGACCGATGGCGGTCCATGGCTGATCGCCAGCTGCGCGCGCGAGGGTCGAAGATCCTCATGGAGGACGCGGCGTACGACTTCCTCTACTACACCCAGCAGGTCTACGTCACCCGCCAGGCCTAGGGCGGGTTCGTCCCCGTGCCGGCCTACGGCGCGATCTACCAGTTTCTCAAGACCGTGAAGCTGACGGGGCGATAGGGGGCGGCATGGAGCTGTCCGTCAACGGGACAACCCTCCACGTCGAGATCGTGGGGGAGGGGGCGCCCTGCTTCGTCCTCCACGGCGGGCCCGGCACGGACTCGGGCGGCAACGTTCGCTCGTTCGGGCCGCTGGCGGGGTCCCTCGGCCGTCGCCTGATCTTCTGGGACCACCGAGGCCACGGGCGCTCGGAGTGGGTGCCCGTCGAGCAGTGCACGCAGGATCAGCTGGTCGAGGACGTGGAGGGCGTGCGGCGCGTCCTCGGGCTCGGCCCGGCCGACGTGGTGGGCGTCAGCTGGGGCGGATACATCGGTCTCATGTATGCCGCGCGCCACCCCGGCTCGATCCGCCGCCTCGCCGTCGTCGGCTCGGCGCCGAGCCACGAGTTCATGCCCCGCGCGGAAGCCAACGCGCGCCGCCAGGCCACGCCCGAGCAGTGGGCGGCCTACCGATCGCTCTGGGACGGCTCTCTCCGCGACGACGCGAGCTTCCGGCGCGCCTTCGAGACGATCCGGCCGCTCTACTTCCACAACAAGGCCCTGGCCACGGCGGCGAACGAAACGCGCGCCGACACGCGCTACCGGATCGCGGTCAGGAAGTTCGTCATCGCGCACGAGTACCCGACGTACGACTGCCGCCCCGAGCTCGCCCGGATCGCCTGTCCCACCCTCGTCATGGTCGGGCGCCACGACTGGATCTGCCCCGTCGACCAGGCCGAGGAGATCCACAAGCTCATCCCGCACTCGGAGCTCGCGATCTTCGA
>DATBGA010000154.1:0-9851 GCA_036558225.1 Candidatus Methylomirabilota bacterium | reverse complement strand
GCCGGGTGGCGGGGTCGCGCAGGCGCCGGAGCTGCTCGTCCAGCGGCAGCGCGCGGAACGGCTTCCACGTTGGCAGATTGTCGAACGGCATCTGGGTCTTGAACGAGAGCAGCACGTTGAGGCCGCGGCTGTGCACTTGCGCGAACATGCGTCCGCCGGCCGCCGCCGTCTCGTCGAGCAACGCCAGGTACGCGCGCCAGACGCCGGGCACCTCGCGCCGGCTGAAGACGCCGAAGGTGATCGGCCGGCCGCTCTCGACGGCCAGGTCGCGCAGCCGCACGTGATAGTCGCGCAGACCCGGATCGCCGGCGGTCCGGTCCACGCCCTCGCCCGCGAGCTCGAAGATGCCCGCGTTCATCTCGCCCATGGCGCCGACCAGCCGGCGGACCTCGTTCCAGGCGGCGACACGGCTGGCGACCGGGCGGCCCTCGGGCGTCTCGTGGGACGGTGACCGGGACGTGGTGAAGCCGATGGCGCCCGCGCAGATCGCGTCGCGGAGCTCCCGCTCCATCGCCCGCAGGTCGTCCTCGCCCGCGGGCTCCTCGAACGCACGCTCGCCCATCACGTAGGTGCGCAGCGCCGAGTGGCCGATGTAGCCGGCGTAGTTGATTCCCTTGGGCAGAGACGCGAGGCAGTCGAGGAACTCCGGGAACGTCGTCCATCGCCAGTCGATCCCGGCCGCCATCGCCTCGCCCGGGATATCCTCGGCCCGCTGGAGATTCCGCACGACGAGGTGCTTGTCGCGGGCCGCGCAGGGCGCGAGGGTGAAGCCGCAGTTGCCCATCACGACCGTCGTGATGCCATGCCAGCACGACGACGTGCCGAGCGGGTCCCAAAAGATCTGCGCGTCCATGTGCGTGTGCCCGTCCACGAAGCCAGGCGCGACCACCTGGCCGTCGGCGTCGATCTCCTCACGGGCGCGCTCGCGGATGCGGCCGATGGTCACGATGCGACCGTGGCGGACCCCGACGTCGGCGCGGTACCGGGACAGGCCGGATCCGTCGACGATCGTGCCGTTCTTGACGATGAGGTCGTACGCCATCGTGTGTCCTCCCCGGGAGGCTCGACGCATCGCGCGCCGTGCCGCCATCCTGCGTCGGCCCGGGGCGCACCGTCAAGGCGCGGACGAGCGCGCCGGCTGGAGGTCTCCGGCCGGGAAGAGATCGGACCCGAGATCGGCCGTCGACCGGCGCGCTCCGGCCTCCCGCCATGCCGGGTCCCTTCCGCGCGCACCTTGGGGTACAATGCTTACGCCATGCTTCCGACCTCCCTCCGGATGAGGCCAGGCCCCGGGTTGCGGCCGGGCTCCGCCCGCCGCCGCTGCGCCGGGGCTCCTGACGTGGACCGGGCCGCCGCCGCCCGCTAGACCGGCCGAGCGGCCCCGCTGGCGTCTTCCCTCGAACTCACGCGGCGATTGCCGCTTCCGGAGGCTTCGATGAGCCAGGACACGAAGACCCTTCTCGAGTGGGCGAACAAGTACCTCTTCCAGAACTACGGGCGGGCGCCGCTCTGCCTGGTCCGCGGCGAGGGTGCGCGGGTATGGGACACGGACGGCAAGGAGTACCTCGACTTCGTCGGCGGGATCGCGGTGGACGCGCTGGGCCACTCCCACCCGAAGATCGTCGGCGCGATCCGCGAGCAGGCGACCGCGCTGCTCCAGGTGTCGAACCTCTACCAGATCCCGTCGCAGATCCACCTCGCCAAGCTCCTGGTCGACCACTCCTTCGGGGACCGCGCCTTCTTCTGCAACTCGGGCACGGAGGCCAACGAGGCGGCGATCAAGCTCGCGCGGAAGTACGCGAAGGAGACGCGCGCCACCGACGTGGTCGACATCATCACGATGCGGGGCGCGTTCCACGGCCGGACGCTCGGCGCCCTGTCGGCCACGCCCACCGAGAAGTACCAGCACGGCTTCGAGCCGCTCGTGCCGGGCTTCAAGTACGTGCCCTTCGGCGACGTCAAGGCGATCGAGCGGGCGGTGGACAACCGGACCGCGGCCATCCTGGTCGAGCCGATCCAGGGGGAGGGCGGCGTCAACGTCGCGCCTGACGGATACCTCGCGGTCCTGCGCCGGCTGTGCGACGAGACGGGCGCCCTCCTCATGTTCGACGAGATCCAGACCGGCATGGGGCGGACGGGCCGCCTCTGGGGGTATCAGCACTGGGGCGTGGAGCCCGATGTGATGACGCTGGCGAAGGCGCTGGCCAGCGGTGTGCCGATCGGCGCCATGGTCGCGCGAGAGGCCTGCGCCGGCGTGCTGGTCGCCGGCACCCACGGCACGACCTTCGGCGGCAACCCCTTCGCCACGACGGTCGGGGTGGCGACGTTCACCACGATGCTCGAGGACCGGCTCCCCGAGCGCGCCGACCGGGTGGGGACGCACCTCCTGGGACGGCTCCGCGCCCTCGCGACCGGGCTTCCGGCAATCCGCGAGGTCCGCGGCAAGGGTCTCCTGATCGGCATGGACCTCGACCGTCCGGCGGGTCCCGTCGTCGATGCCTGCCGCGACCGGGGTCTCCTGGTCCTGACGGCCGGCGAGAAGGTCCTGCGCATGACGCCTCCCCTCATCGTGGACGAGCACGACGCCGACCGGGCCGTGGCGATCGTCGGGGACGCGCTCCGGCAGACGAAACCGTGAAGCGGCTACTGTCGATCACGGACCTCTCGGCCAAGGACGTCGAGGACCTGTTCCGCCTCGCCGCGGAGTGGAAGGCGAGGACCAAGGCGCGCGAGGCGAGGACCCCGCTCGCGGGGCACTCGCTGGCGCTCGTCTTCGAGAAGCCGTCGCTCCGGACCCGGGTCACCTTCGAGGTCGGGATGGCGCAGCTCGGCGGCTCCACCGTGTACCTCGCGGGCCAGGACATCGGGCTCGGGCGGCGCGAGTCGATCCCGGACGTGGCTCGGAACCTCGGCCGCTGGGTGGACGTGGTGGCGGCCCGGACGTTCGCGCAGGCGACGGTCGACGAGCTCGCGCGCCACGCCGGGATCCCCGTCGTGAACGCGCTCTCCGATCTCGAGCACCCGTGCCAGGCACTAGCCGACTTCTTCACCTTGTGGGAGCGCGGGCTCGATCTCCGGCGCCTGCGCCTGGCCTGGGTCGGCGACGGCAACAACGTGTGTCACTCCCTCGTCCTCCTCGCGGCGCTGCTGGGGATGGAGATGGCCGTGGCGGCCCCTCCGGGGTACGAGCCCGACTCGCGGATCCTCGAGACCGCGCGGGCCTGGGGCGGCCGCGTGACCGTCACGGGCGACGTCCCGGAGGCCGTCCGCGGCGCCGACGCGATCTACACCGACGCGTGGATCAGCATGGGGCAGGAGGCCGAGCGGGAGCGCCGCCTGGAGGCGTTCTCGCGCTACCAGGTGAACGACCGCGTGGTCGCCTTCGCGAAGCCCGGGGCGGTCGTGATGCACTGTCTGCCGGCGCACCGCGGCGAGGAGATCACCGACGCCGTGCTCGACGGGCCGCAGAGCGTGGCGCTCGACCAGTCCGAGAACCGGCTGCACGTGCAGAAGGCGGTCCTCCTCCGGCTCCTGGGGAAGGGCTAGGCCGGGGGGTCGAGAATGGACGGACCCAAGAAGATCGTCCTCGCGTACTCGGGGGGGCTCGACACCTCTGTGATCCTGGCCTGGCTCAAGGAGACCCACGGCGCCGAGATCGTGGCCTACACGGCCGACCTCGGGCAGGCGGAGGAGCTTATTCCTGTCCGCGAGAAGGCCCTCCGGACGGGCGCGGGCTCGGTCCACATCGTCGACCTCCGGGAAGAGTTCGTCCGCGACTTCGTGTTCCCTGTGCTGCGGGCCAACGCCACGTACGAGGGCGGCTACCTCCTGGGCACGTCCTTCGCCCGCCCGCTCATCGCCAAGGGGCAGGTGGCGGTCGCCCGCGCCGAGGGCGCGGACGCCGTGGCCCACGGCGCCACCGGCAAGGGCAACGACCAGGTGCGCTTCGAGCTCACCTACGCCGCCCTGGCCCCGGACCTCCGCATCGTCGCGCCGTGGCGGGACTGGGACCTCCGCTCGCGCACGGACCTCATGACCTACGCCGAGCGCCACGGGATTCCCGTCCCGACGACGCCGGCGCGGCCCTACTCGATGGACCGGAATCTCTTCCACATCTCCTACGAGGGCGGCATCCTCGAAGACCCGTGGGCCGAGCCCCCCGAGAAGATGTTCCTCTCGACCCGCTCGCCCGAGGAGGCGCCCGACGTTCCCACCCAGGTCGAGATCGAGTTCGAGGCGGGGACCCCGGTGGCGGTCGACGGAAAGCGGCTCGGCCCGGTGGCGCTGCTCGAGCGGCTGAATCGCGTCGGGGGCGACAACGGGGTCGGCCGGATCGACCTGGTGGAGAACCGCTACGTGGGGATGAAGTCCCGCGGCGTCTACGAGACCCCGGGCGGGACGATCCTCCATGCGGCGCACCGGGCGCTCGAGTCCATCACGATGGACCGGGAGCTGCTCCACCTCCGCGACTCCCTCGTGCCGCGCTACGCGGAGATGGTCTACTACGGCTTCTGGTACGCCCCGGAGCGGGAGGCTCTGCAGGTCTTCATGGACCACGCGCAGCGCGACGTGACCGGCAGCGTGCGGCTCAAGCTCTACAAGGGCAACGTGACGGTCGCCGGGCGGCGCTCGCCCCGCTCGCTCTATCGCCAGGACGTCGTGACCTTCGAGGCCGACTCCGTCTACCGCCAGAAGGACGCCGAGGGCTTCATCCGCCTGAACGGCCTGCGCCTCCGCATCCGCGCCCTCCGGGACCAGGACCGAGCCGCCGGCTCCTCGTGATCGACGTCGCGCTCACGCTCGAGGAGGTGCGCGGGATCTCGCTCGCCGGCGTGACCGCGATCGTCCTGGACGTGGTGCGGGCCTCGACGACCATCGTCGCGGCGCTCGCCGGCGGGGCCCGCGCCGTCGTGCCGGTCGCCACCCCTGACGAGGCCCGTGCCTTTGACCGGCAGGAGGCCGCCGGCCCCGTCCTCGTCGGGGGCGAGCGAGGCGGGGCGCCGCCTCCGGGGTTCGACCACGGAAACTCGCCGGCGGAGTACACCGCCGAGCGGGTCCAGGGGCGCACGGTCGTGTTCACCACGACGAACGGCACGCGGGCTCTCCTCGCCCTGGCCGGCGCGCGCCGGGTCGCGGTCGCCGGCTTCGTCAACGCCGCCGCGGCCGCCCGTTGGGCGGCGGCCGAGCCGGGGGACGTGCTCCTGGTGTGCGCCGGCGAGCGGGGGCGCTTCTGCTTGGAGGACGCGGTGTGCGCCGGGCTGCTGGTCTCCCGCCTGGCGCCGTCTGGCCGCCCGCTGAGCGACGCGGCCAGGGCCGCGCGGGTCCTCTGGGAGCGCTACGGGGCCGACCTCGACGCGATGCTGGTGGACGCGGCCTGGGCCCAGGTCCTGGTGGGCCAGGGACGTGGCACCGACCTGCCCCTCTGCGTGGCCCTGGACGTCCACGGGGTGGTCCCGGTGCTGCGCCGCGGCGCCCTGGTGGCGGATGGCGCGAACTTGACCCCCCTCGGGCCCGTTCGCCATAATGATGCGGTGACAGGCGCGCCCGGAGGCGACGCGTGAACCTACCGACCCAGTTGACGGTCGGGCGCATCTGCCTCGTACCGCTCGTCGTCGCCTTCCTCATCTCGAACGAGTCCACGCACGCGCTCGTGGCCGCCGTGCTGTTCGCTGCCGCGGCCCTGACCGACTGGCTCGACGGGCTGATCGCCCGGCGTCGCGGCCAGGTCACCACCCTCGGGAAGCTGCTCGATCCGGTCGCGGACAAGGTCCTCGTCTCCGCCGCGCTCATCTCGCTCGTCCAGGTCGGCACGGTCGAGGCCTGGATGGTCGTGATCGTCATCGGGCGGGAGTTCGCGGTGACCGGGCTCCGGAGCGTCTCGGCGGCGCAGGGCCTCGTGATCGAGGCGTCGGACCTCGCCAAGTACAAGACCTTCTCCCAGTACCTGGCGGTGACGCTCCTGATCCTCGAGCGCAGCGTGCCGACCGGCCTCGACTTCGAGTACGTCTCGCGCGGCACGCTCTGGGCGGCGCTCACGCTGACCGTGTTCTCGGGCATCGATTACTTCGTCCGCTTCTACCGCGCCTCCGACGTCGACGCCGTGGTCCGGGGAGAAGATCGCTGGCGCTGAGCGCCTTGTGGCTCCTCGGCGCCTATCTGGCCGGCGCCATCCCGGTGGGCTACGTGGTCGCGCGCATCCTGGGAGTCGACATCCGCCGCCGGGGCAGCGGGAACATCGGCGCCACCAACGTCCTCCGCACGGCGGGCTGGACGCCGGCCCTCGCGACCCTCGGCGGTGACATCGCGAAGGGCTACCTCGCGACCTGGGTCGGGAGCCACGCGGGCGGCGAACCGGCCTGGGCCGGCGCGGCGGCGGTCCTCGCGGTGATCGGCAACTGCTGGCCCGTGTTCCTCGGATTCCGGGGCGGGAAGGGCGTGGCCACCGCGCTTGGCGCGTTCCTCCGCATCACCCCGTGGGCGCTCATCCCGGCGGCGGTTGTCTGGGGCAGCCTGATCGCCTCGTTCCGGTTCGTGTCCCTGGCGTCGATCTGCGCCGTGATCGGGCTCCCGTTCGCGATCCTCGCCCTCGGCTATCCGGTGGCCCTCGCGGTGGCCGGCCTCGGGGTGGCAGTGATCATCGTCGCCCGGCACCACGAGAACATCCGGCGTCTCCTCGCGGGGGCGGAAGCGCGCTTCGGCGAGCGAGCCCCGGCGCCGGCCACGAGCCCCCCGCCGACATCGAGCGGCTCGCGGTGACCACCGCGCGGCTGGCGGTCGTCGGGGCGGGCGCCTGGGGCACCGCCCTGGCCGTCCAGGCGGTTCGCGCGGGGTTCGCGCCACGCCTCTGGGTGTTCGAGGCCGAGCTCCTCGAGATCCTCCGGAGATCCCTCGAGAACGCGTGGTTCCTGCCCGAGGTCCGGCTTCCCGAGGCGATCGAGGCGGACGGCGACCTCGCGGCCGTCGTCGGAGGGGCGGAGACCGTGGTGGTCGCGGTGCCGTCCCACGTCTTCCGGAGCGTCGTCCGCGCGATGGCGGCGCATCTCGCCCCGGGCGCGCGCGTGCTCTCCGCGGCGAAGGGGATCGAGGAGGTCCGTCTCGCACGGATGTCCGAGGTCCTGGCCGAGGAGCTGCCGCGGTCCCACGCGCGGCGAACGGCGGTGCTCTCCGGACCGACCTTCGCGCAGGAGGTCGGTCACGGACGCCCGACGGCGGCGGTCCTGGCCTCGGCGGATGCCGGGCTCGCGCGAGAGCTCCAGGCCGCGCTCGCCACGCCGACGTTCCGCCTCTACACCCAGTCAGACGTGGCCGGCGTCGAGTTGGGAGGCGCGCTCAAGAACGTGCTGGCGATCGCCACCGGGATCGCGGACGGCCTCGAGCTCGGCTACAACGCCCGCGCCGCCCTCCTGACGCGGGGGCTCGCGGAGATCACACGCCTCGGCGTCGCGCTGGGCGCGCGCGCGCGCACGTTCGCGGGGCTGGCGGGGCTCGGCGACCTGATCCTCACGTGCACTGGGGAGCTCTCGCGCAACCGCCGCCTCGGCCTCGCCCTGGCGCGCGGCGAGTCGCTGGCCGAGTGGCAGGCCGGCACGCGCTCGGTGGCGGAGGGGGTGCGCACCGCCCAGGCGGGGCTGGCCCTGGCCCGGCGGGCCGGTGTGGCCACGCCCGTGATCGCGGAGGTCGCCGCGGTCCTCTTCGAGCGCAAGGCGCCGCGGGAGGCGCTCCTCGCGCTGCTCTCGCGCTCCGCGCGGCCGGAGGAGGAGCCGTACGACCTCGCGGGAGCGGACGATGCCTGATCTCCGGAAGGACCCCGTGGTCGAGCGCTGGGTGATCATCGCCACCGAGCGCGCGCGGCGGCCGACCGACTTCGCGCCCGAGGTGATCCCGGCCCGCGGGCCGGAAGGGTGTCCGTTCTGCCCCGGGCACGAGGACCGCACGCCCCCGGAGGTGTTCCGCTCCGGCGGCTCGGAGGACGGCCCCTGGACCGTCCGCGTGGTCCCGAACAAGTTCCCGGCCCTCCAGAGGGACGGCGAAGTCCACGCGGCCGGAGAGGGGATCTACGACCGGATGGACGGGGTGGGGGCCCACGAGGTCGTCATCGAGGGCCCCGACCACTTCTCGGGTCTCGGGACGCTCTCGACGGCTCACGTCGGCGAGATCCTGGTGGCGTACCGCGAGCGTCTTCTCGATCTCCGCAAGGACCCGCGCCTCGAGTACGTCCTGATCTTCAAAAACCACGGCGTGGCGGCGGGCGCCTCGCTGGAGCACCCGCACTCCCAGCTGATCGCGACCCCGATCCTGCCCGAGCTGGTGGCCGAGGAGCTCGAGGGCGCGCTCCGCTACTTCCGCATGAAGGAGCGCTGCGTGTGGTGCGACATCGTCCGCCAGGAACGCCGGGACGGCGCCCGGCTGGTCCTGGAGGAGGAGGGGTTCGTGGCGGTCGCGCCCTACGCCTCGCGCTTCCCCTACGAGACGTGCGTCCTCCCGACTGCCCACCGTGCGAGCTTCGAGAGTCTCCTGCCAGACGAGGTGGATGCCCTTGCCCGGCTGCTCCGGGAGCTGGTCGCCCGTCTGGGCCGTCTGTTCGCCGATCCCCCGTACAACTTCGCCCTCCACACGGCGCCGCTCCGGGAGACGGAACCCGAGCACTTCCACTGGCACCTCGAGCTCATGCCGAAGCTCACGCGGCTCGCCGGGTTCGAGCTCGGCACGGGGTTTTTCATCAACCCCACGCCCCCCGAGGATGCGGCGCGCTTCCTGCGCCAGGCGGGCACGGCACCGGAGGCGGTGACGGCCTGACGGGCGCTCGCGGACGGGAGCGCTCGCGTTGACCCTCCGCGAGCCCCCTGCTAGAATCCGGGGCGTCGAGCGGGAATAGCTCAGGGGTAGAGCACAACCTTGCCAAGGTTGGGGTCGCGGGTTCAAATCCCGTTTCCCGCTCCAGTCTCGTGGCGTCGGCGGGGGAGAAGGTCGAGGCGGCGAGTCCGCCGAGGCTGGCTCCCCCGCCGTGAGTCTGTGCGGTCAGGCCCGTAACCCGCTCTTCCGAAGGGGGCTGGACCATGCACGCGCACGGCGGTCGCCTTGCCACGCTACTGACGCTCGCCCTCGGTCTCGGCGGCTGCCCCGATACGGGCAGGAACCCGTTCGGCTCGATCTCCGAGGAGGTCGTCGTAGAGTCCGGAACGCTCGCGGTCGGTTCGAGACCGGACGCGTGTGTGGTCCGCGGCACCATGCGCAACCTGACCGATAGCCCGCGCCACGCGGCGGCGACCTTCGTGGCGGTGAATCAAGCGGGCCAGGAAGTGGGCGAGGCCATCGAGGGAGTGGACCTCGAGCCTCGTCAGCGAAAATCCTACGAGGCGAACTTTCTCGCGCCGAAGCGGGACGTCATCAAGGACATCTCCTGCGGGGCGATCGCGAGCTTTGCCCTGACGCGACTCGAGACGTGCGCTCCCGGAGCGGTGCCGCCGTTTAGCTCTCTCTGCCCGTAGCGAGAGGCCCCGCGCGGCGCGCGAGCGCCGGCGGCGCACGCGCCGCGCCGGCACAAGTGGTAGAATCGAGCCCGTTGCCTCGAAGGCTGACGCGTACCCTCGCGTCACATCAGCACGGCGGCGTAGCCAAGTGGTTAAGGCGACGGTCTGCAAAGGCGTCCTCAGTCACGCGTGTTTTCGCGCACTTCCGTGCCAAGTGTTGCCACGCGCACACTTGCTGAGCGGACACGTGTCTCACTCGTCTCGTTCGATACCCTGGAGTCGCCCGGAAACGGGTCGGTTCAGCACATAATTCAGCACATGGACACGTCAGCATGAGCGCAGCTCGGAGTGCTTCCGGGGGGTCGCCTCGCGCCGAGACCT
>DATBGA010000153.1:0-3691 GCA_036558225.1 Candidatus Methylomirabilota bacterium | reverse complement strand
CGCCCTCGACGAGACGATCAACGTCTGGGGCCGGTTCACCTTCATCCTGCCGTTCGCGGCGGCGCCGCTCCTCGTTCAGGGCCTGCCGCCGCGCCAGCCGGGCATCTCCTGGTACTGCTTCCTCTTCGCCGTGACGCAGATCACCGGGACTCAGTGCCTCGCGCTCGCCCTGAAGGTCGCCGAGATCTCGCTCGTCACGGCCCTCTGGAAGCTGTCGGTCGTGCTCCTGGTGGTGTGGGGCTACCTCGCGCTCGGCGAGCAGCCGTCCTTCCTGGGCGTCGTCGGCGTGTTCGTGTGCGTGGCCGGCGTCTACCTGATCAACGTGAGCCGGGCGCGCGTGTCGCTCTGGACCCCGATCGTCTCGCTGGTCCGAGACCCCGGCCAGCGCTATACGCTCGGGGCGGCCCTCTTCTACGCGCCCTCGGTCGTCCTCATCAAGAAGATCGCGCTCCTCTCGAGCCCCACGTACGCGGTCTTCATGGGCTATCTCTTCTGCTCGGTGCTGATCACCCCGTGGGTGCTCTACCGCTCCGCCCGGCACTTCCGCCAACTGGGCCGGCACTGGCTCGGCTTCGTCGGGCTGGGCGCGTTCGCCGCCCTGTCGACCCAGCTCGGCACGACGGCCTACACCATGACCGTCAGCTCGTACGTCGAGGCGGTCAAGCAGATCGAGATCCTCCTGGCGCTCGGCATCGGCTGGCTCGTGTTCGGCGAGGGCGCGCGGATCCGCCAGATCTGGCTCGGCTGCGCCGTCATGCTGGCCGGGATCGTGATCCTCATCCTCGGGAAGGGCTGAAGCGGCAGCGAGCCGCCCTTGCCGGGCCGGGGGGCTCGGGCTATCGTCCTATCGCCGCGACGAAGATGTTCGCCTGCCGTGCAATCCGGACCGGGGAGAGCGCCCGTCGGGGCGCGGGAGGAGCGCGATGCCCAAGTATCTGTTCGAAGCGTCCTACACCATGGAAGGCGCCAAGGGCCTCGTCAAGGACGGCGGCTCCAAACGCCGGGCCACCATCGAGGCCCTGCTCAAGAGTCTGGGGGGGCGGCTGGAGGCCTTCTACTTCGCCTATGGCGAGTCCGACGCCTTCGTGATCGTCGATCTCCCGGACTCGGTCAGCGCCACGGCGGTCGCCCTGACTGTGGGCGCCACCGGCGCCGTCCGGCTCAAGACGACGGTCCTCATCACCCCCGAGGAGGTCGACCAGGCGGTGAAGAAGACGGTGGCCTACCGGGCGCCGGGAGCGTAGGGAGGGCCGCGGCCGCCGGCCCGGCCATTCCCCCCTCGCGAGGGCCGGTCCGGGTTCAGGCGCCGGGCTTGTGCGCCGGAAGCGGCACGCCGAATCGCGAGGCGGCCTTCCCGAGCTCGTCCCAGGTCGCGGCGGGGAGCGAGATCCCCTCGTGGGTCCGCCGGGCCCGGGCTCGCTCCTCGGGCTCTCCGGGCACCAGGACTTCCGTGACGCCGTCGGCGGGAGTCTGCCGCTTGGCGGCGTCGAGCGCCTCGTCGACGAGCTCGCCGTACCGGGCCGCGTCTCCGAAGGCGGCTGGATCCACGACCTGGAGGAACACGCCCGCGATGCGGCCGCGGGTGTCGGGCGTCTCGGGCGGCGCGGCGCCGACCAGCGTGGGGTCCTGGTCCCCGATCATCCCGAGCGCGCCGAGCAGCGCCGATGCCAGTCCGAGCCCGTAGCCCTTATGGCCAGCGAGGGTGCCTCCGAGCGGCAGGAGCGCCCCGCCCGCGTAGAAGGCTTCGGCGTCGCGGGTCGGGCGTCCGTCCGGATCGACGATGGCGTCGGACGGCAAGGGCTTGCCGGCCGCCCGCGCCACGCGGACCTTGCCCTCGGCCAGGGTCGACGTCGCGGCGTCGAAGATGAAGCGGCGCCGGCGCCCCGGCACCGAAAGCGCCCAGGGGTTGGTCCCGAGAAAGCGCGTCCGGCCCCCGAAGGGTACGACGCCGCCGATGCCCGCGCCCACCGCGCCCACTGTCACGATGCCGATCAGGCCCTCGGCGGCCGTGCGCTCGGCGTACTCGCCGAGCCGGCCGATGTGCGTGGAGTGGCGGACCGCCACCATCGCCACGCCGTGCTGTCGCGCCCGCCCGATCGCCCACTCGAGCGCGAACATCGTGGAGTGCTGGCCGAACCCGCGCCGGGCGTCGACGAGGGCGGCGACCGGGCTCTCCCGCACGACGACCGGGCGGGCCGAGGGAGCGATCAGACCCCGATCCATGTCGCCGACGTACTGCGGAACGCGGATCACGCCGTGGGAATCGTGCCCGGCGAGATTCGAGCCCACCAGGTGGCGCGCCAGCTCCGCCGCCACGTCGGCGTCGGCCCCCATGCGCCGAGCGACGGCGTCGACGAACTCGCGGAGCGAATCGGGCGGGCACAGCACGGGAACCTTCGGATCGGGCATGGCTCGGGCCTCCGTTCGGAGCTGGTTGACGGCGCCGTCGATCATCGCACGCTGGGAGCCGGCGGACATGGCCCCGCGCCGCGCGCGCCCCCCCTGTCGGGGTCGGCCCTCTGGACACCCGCCTCGCTCCGACCTACCCTGAATCGCGGTCGGGCGGACGGTCTCGAGGCCGGACCGTCCGCGCTTCGTCGATCATCACCAGGAGGCCCGGATGAACGCGACTGACCTGTGCTTCACGACCGCCCTCGAGCTTGGCCGGCTCTACCGCGCGAAGTCGCTCTCGCCGGTGGAGGTCGCGGAGGCGGTGCTCGCCCGGATCGAGCGTCTGAACCCGAAGCTCAACGCCTACCTCACGGTCACGGCCGACCACGCGCGCGAGCTGGCCCGCGCGGCCGAGGCGCGGCTCCAGCGCGGCCAGCCGCGGGGCCCCCTCGACGGCGTTCCCTACTCCATCAAGGACCTCGAGCCGACGGCCGGCATCAGGACGACGTACGGATCCAAGTTCTTCGAACACAACGTGCCGGCCGAGGACGGCGCGGTCGCCTCGCGGCTCCGCGGCTCCGGCGGCATCCTCCTCGGGAAGACCAACACGCCCCAGTTCGGCTACAAGGACATGTGCGACAATCTGATCGGCCCGCCGTGCAAGAACCCGTGGAACCTGGCCCGCACGTCGGGCGCTTCCTCCGGCGGCGCGGGCTCGGCGGTCGCGGCCGGCCTCGGCCCCCTGGCCCACGGGTCCGACGGCTCGGGGTCGATTCGCATCCCGTCGGCGCTCTGCGGCATCTTCGGCCTCAAGCCCTCGCTCGCGCGGGTCCCCTACTGGCCGAGCGCGGACCTCTGGGGGGCCCGCTCGCACAACGGCCCCATGACGCGCACGGTGCGCGACGCGGCGTTGCTGCTGCAGGTCCTGGCGGGCCCAGACGCGCGCGACCCGCTGTCGATCGACGCGCCGCCCGAGAACTATCTGGCGGCCTGCGAGGGCGACGTGCGCGGCTGGCGGGTGGGCTGGAGCGTCGACCTCGGCTTCGCGGCGGTGAATCCGGAGGTCGCGGAGCTGACGGCGCGCGCGGCCCGGCGGTTCGAGGAGCTGGGCGCCGACGTCGAGGAGGCGAAGGTCGACTGGGGCCATCCGTACGAGTTCCACAAGATCATCTACTCGGCGAGCGTGGCCGCGCGGAACCACGACCGGGCCCGGCAGCGCCCCGACTGGATCGAGCCGACGCTCATGCGGATGATCCTCGACGCCGGACAGTGGACGGCGATCGACTACCTGAAGGCGCAC
>DATBGA010000152.1:0-10057 GCA_036558225.1 Candidatus Methylomirabilota bacterium | reverse complement strand
CTTCCGGTAGGCGGTCGGCAGGATCGAGACGACCGTGATGCGGTGCTTCTGGATCTGGTCGAACATCCCCTCCGGCGTGAATCGCGGCAGCAGCGAGGCGGCCGCGCCGAACCGGAACGGGATGACGGCCTGCGTCGAGTACCCGGCGGCCAGCGACAGGGGCGCCGGGCCGCCGATCACGTCGCCGGGCTCGACCCGCCAGCCGTGCTTCCCGAAGCCGTCCGGCACCGTGAGGGCCTCCTCCATGACGTGGACCGTCCCCTTCGGCAGCCCGGTGGTCCCCGAGGTGTACAGCAGGACGGACACGGCTAGGCGGTCGCGGCGGACCGCGGGGCAGGGCTCGGCTCCCATCGCAAGCAGCTCGGCGTACGGGATGTAGCCCTTCGCCTTGATCTCCGCCGGATCCCCGCCGATGACGACCACGTGGCGGACCCGGCCCAGGTCCGCCCGCGCCTTCTCGACCTCGTCGAGGAGCGGCGCGGCGACGACCAGGGCGACCGCCTCGGTGTTCTCGGCGATATGGGCCAGCTCGGTCCGCGAGAGCAAGGGCGACGTGGGCACGATCACCCCGCCGATCCGGATGACCGCGAAGTTCGCGACCAGCGCGGGCGGGATCGAGGGTGCCCGCAGCAGCACCCGATCCTCCTCCCCGATGCCCAGCGCCCGCAGTGCCGAGCCGAGCCGGCCGACGGAGGCCTGGAGCTGGCGATAGGTGATCCGCTGGTCCTCGTAGAGGATCGCCACGCGGTCCCCGTGGCCGGCCTCGACGTGGCGGTCGATCAGCTCCTCGGTCGAGTTCAGGCGCGCCGGGTAGCCCCGATGCTCGGGCAGCGTGTAGATCCGCTCGGACCAGAGCGGCCGGGGCGGGAGGAAGCTCGAGGGGATCGTGCCCATCGTCACCTCTCCGATCGGCGGTTGTCGGGGCGGCCGGGCCGGGCGCCGGCGGATCGCCTCTCGATTCTATCCGGTCTGGGGCCGCGTGGCGCCTTGACAGGCCAACGGCGACCTCCCTAGAGTCCGCGCATGCGCTGGCGGATGCTCGGGTGGATCTGTCTCGCCGAGCTGGGGGCGCTGTCGCTGTGGTTCTCCGCCACCGCCGTCATCCCCGCCCTCCGCACGGCCTGGATGTCGACCGGCGCGCAGGCCTGGCTCTCGATGGCGGTGACGCTCGGCTTCGTCGTGGGGACCGTCGTCAGCGCGCTCTTCACTCTCACCGATTTCGTGGGCGCCCGGCGGCTCTTCGTCGTCACGGCCGTCGGCGGCGCCCTCGTCAATGCGGCCCTTCTGCTCGTCATCGAGTCCCTGCCGCTCGTCCTGGCGTGCCGGTTCCTCACCGGGCTCGCGATGGCGGGCACCTACCCGCCGGCCATGAAGCTCGCCGCGAGCTGGTTCGTGGCAGACCGCGGCCTGGCCGTCGGCAGCCTGGTGGGCGCGCTCACGTTGGGGGGAGCCGTCCCGCACCTGATCAACTTCGCGGGCGGTCTGGCGTGGCGCCCGGTGATCGCGGGGACGTCGCTCGCGGCGCTCGGAGCCGGCGTCGTCCTGGCGGCGCTGGTCCGGGATGGCCCCCACGTTCAGGCGCGGGCGCCTTTCAACCCCGCTTGCGTCGGGGAGCTCTGTCGCAACCGCGGCGTCGTCCTGGCGAGCCTCGGCTACTTCGGCCACATGTGGGAGCTCTACGCCATGTGGGCCTGGATCGGCCTCTACCTGATCCAGGGCTTCCATGCGGCCGGCGTGCCCGCGGCGCCCCGTCTGGGATCGCTCGCGACCGGCGCGGTCTTCGTGGTAGGCGCCATGAGCTGCGTCCTGGCCGGCTGGATCGCCGACCGCATCGGGCGCACGGCGACGACGATGCTCGCGATGATCGGCAGCGGGACGTGCGCGGGCGTGATCGGGCTGGTCTTCGACCGCCCTCTGCTTCTGCTCGCGGCCGCCCTGGCCTGGGGCTTCACGATCGTCGCCGACTCGGCGCAGTTCTCGGCGTCGATCACCGAGCTCGCGCCACCCGCCTACGTCGGGACCGCGCTGTCGCTCCAGACGAGCCTGGGGTTCCTGCTGACGCTGGTCTCGACCTGGCTCGTGCCGCGGGCCGCCGAGGCGTGGGGCTGGCCGTGGGCCTTCGCTCTCCTCGCGCCCGGACCCTTCCTGGGCACGCTCGCGATGGGAGCCCTGCGCCGCCTCCCCGAGAGCGCGAAGCTCGCCCAGGGCCGCCGCTAGACGGGCCGCGACCGACCGCGAGTATGCGGAGACAGGCGCCCTCCTATCCCGCGGGCCGAACCGGAAGGAGCTGGTCCGCCGGGCTCGCCATCCCGCCGGCGATGCTCGCGCGGGCGGGCGGGGGCGTCGAGTGGCCCGCCGCTTGACGGTCTGGATGTGATGCTTTAGCATCAGATGCATGCGCACCACATTGGACATCGACGACGACGTGCTCCGCGCTGCCAAGGACCTCGCGCGACGCGAGAGGAAGACCACGGGCAAGATCATCTCTGAGCTCGCCCGCAGGGCGCTCGGAGCCATCCCTGCTCACCCCGCCGCGAAAGAGCCGAAGGCGCTGTACGGGGTTCGCCCGTTTCCGAGGCGCGGCGGGATCGTGACGAACGAGTCGATCGACAAGCTGCGGCAGGACGACGCGTATTGACGCGGGCGCTCCTGGACGTCAACGTCCTGATCGCGCTCCTGGACGCGGATCATTCGCTGCACGACCGAGCGCGGGAATGGTTCGGAAGAAACGCCCCGGACGGCTGGGCGTCGTGCCCGATTACCCAGAACGGCTGCGTGCGCGTCATGGCGCACCCCGGCTATCCCAACGCGCTGCCGGTAAGGGCCGTCGTGGAACGACTCCGCGAGGCGGCGCAAAGCCCACACCACGAGTTCTGGGCAGACGACGTCAGCCTGCTGGAGCCGCGGATCGCCGACGCGAGCCGAATCCATGGGCCGCGCCAGCTAACGGATCTCTACCTGCTCGCCCTGGCCGTTCACCGGGGTGGGCGGTTCGTGACCTTCGACGCGTCGGTGACCCTGAGCGCGATCAGAGGGGCCGACAAGCGCCACCTCGTCGCCCTGTAGGGGTCTTCCCTTGACGCGGTCACCGACCGGTCGGGAAGCTCGCCTGACCCCTCGCTAGCTCTCGCGGTCCTCGTACTGCGTCTTGAGCGTGGCGACCACGGCGGGATCGGCCAGCGTGGTCGTGTCGCCGAGGGCGCGCCCCTCGGCCACGTCGCGCAAGAGCCGCCGCATGATCTTGCCGCTCCGCGTCTTGGGGAGCTCCGCCGCGTAGATCACGTCGTCGGGCCGCGCCAGCGCCCCGATCTTCCTCGCGACGTGCTGCTTGACCTCGTCCTTGAGCTCCTCGCTCTGCGGGATGCCGTGCTTGATGGTGACGAAGGCGGCGATCGCCTGCCCCTTGATCTCGTGCGGTCGTCCGATGACCGCCGCCTCGGCGACCGCCGGGTGGTCGACCAGCGCCGACTCCACCTCCATCGTGGACACGCGGTGGCCGGAGATGTTCATGACATCGTCGATCCGGCCGAGCAGCCAGAAGTACCCGTCCTTGTCGCGCTTGCAGCCGTCCCCGGTGAAGTACACTCCCGGGATCTGGCTCCAGTACTGCCGCTGGTAGCGCTCGGGGTCGCCGTAGATGCCGCGCAGCATGCCCGGCCACGGTCGCCGGAGCACGAGATAGCCGGCCTGGGCGGGCTCGCCCTTGTCGTTGACGACCTCGGCGTCGATGCCCGGGAACGGCAGCGTCGCCGAGCCCGGCTTGCAGACCGTGGTCCCCGGCAAGGGCGAGATGAGGATGTGGCCGGTCTCCGTCTGCCACCACGTGTCGACGACCGGGCAGCGTCCTCCCCCGATCACCTTCCAGTACCAGACCCACGCCTCGGGATTGATCGGCTCACCGACGGTGCCGAGGAGGCGCAGCGAGGACAGGTCACAGCGCTTCGGGTACTCGTCGCCCCAGCGCACGAAGGTCCGGATGGCCGTCGGCGCGGTGTAGAGGATGGTGACGCCGTACTTCTCGACGATTCGCCAGAAGCGGTCCTTGTCCGGCCAGTCGGGCGTCCCCTCGTACATGACGGTGGTCGCGCCGTTCGCCAGCGGCCCGTACACGATGTAGGAGTGGCCCGTGACCCATCCGATGTCAGCCGTGCACCAGTACACGTCCTCCTCGCGGAGGTCGAAGATGAGGCGGTGGGTCGCCGACACGCCCGTCAGGTACCCCCCCGTGGTGTGGATGATCCCTTTGGGCCTGCCGGTGGATCCGGACGTGTAGAGCAGGTACAGCATGTCCTCGGAGTCCATGGGCTCGGGCTTCACGTAGGCGTCGGCGCCCTTCACGAACTCGTCCCACCAGACGTCCCGGTCCTGCTGCCAGCCGATATCCTGGCCGGTCCGCTTGTACACGATGACCGTGTGGACCTGGGGACACTCCTTGAGCGCCGCGTCGGTGTTCTTCTTGAGCGGCACCAGACCGCCGCGCCGGTAGCTGCCGTCGGCCGTGATCACGACCTTGGCCTGGCAGTCGTTGATCCGGTCGCGCAGCGAGTCCGGCGCGAACCCCCCGAACACGACGTTGTGGGGCGCGCCGATGCGCGCGCAGGCCAGCATCGCGATCGGGAGCTCCGGAATCATCGGCATGTAGATCGTGACCGTGTCGCCCTTCTTGAGACCGTGCCGCCGCAGCGCCGCGGCGAACCGGTTGACCTCGCGCCAGAGATCCCGGTAGGTCAGCACGCGGCTGTCGCCCGGCTCGCCCTCCCAGATGATCGCGGCCTTGTTGCGGCGCGGGCCCTCGACGTGGCGATCCAGGCAGTTGTCGGAGACGTTGAGCTTCCCGCCGATGAACCACTTCGCGTAGGGGAGCTTCCAGTCGAGGGTCTTCCGCCAGGGCTTGAGCCACCGGAGCTCCTTGGCCTGGCGCTCCCAGAACCGGAGGGGGTTCCGGCGCGCCTCAGCATAGATCGTCGCGCTCTTGACGCGCGCAGCCTTCGCGAAGGGCCGTGGCGGTGAAAACTTGCGGCCTTCCTTCAGGAGGGCCTCGATGGGCTCGCTGCCTGGCGTGGCTTTCGGCATGGCGCTCCTCGCGTTCGTCGGGAGGTTGGGACCGGGGAGCCGCCCGGTGCGGGTCGCCGGCCTGGAAAGATTCTACCCGATTGCCGACCCCGTCAGATAGGCCGACCCGGCGCGCCGCGCGCGGCGGAAGGCCGTCGCAATCGGCGCGGGCCACGCTCCCGCAGAAGCCGCCGCGGCTCGATGCGGATGTTGCGCGATGTACGCCGGCGGGCGTATTCTAGCCGCGTTGCGCCGAATCCTCCTGGTCCGGAGGAACGGGGGACCCAGACCTCTCGGGGTGAATCCGCGGACAGCGCGGTAGGGCGACCCCTAGCTCGAACCCGACAGCTAACCTCGTAGGCGCCGATGGGGGAATGCATGTCGGCCAGCCTGGTGAAGCGCCGGCTGCTCGGTGCGCCGAAGCCGACGGCCCACGCGAGACACGAGCGGCTCGAGCAGGCGCTCGCCCCGCCCGTCTCCTCCTTCTATGCCCTCTCCTCCGTCGCGTATGCGACCGAGAAGATCCTGCAGATCGTGGAAGCGCAAGCGCCCGACGAGATCGATCACGCATTCTCGGCGGCCGTGAGCCAGCATCCGGCAGCACTGGTGGTGGGTCCCAATGTCATGTTGCGGCGTCCGCGGAGCCAGATCGTCGGCCGCGCCGCACGGCACGGGCTGCCAGCGATCTACGAGAGCAGACCATTCCCTGATGCAGGGGGCTGGGGCTCCACGATCCCACCGTCAGTGCTGGCGCGGGCGGATGAGATCGTTGAGTAACGTGGGACCTCCTCGACGCTGGCTCATCGTGGTGGCCGACGATCAGCCGACCGTTCGCCAAGGCCTCCGGCTCACCTTCGCGAACGATCCTAGCGTCGAGGTAGTGCTGGACCGGCGGGGCGCCGAGCCCCTGGTCCCGGCGGATAAGACCATCTCGGAGCGGCGTCAACGCCTGTCACCCGAGCAAGACGTCATGTGGCGTGACTTGAAGTTCTTTCTCGTGGATCGTTGGAAGGGCATGACGGTCTACGAAGCCGGCACCTCTCCAGAGCCGGATGGATGAACCCGCTCCGACGGTACGGGCAGCCCGGACCGCGCTGACCGCGATGGTGATCCGGGGAGCATGCGACCTGATCCGCGGACGGCCGGGGAGGCGATCACCGGTCAGGGCGGCCGGGAGTCGTCCTGCTCGGCCCGCCGGGCGGCCGTGCTAGACTCTGCAGCCGCAGGAGGCCCGTCTCGATGGATCTGGACCTGACTCGGAGCTTGGCCATCCCCGGCACCACCAAGATCGTCCTCCTCTCGGCGGACGGGCTGGGCGGCTTCCCGGATCCGGGGACCGGGCTGTCCGAGATGGAGACGGCCCGCATTCCCCATCTCGACGCCCTTGCGCGGCGGGGCGCCTGCGGCCTGCTTTGCCACGTCGCGCCCGGCATCACGCCCGGCAGCGGGCCTGGACACCTCGGGCTCTTCGGCTACGAGCCGCTCCGGTACCCGGTCGGCCGCGGTGTTCTCGAAGCCCTGGGAATCGACTTCGACCTCCGGTCTGGCGACGTCGCGGCGCGGGGGAACTTCTGCACGGTGGACGCCGCCGGCCGCATCACCGACCGGCGGGCCGGGCGGATCTCGACCGAGCGGTGCGCGGAGCTGGTGGATCGTCTGCGCCGGATCCGCGTGCCGGGCGTCGAGCTCCTCGTCGAGCCGGTGAAGGAGCACCGGTTCGTGCTGGTGCTGCGCGGGCCCGGGCTGTCGGGGCATCTGTCCGAGACGGATCCCCAGGCCACCGGCCAGCCGCCCCTGCTCGTCCACGCGCAGGCCCCCGAGGCGAAGGGCACGGCGGACATCGTCAACCGGTTCGTCGCGGCGGCCCGACCCATCCTGGCGGACGCCGCGCCGGCGAACATGGTGCTCCTGCGGGGCTTCGACCAGCGGCCGGCCCTCCCGCGCTTCCCGGACGTGTACGGGCTGCGGGCGGCGGCGATCGCCGCGTACCCGATGTACCGCGGTCTCGCCCGCCTGGTCGGCATGGACGTCCTCAAGACCGGCAGCACGTTCGCGGACGAGGTGCGGACGCTCCGGGACCACTGGGACGCCTACGACTTCGTCTTCCTCCACTACAAGGACACCGACAAGGCCGGGGAGGACGGAGACTTCGCCGGGAAGGTGGCGGCGCTGGAGCGCCTGGACGCCGCGATTCCGGCGATCGAGGCGCTCGGGCCCGACGTCCTCGTCGTCAGCGGCGACCACGCCACCCCGGCCGTCCTGCGGGCCCATTCCTGGCACCCGGTGCCGGTCGCGCTGGTCGGTCAGTACGCCTTGCCCGATGCCGTGGAGCGCTTCTCCGAGCGGGCCTGCGTGGCGGGCAGCCTCGGAACCCTGCCGGCCCACGACCTCATGCCGCTCATCCTGGCCCACGCCCTGCGCCTGACCAAGTACGGCGCTTGATCGGTCAGCCAGGGCGAGGGGTGTAGACTAAGGTCCGCCCATGCGGCGTGTCGTCGTCTGTCCGACCGACTTCCTCTTCCGTCTCTTCGAAGGAACTCCCGGCAACTCGGACGCCTGGGTCTTTCTCGTGAGCGACGGGAAGACGCGCACCGGGCTCGCCCGACAGGACGCCAGCGCGCTGGCCGGCCCGCTGGACGACCCGAGTGTCTACCGGCGCGCCCACCTCTCGTCCAGCGATCTCGTCGTGCTCATGGCCCCCGAGCGAGCCCGCCGCGGCCCGAGCCTCGTCCGCATTCTGGAGACGATCCTCGAGGTGGCGCCCGAGGCTCCCGTGCTCGTGGTGCACCAGGGCGCCCGCCCGCCGTCCCTCCCGCACCACGCGAACGTGAGCACCGTGATGCTCGGGCGCACGATGCGCGAGGTCCTCCGGCCCGAGATGGATCGTGCCCTGCTGCGCGTCCGCATCGAACAGATCCGCCGGCTCCTGGCGGGCAAGGACCGCGTCGGGATCCTCCTGCAGGACGACCCCGATCCGGACGCCATGGCCTCCGGCCTGGCGCTCCGCGCGCTGCTCGGACGCACCCGGGCGACCGCCCCGCTTCTGTCGTTCGGTCGGGTGACGCGGCCCGAGAACCTGGCGATGGTGGAGGCCCTGGAGATCGAGGTGGACCAGATCACCCCGGCGGATCTCCGCGCCTACGACGGGCTGGCGATGGTGGACGTCCAGCCGGCGTTCTGCGAGGAAGCGCTCCCCGAGGTCGCGGTCGTGATCGACCACCACCCGGAGGCGAAGGGCTGGCGCGCGCCGTTCCGCGACGTGCGTCCGACGTACGGCGCCACGTCGACGATCATGACCGAGTACCTGCGCGCGGCCGACGTGAAGATCACGGAGCGCGTGGCGACAGCCCTTTTCTACGGCATCAAGACCGACACGCTGCATCTCGAGCGGGGCGGGACCCGGGCGGACATGGCGGCCTTCGCGCACCTCTACGGGCTCGCCAACCACAACATCCTGCGCCGCATCGAGCGCCCCGAGCTCCCGCTCGACGCCCTCGACGCGCTGGGCGACGCCCTGGTCCACCGGACGATCATCGAGAGCGCCCTCTTCGCCCACCTGGGCCGGGTTAGTCGCCCCGACCTCATCCCGCAGTTCGCGGACCTGTGCCTGCAGGTCAAGGGCATCGAGTGGTCCGTCGTCTCCGGGCTGACGGGCGACGAGGTGCACATCTCGGTCCGCAATGTCGGCTACGTCCGCGCGGCCGGGGACGTCGTGCAGGCCGCCTTCGGCGAGCTCGGCTCGGCGGGCGGGCACCGCTCGGCCGCGAAGGCGGTGATTTCGGCGAGCGCCTGGGCCGCCCGCGTCGGGCCGCTCGAGGCGGCCGCGATGCGACGCGCCATCGTCAGCCGCTTCGTCCACGCGCTCGACGGCAACATCGTCTCTCCTTGAACCGGCCGAGGGCTACCGCCCTCCGCGCGTCCGGTGATATGCTGGCACCGAGCGTGCGGGCGGGGCCTCCGAGGGCCTCTGGGGCTCGGGTCGGCGTGCGTGGCGGACGGTCCGTGGTCCACGAGCGGAGGACGATGAGCGTGACAACGTACCGCAGGTGGCTGGCTCTTCTCGGCGTCGCGGTCCTGGCCTCGGTCCCTCTCGCGACACCGGCGCTGGCGTTCTCCTCTTGCGGCTCACGCTCCCCGGCCGGCGGGCTCGCGCAGCTTCCCGGCGGCAAGCCCCTGGCGGATCCGATTCCGCACATCCCGATCAACGGCACCGCCGGGTTCGTCGTGCCGGGCGCCAACACGCTGCCTGGCGGGGACCTGTCGTTCGGTCTCGGCTATCTCGGCCAGCAGTCGGTCTGCCAGCAAGAGGAAGGGATCTTCGATCAGAACACGCTCTTCCTCGCGGTCGGCTACGCGCTGACCGAGCGCATCCAGCTCTCGCTGCAAGTTCCCTACACCTGGTACGAGGCGGACAAGTCGAACTTCGACGGAAGCGGCGTCGACGATCTGAGCTTCGGGGTCGGCTACCGATTTCTGGACGAGAGCGGCTGGCGGCCGGCCCTCTCCGTGATCGGCTACGCGGTGGCGCCGACGGCGGAGCGCAGTGAAGGTCTCGGCACCAACGAGTGGAGCGGGGGGGCCGCCCTCGCCGCCACCAAGACGATCGTCGGGCCGCTCAGCGCCTTCGCCAGCGTGGGGTATCAGTACAACGGCCGCGGCGCCGCCCAGGTCGAGGATCAGTTCCTGTCCGGCCTGGGGGTCGAGTACGTCATCACGCCGCACATCTCGCTCGTCGCCGAGGGCACGGCCAACACCAACTGGCGGAATGAGCAGGACCGGCACTCCGACTGGATCGCCGGGATGGACGCGGGCGTGCGGCTCCGCTACGGTGGCTTCATCATCAGCCTGGCCGGCCGCAAGGGCTTCACCAACGACGCACCGGACTGGGGCGTGTTTGCCCTCGTCACCTACCAGATGAACGTGGGGTCCCCGTTGGTCGCGAAGGCCGGCGGCCCCGGCGCGGGCGGGCCCGGAGCCGGTGGCGCGGCAGGCGCGCCGGGCGCCG
>DATBGA010000151.1:0-48043 GCA_036558225.1 Candidatus Methylomirabilota bacterium | reverse complement strand
ATGCAGGACGCTCGGCCGTCCTGAGCGGCGGCCTTCCGATCCCGGACGTACGCCACTGATGGCGGCGACCTTCCCCGGGTCGCTCGGCGACCTGGCCGCCTCGCCGCTCCGCGCGGTGCTGCGGCCGCTCCTGCCGCTCTTCGCCATCGACATCCTGACGGCCTTCACCGTCGGGATGGTGCCGCCCCTCCTGCCCCTCATGGCCGACGAGTGGCAGCTGTCGCCGCTCGAGGCCGGGCTCGTCAACACGCTCTACGCGGTCGGCCGGCTTGCGACCAGCTACCCGGCGAGCGCGCTGCGCGCGCGCCACGGCACGCGTCGGGTGGTCTTCCTCGGCCTCGTGCTCCTGGTGGCGGGCGTGGTGGCGTGCGGGGTGGCGCCGGGCTTCCCCGCCTTCCTGGGGGCGCGCCTCGTCATGGGGATCGGGGCCTCGGCCGCGTTCCTCGCGATCTTCGCCGAGCTCCTCGAGACCGCGCCGACCGCGTGGCGGGGCCGCCTCACGAATCTGTTCGAGGGGATGGCGATCCTGAGCCTCGCGATCGGGAGCACGCTGGGGGCCTGGGTCGCCGGCCGGCTGGGGTGGCGCCCTGTGTTCATCGGCGCGGGCCCGGTGCTCCTTCTCTGCGTGGTCGCGTGCCGCGCGCTCCGGCCCGAGGCCGGCCGGCATGCCGCCGAGGCCGCGGCCTCGGACCGCTCGGACGCTCGCGGCGCGCATCGCCGGCTGATGCCCGTGTACGCCGCGAGCCTGAGCCTGTCGCTGACGTGGTCGGGCCTCTTCGCGACGCTGGCGCCGCTCCTGGGGCACGCGCGATACGGGCTCGGCGCGGGCCCGATCGGCCTCGCGCTGAGCGCCGGATACGCGGCGGAGCTGGCCGGGCTCCTGGGGGTCGGCCTCGTCATCGACCGGGTCCGCCGGGAACCCGTGTTCTTTGCGGGCGCGGCGTCGGTGGCGCTGGGCGGCCTCGTCCTGGCGGCCGGGCTGCATCCGGCCGTTTTCGTCCTGGGCCTCGTGCTCGTCGGAGGTGGGTTCGCCGTGTGGATGGTGCCGGCGATCGTGCTGGCCGACCGTGTGGGGACCCCGATGTCTCCCGGCTACTTCGCCGTCTACCGGATCGCGATGGACTCGGGAATGATCGTCGGGCCGCTGACCCTCGGCGCCGTGGCCGACGTCCTCGGCGCTCGCACGGCCGTTGGCGTCGCCGGGTTCGCCCTGGTCGCCGGCGCCGTGGCGCTCGCGATCGGGCGCCGCTGATGCCGGTGCTATACTCCCGCGCGTGAAGCCCGGGCTCGTCGCGGTCGCCGTCGTCGCGCTCGCGCTCATCGTCTCCCTCGGCTGGTTCGTCTCGGTCGGCAACGACCTCGTGGCGCGCGAGCAGACTGTCCGGGAGTCGTGGGCGCAGGTCCAGAACGTCTACCAGCGGCGGGCCGATCTGATCCCGAACCTCGTGGAGACCGTCAAGGGCTTCGCCGCCCAGGAGCGGACCGTGCTCGAGGAGGTCACCCGCGCCCGCGCGAGCGTCGCCGGGATGCAGGTCACGCCCGAGATCCTCCGCGACCCGGAGGCGCTCCGGAAGTTCCAGGCGGCGCAGGCAGAGCTGGGAGGCGCGCTGGGTCGGCTCCTCGCGGTCGTCGAGCGCTACCCGGACCTCAAGTCGAACCAGAACTTCCTGGCACTCCAGAGTCAGCTCGAGGGGACCGAGAATCGGATCGTGGTCGAGCGGCGCCGCTACAACGAGGCGGTGCGCGACTACAACACCGCGATCCGCCGGTTCCCGCGGAGTCTCGTCGCCTCGCTGCGCGGGTTCTCCGAGCGGTCCTTCTTCGAGGCGACGCCCGGCAGCGAGGCCGCGCCCGCGATCAAGCTCTGACCCGGGACGGGCACCGTGGGCCCGCCCGGACCGGGACGGCCCACGGTTTGACAGGGGTGGCCCCCTCCGATAGCATTTTTCTGCGGTAATTCCTGGATGAAGCCCCGCATTCGTCAGCAGGCTCGTTTCTCCGCGCTCTACGTCGCGGTCGCGGTCGTCGTCCTCATCTTCCTGCAGAGCTGGCTCCTCACGCCCCAGGCCCAGGAGATCCCCATGAGCCGCCTCATGGAGTGGGTACGCGAGGGGCGGGTCGTCCGAGTGTCCTTCGGCGAGCGGGAGATCCGGGGCGTCCTCAAGGAGCCGATCGCCGGCGCGCCCGCCGCGGCGCCGCAGTGGCTCACCCGCCTGACCGGGTCGACGCCGGGCGTGCTCTTCGTGGTCGTGCGGATTCCCGGCGCCGACGACGCGTCGCTCCTGCGCGAGCTCGAGGCCCGCAAGGTCGAGTTCTCCGGCCGGATCGAGTCCACGGTGGTCCGCGACCTCATCTTCGGCTGGCTGCTGCCGATCGGCGTCATGGCGGGCATTTGGATCTTCCTCATGCGGCGCATGGGGGGTGGCCCGACCCAGGCGCTGACCTTCGGCCGATCCAAGGTCAAGATCTACGACCGCAAGGAGCTCAAGACCACCTTCGCCGACGTCGCGGGCGTCGACGAGGCGAAGGCGGAGCTGGTGGAGGTTGTCGACTTCCTGCGCAACCCGCAGAAGTACCAGCGCCTCGGCGGCCGCATCCCCAAGGGCGTCCTGATCGTCGGGCCGCCCGGCAGCGGCAAGACGCTCCTCGCGCGCGCGGTGGCGGGGGAAGCCGACGTGCCGTTCTTCTTCCTGTCCGGCTCCGAGTTCGTCGAGATGTTCGTCGGTGTCGGGGCGGCCCGCGTGCGGGACCTCTTCGAGCAGGCCAAGGAGAAGGCGCCGTGCATCGTCTTCATCGACGAGCTGGACGCCATCGGCAAGAGCCGGGTCGGCGCGACCGGTTTCGTCGGCGGCCACGACGAGCGCGAGCAGACCCTCAACCAGCTCCTGGTCGAGATGGACGGGTTCGACTCCTCCAAGGGCGTCATCATCATGGCGGCGACGAACCGGCCCGAGGTGCTGGACGCGGCCCTCCTCCGGGCCGGCCGCTTCGACCGCCAGGTGGTCGTCGACCGCCCAGACGTACGCGGCCGGGAGGCGATCCTGCGAGTGCACGCGCGCCACGTGCGGCTCGCGCCCGAGGTGAGCCTCCAGGTCATCGCGGCGCGGACACCGGGCTTCGCGGGTGCCGACCTCGCGAACATCCTGAACGAGGCGGCGCTCCTCGCGGCCCGCAAGGGCAAGGATGCCGTCGAGCAATCGGACCTCGAGGAGGCCATCGACCGCGTGGTCGCGGGCCTCGAGCGGAAGAGCCGGGTCCTCTCGGAGACCGAGCGCGACATCGTCGCGCACCACGAGATGGGCCACGCCCTGGTGGCGTCCTCCGTGCCCCATGCCGATCCCGTGCACAAGGTCTCGATCATCCCCCGCGGGGTGGGGGCGCTCGGCATCACCTACCAGCTCCCCACCGAGGACCGCTACATACTGCGGCGGAGCGAGCTCGAGGACCGGATCGCGGTGATGCTCGGCGGCCACGCGGCCGAGGAGCTCGTGTACGGCGAGCTCTCGACCGGGGCCCACAACGATCTCGAGCGGGCCACCGCGCTGGCCCGGGCGATGGTGATGCGGTACGGGATGTCCGAGCGGCTCGGCCCGCTGACCTTCGGGGGGGACGGCGGTCCAGGCTTCCTCCGCCGGAACGGCGCAGGCTGGGAGGGGGGCGAGCGGGAGTACAGCGAGGAGACGGCCCGCGCGATCGACGAGGAGGTCCGGCGCATCGTCGACCAGACGCACGAGCGGGTGCGCGCCCTCCTCGGCGCCAAGAAGGACGCCCTGCTCCGCGCCGCCGCGGTGCTGAAGGTGCGGGAGACGCTCGAAGGAGACGAGCTCCGCCGCTTGCTCGCCGGCGAACCGGTCCCCACCGGCGCCTGAGCGGCCGCCGCCCCACCTGCTAGAATCCCTTCGTGGCCGTCACCTTCAAGGACTACTACCAGATCCTCGGCGTCCCGAAGACCGCGGACGCCAAGGCGATCAAGCAGGCCTACCGGAAGCTCGCGCGGAAACATCACCCGGACCAGAACCCCGGCAACAAGGCGGCCGCCGAGCGCTTCAAGGAGATCAACGAGGCCAACGAGGTCCTCTCCGACCCGGAGAAGCGCCAGCGCTACGACACGCTGGGGCCGGACTGGGCCCGGTACGCGGAGGCGGGCGCCGGCGGCTTCGGGGGGCAGCCGGGCGGCCCCGGCCCGGGCGGCTTCCGCGTCCACGTCGACCAGTCGGGCGACCTCGGCGACTTCTCCGAGTTCTTCCGCACGATCTTCGGCGACCTCGGCGCGCGCGGCCGCCGAGGGAGCCCGTTCGAGCGCGTGGAGTTCGAGGATCAGGGATCCTTCCGGCCCTCCGGCCGCGCGCGGCGGGGCGGTGATCTCGAGACGGAGGTCGAGATCAGCTTGGAGGAGGCGTATGCGGGAACCCGGCGGCCCATCGAGTTCCAAGAGCTGGAGGTCTGCGGCACCTGCGGCGGCACGGGGCGTCAGGGGAAGGCGCCGTGCCCCACGTGCGGCGGCAGCGGCCGGGTCCCCCGCACCAATCGAGTGGAGGTGAAGATCCCCGCCGGCGTCCGCGACGGCTCGCGAGTCCGCGCGGCCGGGGAGGGCGGCGCCGGCACGGGAGGCGGGACCCGCGGCGACCTCTACCTGCGAGTCCGCGTCACACCGCACCCGCTCTTCGAGCGCCGCGAGGACGACCTCCACGTCGAGCTGCCGATCGCCGTCTGGGAGGCCGCGCTCGGCGCGGAGATCGAGGTGCCCACGCTCCGGGGCAAGGTCTCGATGAAGATCCCGCCCGAGACCAGCAGCGGGCGGACGTTCCGCCTGCCGGGCTACGGGGTCCCTCACCTGAAGGGGGGCAAGGGCGACCAGTACGTCCGGGTGCGGGTCGTGGCCCCCACGGGCCTCTCGGCCCGGGAGCAGGCTCTCTTCGAGGAGCTCCGGAGCCTGCGCCCGACGCCTCCCCGCGAGCCCGTCTAGCTGGAACGCCGTCCGCCGACGTCGCCGGCGCGCCCGACGCTCCACGGGCGTGTCCATGAGCCGACGGCTTTTTGACAGCGTCCGGCAGGCTGCTAGACTCGAAAGTGATCCCGCACGGCGACCGGGGCGGGACTGTTGTCTACCGGAGGTCAGGAGGACCCATGGCGCCGTTTCGCTTCGACAAGCTCACCGTCAAGGCTCAGGAGGCCGTCCAGGCCGCCCAGGGACTGGCGGATCAGGGGGGGCATCAGCAGATCGAGCCCGAGCACATGCTCCTGGCGCTCATCGAGCAGGAGGACGGGGTCGTCGGCGCGCTCCTGGCGAAGCTCGGCGCCCATCCGGACGCGATCCGCCGGGACGTCCAGGCGCAGATCCGCCGCCTCCCGAAGGTCAGCGGCGGGAGCGGCCAGTACATGGGCCCCCGGCTCAAGGCCGTCTTCGACGCCGCCTGGGCCGAGATGGAGCGGCTCAAGGACGACTACTGCTCCACCGAGCACCTCCTGGTCGCGATCGCCCAGGAGGCTGACGGCGCCGCCGGGCGCATCCTCCGGCAGTCGGGCGTCACGAAGGACGGGCTCTACCGGGCGCTCGTCGACGTCCGCGGCTCCCAGCGTGTCAGCGACCAGAACCCCGAGGCTAAGTACCAGGCGCTCGAGCGCTACAGCCGCGACCTGACGGAGCTCGCCCGGAAGGGCAAGCTCGACCCGGTGATCGGCCGCGACGACGAGATCCGCCGGGTCGTCCAGGTGCTCTCGCGGCGGACGAAGAACAACCCCGTCCTGATCGGCGAGCCCGGGGTGGGCAAGACGGCCATCGTCGAGGGCCTGGCCCAGCGCATCGTCGCAGGGGACGTGCCCGAGGGGCTCAAGGGCAAGCGCCTGGTGGCCCTCGACCTCGGCGCCCTCATCGCCGGGACGAAGTACCGCGGCGAGTTCGAGGATCGCCTGAAGGCCCTGCTCCGCGAGATCAGCGAGGCGGGCGGCGAGATCATCTGCTTCATCGACGAGCTCCACACGCTGGTCGGCGCCGGCGGCGCCGAGGGTGCGATGGACGCGTCGAACATGCTGAAGCCGGCGCTCGCGCGCGGGGAGCTGCGCTGCGTGGGGGCGACCACGCTCGACGAGTACCGGAAGCACGTCGAGAAGGACGCGGCGCTCGAGCGGCGCTTCCAGCCCATCTTCGTGAAGGAGCCCTCGGTCGAGGACACGATCGCGATCCTCCGCGGGCTCAAGGACAAGTACGAGGTTCACCACAAGGTCCGGATCAAGGACTCCGCCCTGGTGGCGGCGGCCGTGCTCTCCCACCGGTACATCGCCGACCGGTTCCTCCCGGACAAGGCGATCGACCTCATCGACGAGGGGGCCTCGCGGCTCCGGATCGAGATCGACTCCATGCCGGCGGAGCTCGACGAGATCGAGCGCCGCATCATGCAGCTTGAGATCGAGCGCGTCTCGCTCGCCAAGGAGACCGACGAGCCGTCGAAGGAGCGCCTCGAGCGCCTGGACCGCGAGCTGGCCGACCTGAAGGAGCGGTCGACCGCCTTCAAGGCCCGCTGGCAGGGCGAGAAGGACGCTATCGGGCGCCTCGGAAAGATCGCCGAGGAGATCGACGCCGCGCGGACAGCGATGGCCGACGCCGAGCGGCGCGGCGACCTCAACCGGGCGGCCGAGCTCCGGTTCGGCACCCTCCACCAGCTCCAGCAGGAGCTCGAGGCCGGGAACGCCCGCCTCGCCGAGCAGCAGGGGCAGGGCCGCCTCCTCAAGGAAGAGGTGGACGAGGAGGACGTCGCCGAGGTCGTGGCGAAGTGGACGGGCATCCCGGTGACCCGGCTCCTCGAGGGCGAGGTGCAGAAGCTCGTCCAGATGGAGGAGCGCCTGGCCCGGCGCGTGGTTGGCCAGCCGGAGGCGATCCGGGCGGTCTCGAACGCCGTGCGGCGGGCCCGCTCGGGCCTGTCCGACCCGAACCGGCCCATCGGCTCGTTTCTGTTCCTGGGCCCGACCGGCGTCGGCAAGACGGAGCTCGCGCGGGCGCTCGCCGAGTTCCTGTTCGACGACGAGCGGGCGATGGTGCGGATCGACATGTCCGAGTACATGGAGAAGCACACGGTCGCCCGGCTCCTCGGGGCCCCGCCGGGCTACGTCGGCTTCGAGGAGGGCGGCCAGCTCACCGAGGCGGTGCGCCGGCGCCCGTACTCGGTGGTGCTGTTCGACGAGGTGGAGAAGGCGCATCCCGACGTGTGGAACGCCCTCCTCCAGCTCCTCGACGACGGCCGGCTCACGGACGGCCACGGGCGGACTGTCGACTTCCGGAACACCGTGGTGATCATGACCTCGAACCTCGGGAGCCACCACTTCCGCGAGGTCGCGGACCCGGACAAGGTGCGCCCGCTCGTCCTGGAGGAGCTCCGCCAGCACCTCCGCCCGGAGTTCCTGAACCGGATCGACGAGGTGATCGTCTTCCGGCCGCTGGGACTCGACGAGATCAAGCGGGTCGTGGACATCCAGGCGGCGCACCTCCGGAAGCGCCTCGCCGAGAAGCGGATCAGCCTCGAGCTCACGGACGGCGCGAAGGCGCTGCTCGCGAAGGAGGGGTTCGATCCGGTCTTCGGGGCGCGGCCCCTCAAGCGCACGCTTCAGCGGCGGGTGCAGGATCCCCTGGCGCTCAAGCTCCTGGAGGGGGAGATCCAGCCGGGCGACACCGTGCGGGTCGACGCCCGCGGCGACGAGCTCACCTTCACGAAGGTCGTCACCGCCGTCGAGGTGTGACCGCGCGCGGCGCGGCGGTCCGCGCGCGAGTAAGGCGCGTGCCGGGCTACGCGCCGGGCGCGCGCTCGATCGGACGGCTCGCCGCGGGCGCCGCCTGGCAGGGCACGGGGAAGGAAAGCCGCCGATCCTGGGGCGCGTAGGCCTGCCCCGCGACGAGACACGGGTTGGCCGCGATCCAGTGCCGCGTCGGATCCTCCCAGCCCCCGTCGATCCGCTCGGTGCAGGCCCCGCCCTCACGCCGGCACACGCCGAAGTGCAGATGCGGCGCCGTCGCGTTCCCGGTCATCCCGACCCGGCCGATGACATCTCCCCGGCGCACCGATTGACCGGGGACGACCGCGATCTGGGAGAGGTGGTAGTAGGCAGTCGCGAGGTCGACGTTGTGCTCGACTACGATGAGGCGCCCGGCATAGGCCTGGGTCCCGGTCCTGAGCACAATTCCGTCGGCGGCGGCAAGGACCGGGGTCCCCACCGTTGCCCGGATGTCGATCCCCGCGTGGCGCGTCGGGGTGGCGGCGCCCCCCTCGCCGCGCCACTCGCCGAAGCGCGACAGGATCGGCGGCGGCACCAGGGCGACCGCGCCCGGGGGCGGCCCCTCGGGCGGCAGCAGCGCCGGTCGGGGCGGCTCGACCGCGCAGCCGGTGACCGACAGGAGGAGCAGGAGGATCCGGCCCCCGCGCGTCAGTCGCCGGACAGGCCGGGGGGCCGTGGCCCGGAGGGTCCGGCGGCGCCAGTCGGTCCTCGCCGCCGGCCTCACCAGGCCACCGCGTATGCGTCGCGGCGCGGGTCCGCCGCGCCCCAGCGGATCCCGGCACCGTCCACGCGCGCCAGGCACACGCCGCCCGCCCGCCATTCCCAGTCCGTCCAGCGCTCCACCTCGTGACCGCGGGCGCGCAGCGCCTCGGCGGTCGCCTCGGGGAGGCGGCCCTCGAGGGTGACGCGGCCCGGGAAGTAGCGGTGGGGCCAGAACGAGTCGGGGAACGACTGGGTCGCGAAGCGCGGCGCCTCGATGGCGCGCTGCGGACTCATCCCGAAGACGGTCAGGTTCAGGAAGACCTGCAGCATCGCCTGGAGCTGAACGTCGCCTCCCGGCGTGCCGAATGCCGTCACCTCGCCGCCGGGCCCGAGGATGAGGGCCGGGCTGGGCGTGAGACGCGGACGCTTGCCCGGCGCGACGGCGCTCGCGTGCCCGGGGTCGAGCCAGCCCTGGGAGCCGCGCGAGGACACGGCGAGCCCGGTCCCGGGAATGATGGGCGTGTCCGTCGAGGTGTCGCTCGGCGTGGCCGAGAACGCGTTGCCCGCGCGGTCGACCACGGCGACGTACGAGGTGCCGAGGGAGGCCGGGCTGCCCGCAGTGGCGGCGGCGGCGCGGGACCCGGGGCGCCCGGGCGCGCCGGCCGGCGCGCCCGGGGGCGGCATCGCCGGCCAGGCGCGGGCCGGATCGATGAGCCCGCGCCGTCCGGCCGCGTAGGCGGGATCGAGGAGGCCGGGCCCGGGCACCGCCACGTGGCGCGGGTCTCCGTAGAACGCCTCGCGGTCCGCGAAGGCGAGCTTCATCGCCTCGGTGACCGTGTGGACGTACTCCGGCGAGTTGTGGCCGAGCGCGGCGAGGTCGATCCCGTCGAGGATCTGGAGCATCTGGAGGAACGCCGGGCCCTGGCACCAGAACCCGCAGGTGAGCACCTCGCGGGACCCGAGGCGGGCGCGCTCGGGGGGCTCGATGCCGACCCGGAACCCGGCGAGATCCTCGCGGGTGAGGAGTCCGCCCTCCGCCTCGTGGTAACGGACGATGGCGGCCGCGACGTCGCCCCGGTAGAAGGCGTCGCGCGCGGCCGCGAGGCCGGCGGCCCGGCCGGCCCCGCGGCCGGCCCGGTCCTCGTCGGCCAGGTACGTGAGGGTCCGACCCAGGTCGGCCTGGACGAAGCGCTCGCCGGCCAGCGGGACGCGGCCGCCCGGCAGGTAGATCGGCGCCGACGTCGGCCACCGCCGGTACGCCTCCGCGTTGGCCCGGATGATCCCGGCGACGAACCGGCCGAGCGGGAAGCCGTCCCGCGCGAGCTCGATCGCCGGCTGGGCGACCTCCGCGAAGCCGAGGGTCCCGAAGCGCTCGAGCGCCGTGATCCAAGCGTCGGGCGCCGCGGGGACGACGGTCCGGAGAAGCCCGTCGGGCATGTCGCCCCCGCAGCGGTCGCGGAAGTACTCGAGGGTCGCCGCCTTCGGCCAGACGCCCAGGCCCGAGATCGTCGTCACCTCCCGGCGGCGCGCCTCGTAGACCATGATGGGCGCCACGCCGGCGAAGTTCACGATGTCGGAATGGACCACGCCGAGGCAGATCCCGGCCGCCACGCCGGCATCGACGGCGTTGCCTCCCGCCTCGAGGATCCGGTGTGCCGCGAGGGCCGCCAGGGGATGGCCCGCGGCCGCGACGTGGTGCGTGCCCAGGGCGTCGGGGCGGAGAGCATGCGGAGCGGGGGCCGGGCCGGTCAGGGTCTCCGGCGGGGCGCCGGCGGCGCCGGGGTGCGAGGCGTGGCCGCCCCGCTCGCTCGGAGGTCGGTAAGAGTCGACGGTCATCGCGTGGTCATCGTATCGAAGCCCCCCGCCGGGGACTGCCGGCTATCGCACCACACTCGGGAGCGGTGGTCAATCCAAATCGGTGTTTTGACAGGCGAGCCATGGGGTGTTAGCGTGACCACCGTGCGAGCGCCCCGGATCGGCCTGACGACGTCGGTGATGCCGACGAAGCTCGGTACGCGCCGGACTTTCCTCAACGAGCCCTACATCGTCGCGATCCAGGAGGCGGGGGGGATTCCGCTGGTCGTGACGCCGGCGCACGGGGGGTCCGCGCTCCGCGCGCTCTTCGAGCTCTTCGACGGCCTGGTGCTCACGGGCGGCGAGGACGTGGCGCCCGAGCGGTACCACGAGGAGGTCCTCCACCCGAACGTCGAGTGCGTGCCCGAGCGGGACGCGCTCGAGTTCCAGCTCCTGGAGTGGGCGCTCGCGACCGACCTTCCGGTGCTGGCCATCTGCCGTGGCGTCCAGGTGCTGAACGTCGGCCTGGGCGGGACCTTGTACCAGGATCTCGCCACCGACCGACCGGCGCCCCTCGTCCACGACCAGGCCCTGGGCGACTCGCCCCGTCCGCGCACCGAGCCGCAGCACCCGGTGACCGTGCGGCCCGGCACCTGCCTGGCGGACGTTCTCGGCGTCGAGACGGTCGAGGTCAACAGCATGCACCACCAGGGCATCAAGGCGCTGGCGCCGCCGCTTGCCCCCGTTGCCCACGCGCCGGACGGCCTGGTGGAAGGGGTCGAGGCGGCCGACGCCGCGCGGTGGAGTTTCCTCGTCGGCGTCCAGTGGCACCCGGAAGAGCTGGCTCGGGCAGGCCACGCGCCCTCCCGCCGGCTTTTCGAGCGCTTCGTCGCGGCCTCCGCGAAGCGCGTCCGCCGCTAGGCTGGGTAACACCGCCGGGCCGAGCGGGTCCGTTCCGGTCGAGCGCCAGCCCCCGCCCCAAGCGCCCCCGACTCGCGTACCGGGGAGCCGCGACGGTCCGGGATCCTGATGGTCCGGCCGGCTGGCCAGGCCGCCGCCACCGCGGCACGCTCGGTGATGGCCTGGAGCCTCTACGCGGTGATCGCCGTCGCGGGCTGGTCGCTCCTGCCGGCGGGCGGCTTCTGGATCAATGACGAGGGCGTCAAGTACCTGCAGACGATGGCCATCCGCGCCTCGCCCGAGCAAAGCAGCGAGGTGCGCCTGGATTTTTCCCCCGAGGAGACCGGCGGGCTCCTCCCGCACACCCCGGTGTACCTGTGGCACACGGCCCGCGGCTACCGGTTCCTCTATCCCGACGCCTTCGCGCGCCTGGCGGCCCTCGCACATCGAGCCGCCGGAGAGACCGGGATGCGCCTGGTGGTGCTGGTCGCCGGCCTCGTCGCGGTGGGCGCCTGGACCCTCGCCGCCTGGCGCCATGCGCCGCGGGCCGCGCCGTTCGTGCCGCTCCTCGTCCTCGCCTCGCCGTGGATGTTCTATCACTGGGTCTTCTGGGAGCACACGATCGCGCTGGCGGCGCAGACCGTTTCCCTCGTCGTGTTCCTGTGGGGGTGGCGGCGCCGGCGCGCCGATCTTCTCGTCCTGGCGGGGATGGCGCTCGGGCTCGGCGCGTTCCTCCGCGCCGAGCTGGCGCTCTACGCCGTCGCCCTCGGGCTCGGGTTCGCCCTGGCCTTTCGCGACTGGCGGCGTCCCGCCGCGCTGTTTGTCGGGCTCGCGATCCCGATGGCGGGGCTCCTCGTCCTGAACATGCGGCAATGGGGGCACCCCCTGGGCTTGCACTACGCGGGCCTGTCGCTCGCCGCCAGCATGCGCGGGGCGACGCGCTGGCAGACCGCCTGGACCCTCGTGGTCGGACTGTCCGGTCAGCCGCTGACGGCGCTGACCGCGCTGGTGGGCATCCTCGGCGTGGTCGGCCTGTCGGCCCGGCGGGAGCGCGGGTGGGCTGCGGCAGGGCTCGCGCTCGGCCTCGCCGCCGCGCTGATCGTCCGCGGCCAGTTCCTGGCCGTGCCCGATCCGTTCGCCGCGCTGGTCCGCTTCGCGAGCCTCGTCACGCTCTCTCCGGTCCTCCTCGTCGGGCTCGCCGTCGGGTTCGCCTGGCAGGCCGGACGGCGCCGGCGCGCCCTCGCGCTGACCGCCGTCCTGTTCCTGCTGGGCGCCGCCCTCTCGTACTCGAGCGCCTCGGCCGCGGGCATTCACTGGGGGCCCCGCCTGCTGCTCCCGACGCTCGTCCCCCTGGTCCTCCTCGCGGCTGAGCGGCTCGCGGTGGCGCTCCGCGCGACCCGGCGGCTCGGCGCGCGGCGCTCGGAGGCGGCGGGACTCCTGGCCGCCCTCGTCCTGGGCTGGGTCGATACCGGCTACTCCTGGCGTCTCCTCGATCGGGCGCGAGCCCACAACGCCGCCGTCGAGCGCTTCTTCGCGGGACGCCCGGAGCGGCTGGTCGCCACCAACCTCTGGTGGGTGCCCCAGCTCTACGCGCGCGCCGGCGCGGGTCACTCGTTCCTCCTGCTGCAGAGCCCCGGCGACTACGCGAAGTTCCGCGGGTTCGCGGTCTCGAGAGGCGAGAAGGCCTGGCTGCTGGCGACCGGCCGCGAGCCGCCGCCCGACCCGCTCGCCGAGCGCCTGGTGATACCCGGGGCGCCCGACCGGGGGACGATCCTCGACTTCCGCCTCTACCGCGTCGGCGCGCCCGGGGCCTGAGTGCCGTCGGCTGGCGCGGCTGGATCGCGTTCATGTACCCCTTCAACGTCACCGGGGTGCCGGCCATCGTGATTCCGGGCGGGTGGACCGCCGCCGGCCTTCCGGTGGGGCTGCAGCTGGTGGCGCGGCGGCTCGACGACGCCCGGCTCCTTCGCGCCGCCGCGGCAGTCGAGGCGGCGGTCCCATGGGCCGACCGCTGGCCGCCGGTCACCACTCATCCCTGAGGACCCAGACATGGCGTTCCGTCCGACGCTCCTCGCCCGAGACTGGCTGATCACCACCGAGCACTACCTGTCGGCCGAGGCTGGCGCGGCCGTCCTGCGCGACGGCGGCAATGCCATGGATGCGACGGTCGCCGCAGTCCTCGCGGAGTGCGTCCTGAACCCGCACATGCTGAGCCTGGGGGGCGAGGTCGTCATGCTCGTCCACGAGGCGGCGACGGGGCGCGTCAGCGCGTTGAACGGCCACACGGTCGCGCCGCGCAGGCTCACGCTCGAGCGGTGCCGCGCCGCCGGCCTGACCATCGGGATGCCGACGGACCATCCACTGGCGTGGAGCGCGCCCGCCACGCCGCACGCGCTCCTCACCGCGCTCGAGCGGTGGGGCACCCGGCCGTTCGGGGCGGTCGCCGCCGCCGCGCGGGACCTTGCCCGGCGCGGCTTCCCGATGCACCCGGGGCTGCGCGGCCCCGGGGAGCACCTGTCCATCGCCGCGTTTCTCGAGCGCGTCTCCGGCTGGCCGACCTCCGCGCCGCTCTACGTGCCCGGCGGCGAGCTGCCGGAGGTCGGGGCGCTCTTCGCGAACCCGGCGCTGGCCGACACGCTCGACCTCCTCGTCGACGCGGAGCGGCTCGGCAACGGCAACCGGGCTGCCGGTCTGAGCGCGGCTCGCGACGCCTTCTATCGCGGCGAGCCGGCCAGCGTCATCGAGCGCTTCGCACGGGAGCACGACGGCGTGCTCGACAAGGCGGACGTCGAGGCGTACGCCGCGCGAGAGGAGTCCGCGATCAGCCGGGACTACGCCGGCCTCACGGTGTGGAAGTGCCCGTCGTGGACCAACGGGCCCCTCTTGCTGCAAGCGCTGGCGCTCCTCGACCCCGCCGCGCTCCGGTCCGCCGGCCACAACTCGGCCGACTATCTCCACCAGGTGATCGAGGCGCTGAAGCTCGCGTTCGCCGACCGCGAGCAGTACTACGGCGATCCTCGGCGCGTGGAGGTGCCGCTGGACGCCCTCCTGTCCGAGGCGTACGCGGCCATCCGCCGGCCCCTGATCGATCGCGCGCGGGCGTCGCTGGATCTGCGGCCGGGCGATCCGCGCCGGCTCCGTCCGCTGCTCGACGGTCCCATGCCCGTGCCCGGCCCCCCCGGTCACGGCACGGTGCACGTGAATGTGGTGGACCGGCAGCGCAACATGGTAAGCGCCACGGCCAGCGGGGCGTGGCTCAGCGCCTCGCCGGTCGTGCCGGGGCTCGGCTTCCCCCTCTCGTCTCGATGCCAGACGTTCTCGCTCGACCCTGCCCATGCGAACGCGGTCGCGCCCGGGAAGCAGCCCCGGACCACGCTCACGCCGACGCTCGTCACCGAGCGCGGGCGCCCGCGGATGGTGATCGGCACGATGGGCGGCGACAACCAGGACCAGTGGAACCTCCAGGCATTCCTGAGCCTCGCCGTGTTCGGCATGCCGGTGCAGGACGCGCTCGAGGCCCCGCGCGTGTCGACCCAGCACGCGCCCAACACCTTCTACCCCCACGGCGCGCTCCCGGGCCACGTGCGGATCGAGGCGCGGGTTCCGTATCCCGTACGGCGGGACCTCCAGGCCCGCGGCCATCGGCTCGAGCTCCGGCCCGAGTGGGTGGAGGGTTTCGTGCTCGCCATCGTGGTGGACGAGGCCCGGGGCTGTCTCATGGGCGGCGCGGACCCTCGCGGAGAGATCGCGACGATCATCCCGGCGTACGCCATCGGCTGGTAACGCCTGGCCGGGGAGGGCCCGAGACCGACGGCGTGCGCCTGTACTCAGCGCAGACAAGGAGATCTGACCTGAACTTCATGGCTCCCTCGCCCTCGGCCGAGCACGTCTTCGGGACCGACGAGTTCGGGCGCGACCTCCTGGCCCGGATCATCCACGGGAGCCGAATCAGCCTCCGCGTCGGCCTGATCAGCCTGACGATCGGCGGACTCGTCGGGACCGCGCTCGGGCTCGCCGCCGGGCTCGGCGGCCGGAAAGTGGATCTCGCGATCGGCAGTCTCGTCGACGTGATGCTGGCGTTTCCCGGGTTCCTCCTGGCGCTGGCCATCGTCGCCACGCTCGGCCCGAGCCTCGAGAACGCGATGATCGCCATCGGGATCCGCCGCGTCCCGATCTTCGTGCGCGTCGTCCGCGCCGGCGTGCGGTCGCTCCGGACGAGCGAGTTCGTCCTCGCCGCGCGCGCCCTGGGGGCCGCGCCGCTCCGGGTGTCCACGCGCCACGTGCTCCGAAACGTCGCGCCGACCTTGATCGTGCTCGCGACGCTTCAGTTCCCCGAGGCGCTCCTGGTGTCGGCGGGCCTGTCGTTCCTGGGGCTCGGGGCGCAGCCGCCGCTCCCCGAGTGGGGCGCGCTCCTGACGAGCGCGCGCGTCTACCTGACCCGGGCGCCCTGGCTGGTCAACTTCCCCGGGCTCGCGATCCTCGTCACGGTGCTCGGGCTGAACCTGCTCGGGAATGCCCTCCGGGACGTCCTGGATCCCCGACTGAAGTGAGCGACCTGTCGTTGCCGGAGGGGGCGGGGCCGATTCCCGGCGCGACGGGCGTGATAGGCTGACAGCCGGGCGAGGGGGGCCCGGATGACGCGACCGACGATGTACGAGACGCCGCGGGCGGCCGGCCGCCCCGGCGAGACCGTGGTCACCAGCACCTGCGGCCACAACTGCGGCGGGCGCTGCGTCGTCAACGCGCACGTCGTCGACGGCCAGATCGTCCGCATCTCGACCGATCCCCGACGGTGGACCCCCGAGCTGCCGCCGCTTCACGCGTGCGTCCGCGGCTTCGGCGCCGCCGAGCGCGTCCACCACCCCGACCGGCTCACGCGTCCGCTCCGGCGGGTCGGCGTCCGCGGCGCCGGACAGTGGGAGCCCATCTCGTGGGACGAGGCGCTCGACACGGTGGCGAGGGAGCTCCGGCGCGTCCGCGACACCTACGGCGCGGCCGCGATCCTCGACGCCTCCCGGTCGGGCTCCACCTCGGTGCTGCACAGCCGGGCGACCGTCGGGCGGCTGCTCAACCTGCTGGGCGGCTGCACGGAGCTCTGGTCGAATCTGTCCGCGGAGGCCGAGGTCTTCGCCGTCCGCCATACCTACGGGCCGGCCATCCACTACATGAGCGCCGGGCGCGAGCCCGTCGACTACGCGAGCTCCCGTCTGATCCTGATGTGGGGCTGGAGCCCGGGCGACGGGCACTTCGGCACGGGGACCTTCGAGTACCTCAAGTGGGCCCGCCAGCACGGCACGCGGATCGTCTGTGTGGATCCACGCCGGGCGCGGACCAGCCAGGCCCTGGCCGACGAGCACGTCTTCATCCGGCCGTCGACGGACGCGGCAGCGCTCATCGCGATGACGCAGGCCATCGTGGCGGAGGGGCTCCAGGACCAGGCCTTCCTCGACCGGCTCGTCCTCGGGTTCGACGAGACCCACCTGCCGGCCGGCGCGCCCACAGGGACCTCGTACCGCGCGTACCTGATGGGCGACGCCGACGGCGTGCCGAAGACACCGGAGTGGGCGGCCCCGATCACCGGGGTCCCGGCGGCTACCCTGCGGCGCCTCGCGATCGAGTTCGCCACCCTGCGGCCCGCCGCGATCCACTGCGGCTTCGCGCCCGGGCGGACGGCGTACGGCGAGCAGTTCCATCGCGCGGCCTACGGCCTCGCGGCGGTCACGGGCAACATCGGCGTCTCCGGCGGGAATTCCGGGTGCAGCGGCGGCGCCAAGCTGGCCCGGCTCAAGCGGTTCACTGCCGGCGCCAACCCCGCCGGGGCACGCGTCGGCTCGGCGCTCCTCGCCGATCTTCTGACGCGGGGCCGCGCGGGCGGCTATCCGGCCGACATCAAGCTCATGTATTCGGTCGCGGGCGACCTCGTGAACCAGTGCGGCAACGTCAACAAGAGCGTGGCGGCCCTCACGGGGCCCGGCGTCGAGTTCGTCGTGGTGCACGACCACTTCCTGACCCCGACCGCCCAGTACGCCGACATCGTGCTGCCGGCGACGACGTTCTGGGAGCGGAACGACATCCACCTGCCGTGGAGCGGCGCGGGGCACTACGCGATCTTCATGCGCCAGGCCATCGCGCCCGTTGGCGAGTGCCGGAACGACCTCGACGTCTGCGCGGAGCTGGCCCGGCGGCTGGGGCTCGACGGCTACGGCGACCGATCCGAGGAGCAGTGGCTGCGCGACTTCTGCGCGGACAGCGACATCGACGACTTCGAGGCTTTCCGGGAGCAAGGGCTGGCGCGACTGCCGGCCCCCGAGGACGCGGTGGCGTTCGCGCGCGAGGTGCGCAACCCCGAGCGGCATCCCTTCTCGACGCCGTCGGGGAAGATCGAGCTGTACTCCATGGCGCTCGCCGCCGAACCGGACCCGTACGGGCTCGGACCGATCCCCCCGATTCCGACCTGGATCCCCAGCCCGGAGGCGGGCTCGCGCTGGCCGCTCGAGCTGGTGTCGCCGAAGTCGCGGGCGCGGACGCACTCGACCCATGACAACCAGCCGATCCTCGCGCGCGCCGACCGGCAGGACGTGTGGATCCATCCCGACGACGCCGCGCGCCGGGGGATCGCGGACGGCGGACGGGTGCGGGTGTTCAACGATCGCGGGAGCACCGTGCTGCCGGCCCGCGTGACTGCGCGCATCGCGCCGGGCGTGGTCTCGATCAAGGAGGGCGCGTGGTTCGCCCCGGGGCCGGACGGCCGGGACACGCGCGGCTGCGCGAACGTGCTGACCGCGGATCGCTCGTCCCCCGCCGGCGCGACGACCTACAACACCTGCCGGGTCGAGGTCGAGCCCGCCTAGGCGGGGACGGGAGGTGGCGTGAAGCTCAAGAAGGGATTCCGCCAGCTGGTGGACGAGGCGAAGTCACGGATCCGCACGGTCAGCCTCGAGGAGGCCCGCGCGCGACACGGGCGGGACGACGTGGTCTTCGTCGACCTCCGCGACGTCCGAGAGCTCGAGCGGGAGGGCCTGATCCCCGGCGCCTTTCACTGCCCCCGCGGCATGCTCGAGTTCTGGATCGATCCGGAGAGCCCGTACTTCAAGGACGTGTTCGGCTCGGGCAAGGAGTTCGTCTTCTACTGCAACGGTGCCTGGCGGTCGGCGCTCGCGACCGCCACGGCCCAGGAGATGGGGCTCGAGCGCGTCGTGGAGATGGACGGCGGCTTCGCGGCGTGGAAGGCGGCCGGCTACCCCGTGGCGGAGCGCGGCGCGAAGAAGCCGGCCTGAACCTTCGCACCGGTGCGCCCCGTCGCGCGTGCCCGGGGTCGGGCGATGATGCTGGCCCCGTCACGCGGCCCGCGGGCGGAAACCCGGAGCCGGTGACCGTCGGGATCGAGGCCGTCCGGAGCTCACCCCGAGGCGCCGCGCTGGTAAGTCTCCGGCGCGCGCCATGCGAAGAGGGCGCCGACGATGGCCAGGAGCCCCGCGCCGGTCGCCAGCGCCGCGTCGATGCCGAAGGCGTCGGTGACGAAGCCGAGCACGATCGGCCCGACCACGTAGCCGGAGTCGGCCAGCGTCCGGTAGAGGCTCATCGCCGCGGCGTTCATCCGGGGCGGCGCCACGTCGGCGGCGTAGGCCGCCGGGGCGACGCCGCCGACCCCCTGGGCGGTGCTCCATACCAGCGACGCCGCCACGAACCACGCGTAGGACGGGGCCAGCAGGAACAGGAGCATCGAGACGCTGGTCAGGAGCGTTGCCGGCACGATCACCGCCTTGCGGCCGTAGCGGTCCACCAGCACGCCCGCCGGATACGCGAGCCCCAGGCCGGCGAGGCTCCCGAGCGCGAGGGCGAATCCGATCCGGTCCGGGGCGAGCCGGAGACGGTCCTGGCCGAGGACGGGGATGACGTTGAACATCGCGCCCGTCCGGGTGAAGGCGCTCGCGAAGCTGACCAGGCTCGCGAGCAGGAATCCGATCCGGGAGGCGAGGAGGCGCAGCTGCGTCCCGAAGGGGACGGGCGGGGGGGCCGAGGGGGAGGCCTCCCGGCCTCGGAGCGACATCGTCTCGGGAATCCGAAGCCACGCCACCAGAGCCGCGAGGCTGCCCGTGATCGCGTACGCGAGGAACGGGGTCGGCAGACCGTACCGCTCGGCCAGCACGCCCCCGGGCAAGGGGCCGAGGCCGACCGCGAACAGGAAGCTGCCCTGGTAGATCGCCATCGCACGGCCGCGCCCGGCCCGCGTGGTGATGTCGGCCAGCACGATCTGGCCCGCGGTCAGGACGAACGCCGCCCCCACGCCGGCCAGGAACCGGGCGCCCACGAAGGTCGGGTAGTTGGGCGCGTAGGCGCAAAGGAGGTTTCCGGCGGCGGTGATGAGCCCGCCGAGCGCGAGCGCCGGCCGCCGGCCGAGCCGGTCGGAGAGCTGGCCGACCGGCACTGCCACCAGGAACCGCGCCAGCCCGTACACCGCGATCGAGAGCCCGATCGCCGCCTGCGACACCCCGAACGACCGGGCGTAGAGCGGGAGCACGGGGATGACGCTCCCGAATCCGAGCTGGTTGATGGCGATCAGGACGCACATCCAGACCAGGATCCGGACGTCGCCGAGCGGGGGGCGGGTCACGACCCGATCACGTGTATCCCGGAACCCCCGTGGCGCGCAAGCCCGAGGGGCCGCCGCGGGCGGACGGCCCGGCGGCGTCAGCGCCGGCGAGACGCCGGAGTCAGCGCTCGGGCGAGGGCAGGCTCGCGCGGGTCTTCTCGGCCTCCTGGTACACCATGCCCGCCACGGCCTTCACCATGCGCCCGATGTCCCGGGTGAGATAGACCATCCACGCGAAGCCCGCGATGATCAGGACGGCGACGGCCGCCAGGACGATGGCCAGCATCTCGTGGGTCACCGTGCCTCCATCCTACCCGAGCTCAATCAGGCGAGGCAATCGATCGGCGTGGCGTTCGCCTCGTGGCCGGCTTCCCGGTCCGGCGTCGCCCGGCCCCGCGCTCACGCCGCGTCGTCGCCCCCGCGGCGGAGCGGTCGCACGAGGCGGAGATCGGGCTGGCCGTCCCGCCCGTCCGGCTTCTTCTCGTTGGTGAAGGCGAGGTAGCTCAGCCGCTCGTCCCCGCGCAGGAGCGCCGCGATCGCGTCCGCGATCACCGCGCCGGCCTCGAGCTCGATGGCGAGGAACGGTCCGCTGGAGCCGGTCTTCTGCCACGCTGCTCCGACGTCCTGCCGCCCGTTCCGGCCGCGCCGCGTGTCCGTCATGGCCATGATCGACCTCCTCAGCTCGGGTCCTCGCCGGCGGCGACGCGAGCCCGGCCGAGGATGTTGACCACGATGCGGCGGGTCTCCCCTCCGCTCCGGATCGTGATCGTCCCCGCGGGCACCGCGAAGCCCTTCGGCGAGAACTGGATCGTGACGTTGCTGGTAGCGACCGCTCCGTCCACGAGGGGGTGCGGTCCATCGACCGTCTCCGCGTCGCCGCCGGGATCGGCGACGATCCGGAAGCTCCGCCCGTCGGGTTCGAGCACGAGCGCGTGGGTGACGCTCCGGGCGCGCGCGCGAGCCTTCGTGAGATGGACCGCGGCGTAGAGGTCGGCGGTCGCACCGCCGGCCCGGTACCCCTCGAGGGCCGCGCCGACCGTGGGGACGGCGCCCCCGATGAGGATCCCCAGCACGACGAGGACGAGAACGACCTCGATCAGCGTGACCCCGCGCTGCCCACCTCGCATGGCGACCTCCGCCCCACGCTGGAGCAACCGCGATGCCATGGCGCGGCGAGCTCGCGCCCGAGGTCCGGACGCCTCGATTCCACGCGGCATTGGGCTCCGGGGACCGAGCGACCTCGCGATGCGGGGCGGCCGGACGACCGTCGAGCGTGGTGGACGGGGTGGATCGAGACGGATGCAGCCGGCGCGGGCCGGTCAGGCGGAGCGGAAGCGGGGCGGGTCGCCGGGCAGGCGGACGACCTGTCCTTCGCGCTCGAGCTTGTGGAGGTGCGAGAGGACGGACAGGCGCGCGACCGGGTGGAGCGCCGGGGAGACCTCCCGGTACACGCGCGCGACGATGTCGGCCACGGTCTCGGCGCCGGCGCCGACGGCGGAGAGGATCTGCGCGTCGCGCTCGAGCCGGTGCGCGATGTAGCCCTCGATGACCGGCCGCGCGGGCTCGAGGACCGCCCCGTGCGCCGGGTAGATGCGCTGGACGTCCAGCTCGAGGACTCGCCGGAGCGACGCCAGGTAATCGCCGAGGTCGCCGTCGTCGGGGGGAATCACCGACGTGGAGCCGCCGAGGATGAGGTCGCCGGTGAACAGCGCCCGCTCCTCCTCGAGGTAGTAGCAGAGGTGGTCCGACGCGTGTCCCGGCGTGTAGACCGCGTGGAGGGTGACGCCGTCGCCCCGGATCACCGCGCCGTCGGCGAGCGACTCCATCGAGACCGGGAGCGTCGCGTCGTTCTTCACCAGCTTCGCGACGGGGACACGGGGGAACGCGCGCCGCACGTCCGGGATGCCGCCGATGTGGTCGACGTGCCGGTGCGTCAGGAGGACCCGGGACACCTCCCCCGGACCCTCGGCGCGGAGGAACGCCGTCAGGAGCGTGATGTAGCCGGCGACACCCGCGCCCGTGTCGATGAGGATCGGCCGGTGATCGCCGACGAGGTACGTGTTGGTGCCCGGTCCCGTCATGAGTCCCGGGTTCAGCCCGAGGACGCGCCCGACGAGGGGCGTGAGCCGTGCCGTCTCCGGGATCGCGGCCGGGCGGGGCACGCTCACGCCGGGCGCACCACTGTCGACCAGTCGAAGAGGTAATAGCGCCCTGCGTCGAGCCGGTCGATGATGCCATGGAACTTCGGCCGCCCGTCGGCGTGATGGCGCCAGACCGCCTCGTAGGACTCGAACTGGGCGAGGTACTGCGTCCCGTACTCCGCCGGCTCGGCCATGGGCCACTCGCCGTCACGGTAGCGCCGGTGGGCCTCGGCGGCATCCACCCAGAAGCCCTCGGAGGCCTCCTCGGCGATGAGCCGCGGCCCCTGGCCGACCGGGACGGGGCAGAGGAAGAATCGGGCGGAGAAGCGGATCGGGCTCGCCGGCGGGGTCACGAAGTGGGAGAGATACGCGAGCGGCGCGAGGTCGGCGACCCAGCCTTCGGCGGACAGGATCTGCGTGAACGAGCGCTCGCCGCCGACGAGCGCTCGCCGGTGTCCCTCGAGCCGGTGGGCGACGTCCGGCGCGGCCACCGCGACGGGCTGCCCCCCGTCGTCCCGAGCGAGCAGCATGCCCGTCTCCTCGAAGACCTCGCGCACGCCCGCGAGCCAGTAGGCGAGGGCCGGGACCTCGTCGTCGGGATCGCCGATCGCGCGCGCCGCGGCCTCCGGCGAGAGGCCTCGGGTCCGGTCGAGCGCGTCGTGGCTCCGGTCGGCCAGATCGACCTTGCCGCCGGGGAAGGCGTAGTAGCCGCCGAGGAAGCGCATGTCGCGCGCCCGGCGGATGAGGAAGACCTCGATCGCCGCCGCGCGTCCGGGCCGGATCAGGAGAACGGAGGCCGCGGGCCGAGGCTCGACGGGCACGACGGCGAGTGTAGCACGCGCGCTCGCGCTGCCCGCGACGCGGCGGCGTCAGATGACGCGGAGGAGCTTCGCGGCGTTGCCCCGCAGGATGCGGGCCTGGTCGGCCTTCCGGAGGCGGAGTCGCTCGACGATCCGGCGCGGGCGCTCGTAGCCCATGTCGAAGCAGAAGTCGCTGCCCAGGATCACCCGATCGGCCCCCACGGTCTCGACGAGGAACCGGAGCGCGCCCGGGGAGTGGGTGATCGTGTCGTACGTGAACCGGCGCAGGTAGGCGGTCACCTTCCGCTGCGCGGCGTCGCGGGCCTCCGGCCGCACCATCTGGCCGCGCTCGAGCCGTCCCGCGAGGTAGGGTAGCGCCCCGCCGCCGTGAGGCAGGCCCACCTGGAGCCGGGGCAGCCGGTCCAGGACGCCGCCGAAGATGAGGTGCGCCGCGGCCACAGCGGTGTCGAAGGGATTTCCCAGCGTGTTGCGGAGGTGGAACGGCGCGAGCCGCCGGGACCCGCCGCCGATGACGGTGACCGGGTGGAGCAGGAGGGGAAGCCCGAGGGTCTGGCACGCCTCCAGCACGGGGAAGAGCGCGGGATCGTCGAGGTCGCGATCCGCGACGTTGGTGCCGGCGTAGACCGCGCGGATCCCGGGCAGCCTCGCCGCGCGCCGGAGCTCGACCAGGGCGGCGTCGGGGTCCTGGAGCGGGAGCGTCGCGCAGCCGACGAAGCGGTCCGGGTGGGCGCGGTGGGCCTCGACCAGCGCGTCGTTAAAGGCGCGAGCGAGCCGCGCGCCGAGCGCGGGAGACGCCCAGTACGTCATCGGCACCGTGAGCGACAGCGCGTGGACCTCGACGCCCTGCCGGTTCATCGCGCGGACCCGGAGGTCGAGGTCCCAGTAGGTGGGATCGAGCGGCGGGGTGGACGCGCCGCCCACGACGATCGCCGGACCCCGCGGCGTCCGGTCGATGCGGCCCCCGTCCGCCGCGCCCTCCTGCTCGATCAGGCGGAGGAAGCTCTCCGGGAAGAAGTGGGCGTGGACGTCGATGCCGCCGGGCCCGGGCACGCGGGGATTGTACCGCAGCTCGCGCGGCCCGCCGCCGGCGACGGGAGTCGCGGAGGGACTACCCCGCGAGGGACTCCCAGTCGCCCTCGGAGGCGTCGAGCGCGATGGCGAGGCTCCCGTTCGAGCCGGCGAACACCGGGTCCTCCACCACGCGCACGGCGCCGCCGCCGTAGTCCGCGAGGACCTTCTCCATGGCGGCGGCCAGGCCCGGGATCTGGGAGCCTCCGCCCGCCAGGATGATGTTGTGGCGGACGCGCTCCTGGTACTCGGGCTCCACCCGCGCCAGGAGGTCGGCCATCGTCTCGGTGATCGGCGCCACCACGCTCTCGCACGCCCGCCGCATCTCGCTGGTGATGTCGATCGGCGTGGCCTTGGCGGCCTTCATGACGGTGACGGTCACCGGGGCGGGCGGCTCGCCGACGAAGCTCCACTTCTCCTTCCACTCCCGGACCATGAAGATGGAGAACTGGGCGTCGGGGTGCTTCGCCCGGACGAGCGTCATCAGCTGCTCGTCGATCGAGTCGCCCGCGTTCGTGAGCGTCCGCTGGTCCTCCTCGGTGGGGTACCGACCGCGCATGACGCAGAAGTCGGTCGTCCCCGCCCCGATGTCGACGATCATCGTGTGGAGGAGGGCGTCCATTCCGTAGGACACCGCGAAGGGCTCCGACACGATCATGAGCCCGTCGGCGACGCCCTTGACGGCGCTCCGGAGATTCTGCCGGCTGACGCGGAGCGCCTCGGCGGGCACGCCCACGACCGCACGGATCGGCTGCCCCTCGCGGCCGCCGGCCAGCGAGATGAGGTGGCGCAGGAGCTCGCGCACCGCCAGCTCGTCCCGCTCCGAGCCCTCCTTGATCAGGCCGCGCTCGAGGGGGCGGCGGAGGTCGAGCATCGGCCGGCTGTCGAGAGCCTCCCGGCCGAAGAGGATGGGCTTCTTCACGAGACGCCGGGCCACCATGTCCACCGGCCACCCGACATAGCTCTCGACCACGTGGCGGCCACCGTTCGAGGCGGAGATCGAGCTGCGTGACGTGCCCAGATCGATGCCGACGTGGAGGACATCGGTCTTCTTCGTCATCTACTGGCTCCCTGGGGCCTGCCCCAGCGTGGCGACGCGGTTGCGAGCGTCCGCGTACGCGTGGATGCCTTGGAAGAGCGCGCGCGCGATGCGCTGGCGGTAGGCCGGCGAGGCGAGCCGGCCGGCCTCCTCGTCGTTCGAGAGGCACGAGACCTCGGCGAGGATGCCGGGGCTCTCCGTGGCGACGAGGACCAGGAACGGCGCGCTGCGCACCCCCTTGTCCCGGATCGCGGGGTTCGTGTCGCCCAGGACGTCGACGAGCTCGTGCTGGACGATCTGGGCGAGCTTCCGTGACTCCGCCTGGCGGAGGTTGACGTACACGCCCTCGAGGAGCCGGCGGAAATCGGCCAGTTGATAGCCCGACTCGTGGTTCTCCTTGCCCGCGAGCTGCTCGGCCCGCGGGTCGTCGGCCGGTCCGAGGTAGTACGTCTCGACGGCGTGGCACTCCCGTGACGGGACCGAGTTGACGTGGATCGACACGAACAGGTCGGCCCGCTCGACGTTGGCCAGCCGGGCCCGCTCCCGGAGCGAGACGAACGCGTCGGCGTCCCGCGTCATGGCGACCTCGTAGTTCGCGCGCTTGAGGAGGCTCCGCAGCTCCCGGGCGATCTCCAGCGTGATCTCCTTCTCCCACACCCCCTGCGCGCGAGCGCCGGAGTCGTTGCCGCCGTGGCCGGGGTCCAGCACGAGCTTCCTGACGCTGAGGGACGCGGTCACGGGGCCGATCGCCTTCGGCGCCCGGAAGGTCAGGACGGCCGGCGCCGTCGCGAGGACGGCCGCCCGGTCGGGCGCGCTCCCGGACAGGGGGTTGTAGGCGAGGAGCCCGAGCGTCGGGAGGGCGACGAGGAGAGTGGCCTGGATGGCGCCCCGCCGGAGCCGCGTGCCGGCGCGGAGCGGCGGCGGCGGGAGCCCGCGGATCGTCTCGACGTTCTCCCGGACGGCCCCCCGGAGGACCCGTCGCCTGAGCTTGTCGGGCGGCGTCATCGGCCGGGGCCCGGACTAGAGCTCCAGGAGGCGCGCCACGCGCTCGCGGTGGAGGGTCGCGTCCCCGAACGTGACCTCCGAGCCCTTGGCGCGCTTGAAATAGAGGTGCAGGTCGTGCTCCCAGGTGAAGCCGATGCCCCCGTGGACCTGGATTCCGTCGCCGGCGACCTTCCGGTAGGCGTCGGACACGAAAGCCTTGGCCATCGAGGCGGCCAGGCTCGCGTCGGGCGCGTTCTGGTCCGCCGCCCACGCGGCGTAGTAGGTGATGGACTTCGCGTTCTCGACGCCCACCAGCATGTCCGCGCACCGGTGCTTCACCGCCTGGTACGCGCCGATCGGCCGCCCGAAGGCGACCCGGACCTTCGCGTACTCGGTGGAGAGGTCGAGGACCTTCTGCGCGCCGCCGCACATCTCAGCGCAGAGGGCGACGGTGGCCCGGTCGAGCACGCGCGCCGCCACCGGCCACCCCTGGTGCAGCGGGCCGAGGAGCGCGTCGGCACCGACCTCGACGCGCTGGAGCGACACCTCGGCGAGCTTCCGCGTCTGGTCCATCGTCGGCAGGAGGGTGGTCGTGACACCCTTCCGGTCCGCCGGGACCAGGAAGAGGCTCACGCCGTGCGCCGGGTCTTCCTTCGTCGCGCGCGCGGTCCGCGCGGCCACGACCAGGAGGTCCGTCCGGTGCCCGTCGGGCACGAAGAGCTTCGTGCCCGAGAGGACGAAGCCGCCGCCCTTCCCGGGCTTGGCGGCGAGCTCGACCCCGGCGGCGTCCCAGCGGGCGCTCTCCTCCAGGAGGGCGAGGGTCGCCCGGGCCTCGCCGGCGGCGATCCGGGGTAGCCACGCGGCCTTCTGGGCGTCCGAGCCGGCCTCGCGGACCGCGAGCCCGCCGAGGAGCACCGTCGAGAAGAAGGGCCCCGGCATGACGGCCCGCCCCATCTCCTCGAGGATGACCGTGAGGTCGACGAGCCCGAGCCCCATCCCGCCGTGCGCCTCGGGATAGATGAGACCGAGCCAGCCGAGCTCGGCGAGCTTCGCCCAGAACTCGTCGGTCGTGCCGGCCTCGTCATCCATCATCCGCCGGACGAACCCGGAGGGACACTCCTTCTCGAGGAAGCTCCGCGCCGTCTGACGAAGGAGCTCCTGTTCCTGGCTGAACCCGAAGTCCATCGCGCTAGTCCTTCGGCAGGCCGAGGACGCGCTCGGCCAGGATATTCCGCTGGATCTCCGTGGTGCCGCCCTCGATCGAGTTGGCCCGGGACCGGAGGAACGTGTAGTGCCAGTTGCCCCGGTCGACGGCCCAGGGCGAGCCCTTGGTGAGCTGGCCGTAGGAGCCGAGCAGCTCCTGGGCCAGGTCCTGCAGCGCCTGGTGCCGGTCGCACCACCAGATCTTCCCGGCCGACGCCTCGGAGCCCGGCATCTCGCCGCGCAGGAGCTTGGTGATCGCGCGCTTGGCGGTGTACTTGAACACCGCGTTGTCGATGACCAGCTGCGCGAGCCGCTGGCGCATCACGGGGTCCTTCGCGGCGGGCCGGCCCTCGCGCGACATCCGACGGGCCAGCTCGAGCGTCGCGCCGGTGGCGATCTCGAACCGGGCCTGGAGCCCGAACCCGAGGGCCAGCCGCTCGTACATGAGCGTCGTGATCCCGACCTGCCAACCCTGGCCCTCCGCGCCGAGGATATTCGCCGCGGGCACGCGGACGTTCTCGAGGAACACCTCGTTGAACTCGGCGTCGCCGGTGAGCTGGCGAAGCGGGCGCACGGTGATTCCCGGGGAGTGCATGTCGACGAGAAAGTAGGTGAGCCCCTTGTGCTTCGGGACGCTCGGGTCGGTGCGGGCCAGGAGCATCATCCAGTCGGCGATCTGCGCGAGGCTCGTCCAGACCTTCTGGCCGTTGACCACGTAGTGGTCGGCGTCCTTCACGGCCCGGGTCTGGAGCGACGCGAGGTCCGAGCCCGCGTTCGGCTCGGAGTAGCCCTGGCACCAGATCTCCTCGCAGGTGAGGATCTTCTGGAGATGGCGCTGCTTCTGGGCGTCCGTGCCGTACGCGATGATCGTCGGGCCGGCCATGCCGAGGCCGAGGATGTTGAGCGGCGGCGGCGCCCGGTGGAGGACCAGCTCCTCGTGGAGGAGGAGCTCCTCCATCCAGGTGAGCCCGCGCCCCCCGTACTCCTTCGGCCACGTGAGGCCGAGCAGCCCGGCCTCGTGGAGCCTGCGCTGCCAGACGCGGCCGAACTCGTAGAGCTCGCTCCGCGGCACGTCGCTCACGACGGGACGGGAGGCCCAGTCCGGGGGGAGGTTCCCCGAGAGCCAGCTCCGCACCTCGGCGCGAAATGTCTCCTGCTCGGGAGTGAGGCTGAAGTCCATCGATCCTCCGCGGCCTGGAATCGAGCGACGCCAGTATATAGTACCCGGCCCGCCGGCTGCGACGAACGCGCCGGGGGCTCCGACCCGCCGCGGACCCGCTCCGGAGGCGCCCGGCAGCTTGCGCCGGCGCAGCGCGGATGCCATCCTCCAACGGTTGGCAACGGTTGGCAACGGTTGGCCGCGGTCGGCCACGGCGGGCAGTAGTCGGCCGCCGGCCGGCCACGAGCTGGTAGATCGCGCACCGGAAGGAGCCCGCCGGCCCATGCGAGCCCGGACGCTCAAGATCGAGCACGCCCGCTACGTCATCACCGTCGACGGCGGGCGGCGGATCATCCAGGACGGCACGATCCTCGTCGACGGCGAGCGGATCAGCCGGGTCGGCAAGGCGGCCGAGCTGGCGGCCGCCCCGGCCGACCGCACGATCGACGCCCGCCACCTCCTGGTGACCCCCGGCTTCGTCAACGGCCACATGCACGTGAGCTACGCCCACGCCGTGCGGGGCATCTTCCTGGACGACGTGGGGAGCCCGCTGCCCTACGTGTTCCGGCTCCAGATGGCGATGACGGAGGAGGAGGAGTACCACACGACGCTGCTCGGCCTCGTGGAGCTCCTCCGCAACGGCACGGCGTGCTTCGTCGACCCCGGCAGCACCAAGTTCCCGGACGCGTGCCTCCAGGCGTACGAGGACGCCGGGATCCGCGTGATCCTCGGCGAGTGCGTCTCGGACCGGGAGGCGCCGTTCCCCCTGCCGCGCTACGGCACCGAGGAGGCGATCGCGCGCACGGCGTCCTTCGTCCGGAAGTGGGACGGCCGGCTCCACGGCCGCCTCCGGGCGTGGGCGATGCCGTTCTCGCCGGAGACGTGCAGCGCGGAGCTCCTGCGCGGCGTGAAGCGGGTGGCCGACGAGCACGGGACCGGTCTGACGCTCCACCACGGCAGCGGCGACGCGGCGCGGCGGGAGTCTCTCGCGCGCCACGGGCTCCGCCCGACCGAGCACCTCGAGTCGAGCGGCGTCCTCGGCCCGAACGTCCTCCTGGCCCACGTGCTGGGCCTCGACGAGGCCGAGATCGAGTGCCTCGCGCGGAGCGGCGCCGCGGTGGCGATGTGCCCCGTCACCGCCGCCAAGGGTGCCCGGGGGATCGCCGGAGAGGGCCGGATGCCGGAGCTGCTCCAGCGGGGCGTGCGGGTCGCGCTGGGCTCGGACTCGCCCAACAACTCGAACCATCTCGACATGGTGCGGACCATGAACATGGCGGCCATCCAGTACAAGGACGCCCGCCGGGACATGCGCCAGATCCCCGCCGAGCAAGCGCTCGAGATGGCGACGCTCACCGGCGCGCAGGCGCTCGGGCTGGGTCACGAGCTCGGTTCGATCGAGCCGGGCAAGCGTGCCGACCTCGTGCTGTTCGACACCCAGAGGCCGGAGTGGCAGGCCCTCTTCAACCCGGTCAACAACCTCGTCTACAACGCCGACGGCCGCAGCGTGCACACGGTGGTGGTGGACGGCCGCGTCGTGGTGGACGGCTATCGCCAGTCCTTCGTGGACGAGGAGCGGCTCTTCGCGCGCGTCCAGGAGATCGGCGAGCGGCTCCTGGCCCGGACCGGCGTCTCGCTGCCGCGCTCCCGCTGGCCGATCGTCTGACCGTGGCCCCGCGCCGCCGCGTCTGGCCGGTCGTCCTCGCCGTGCAGCTCGGCGTCCTCCTCGCCGCGCTGGACGCGACGATCGTCGGGACGGCCATGCCCACGGTGATCGCCGCCCTCGGCGCCGCCCACCTCTATCCCTGGGTCTTCTCCATCTACATGCTGGCTTCCACGGTGGTGATGCCCGTGTTCGGCAGCCTGTCGGACCGGGTCGGGCGCCGCGGGCCCTTCGTCGCTGCCATCATCGTCTTCTGCGCGGGCTCCCTCATGGCCGGGGTCGCCACCAGCATGCCGGTCCTGGTGGCCGGGCGCGGCGTCCAGGGCGTGGGCGGGGGCGGCATCCTCGCGCTGTCGCTCATCATCTTCGGGGACCTCTTCGCGGGCCCCCGCCGGGGGCAGATGCAGAGTCTGATCACCGCGGTGTGGGGCGTGGCGAGCATCGTGGGACCGCTCCTCGGCGGCATCATCGTCGACAGCTGGAGCTGGCGCTGGGTCTTCCTGCTGAACCTCCCGCTCGGCGCCGTGGTCATCGGCCTGGTGCTCGGCGGTCTGGCGGAGACCGCGGAGCACATCACCGGCCGGACGCTCGACCTGGCGGGCGCGCTGACGTTCCTCGCGGGCGTGACCGGCCTCATGCTCGCCGTGCTCGAGCCCGGCGCGGCCCGTCGCGGCGGGCTCGACGCCGTCCGGCTCGGCGCCCTCGCCGTCGCCGCCGTTGGTCTGGCGGCGTTCGTGTGGGTCGAGCGGCGCTCGGCGGACCCGCTCCTGCCCGGAAGCCTCTTCCGAGAGATCCCGTTCGTCGCGGGCTCCGCCGCGGCGTTCTTCTCGGGCGCCGCGATGTTCGGGGCGCTCGTGCACGTGCCGCTCCTCGTCCAGTGGGGGCGCGGGACCGACGCGACGACGGCCGGCCTCTCGCTGATGACCATGAGCACGGGCTGGTCGTTCGGGGGCCTCTGTGCGGGGCAGGTCCTGAACCGGCTCGGCTTCCGGGCGCTCGGGCTCGCGGGCGCCGCGCTGATGACCCTCGGGTACGTCCCCCTGGCCCTCCGGCCGGACGTCGAGTGGGTCGGGCTGATGGTCGTCGGCGGGGTGATCGGGATCGGGATGGGCATCCTGTCCATCACCCTGGTCGTCGGCGTGCAGACCGCCGTCGAGCCCGCGCGGCGAGGAGTCGCGACCTCGGGCGTCCTCTTCTTCCGCAACATCGGCGCGACGCTCGGCGTCGCCGTCATGGGCGCGAGCCTGACGGCGCGGCTCGGCGTCCGGTTGGCCGGCCTCGAGGCGGGCGCGCAGCACCTGCCGCCGGATCTCGTCCTCGCTCTCCTGGAGGCGATCGGCTTCGTGTTCTGGCTCGGGGTCGGCGCGACGGTGCTGACGCTGATCTCCGCCTGCTTCTTGCCCGACGGGAGGCCGCGGTCACAGCGGGCTCCTGCCCACGAGGAGGTGCTCGGATGACGCCACACGCCGAAGGCTCTCCAACCGGCCCGGCTCGGAGCCCGGGGAGTCCGGCGGGCGCGGTCGAGCTGCGCATCGACCTGGGCCGCCTGCGGCGCGACATCGAGACGCTGGCGACGATCGGGCGCGATCCCACGGGTGGGATCTCGCGGCCGGCGTGGAGTCCCGCTCACGAGGAGGCGCGCGCGTGGCTGCTCGAACAGCTCCGCGCCGCCGGCCTGACGGCCCGCGTGGACGCCGCCGGCAACGTGCTCGGCCGGCTGGGCGAGGGCACGCCGGCGGTCATGACCGGCTCCCACATCGACACCGTGCCCCGCGGGGGGCCGCTCGACGGCGCGCTCGGCGTGCTGGCCGGCCTCGAATGCCTGCGCACGGTGGCGGCGTCGGGCGTCCGGCTGTCGCGGGCGCTCGAGGTCGCGGCGTTCACTGACGAGGAGGGGCGGTTCTACGGATTCTTCGGCTCCCGCGCGCTGACGGGGAGCCTCGACCGGATGCTGGCCGAGCGGCTCACCGACCCGACCGGGCTCGCGCTGCCCGAGGCGATGCGGCGCGCGGGCTTCGACCTCGCGCGGGCGCCCGAGGCGCGGCGCGACGCCCGGGAGATCGCCGCGTACGTCGAGCTCCACATCGAGCAGGGGCCGTGGCTCGAGACCGAGGACCTGCCGATCGGCGTCGTCGAGGGGATCGTCGGGATCCGCCGCTTCCGCCTGACCTTCGTGGGCCAGCCCGACCACGCCGGGACGACGCCCATGGACCGCCGGAAGGACGCTTTCCTCACCGCCGCCGAGTACGCGGCGAAGAGCCGCGAGCTGGTCGTGCGAGGCGGCCAGGGGCGCGCCGTCACGACGGTCGGCGTCGTCGACGTGCGGCCGGGCGTGGCGAACATCGTGCCCGAGCGGGCGGCGCTCCTTCAGGAGCTTCGCGACGCCGACCCGGTCGTGCTCGAGCGCCTGGCGAGCCGCACGCTCCAGGCCGCGCGGCGGGTCGCGCGGCGGCGCGGCCTCGTCCTCGAGGTGGAGCACCTCATGCGGGCCGAGCCCGTCGCGATGTCGCCCCGGATCCAGGCGGCCGTCGAGGCGGCGGCCGCGGACCTCGGGCACCCCACGCGGCGCATGCCGTCGGGCGCCGGCCACGACGCGCAGATCCTGGCGGGGGTGACGGACGCCGGGATGATCTTCGTCCCGAGCCAGGGGGGCCGGAGCCACCGGCCCGACGAGTGGACCGACTGGCCCGCCCTCGAGCGGGGCGCCAACGTGTTGCTCCGAACGCTCCTCCACCTGGCGGCGGCATGAGCCGGCTCGTCGGGGTGGCACGTGTGGACCCCCCGCTGTCTCGACGAGAGCGATCGGTGAGGTGAGGCATCTCCTCTGGGATCTGTTTGTTCTTGCGATCGCCGTCTGCTACCTCTACGGCTGGTATCTCGTGATCAGGAAGGCCAGGGAGCAGCGGCGCAGGATCCTTCCTCTCGTTGTCGCGAGCCTCCTCCTGAGTCCATGGCTCATCTTGATTGCCATACGTGAGCGACCGTTCAGCCGCGCCTACCCCCGGATCCGTGAAGGGACACGCCAGCCGGCATCCCTCTTGCTTGCCCCGCTGGAGGGGGTTCGGTACCATAACAAAGCTTGAGCATTCCCCGGGCGCCCTGCCCGGCAAGAGGCGGCCAGCATGAACGTCGCGGTGGTCGGGACCGGGTACGTCGGGCTCGTGACGGGGGCGGTCTTCGCCGACCTCGGCAACGACGTCGTCTGCGTCGACAAGGACGCGGCCAAGATCGAGGGGCTCCGGGCCGGGCGCATGCCGATCTACGAGCCGGGCCTGGAGGAGCTCGTCGCCCGCAACGTCGCGGACGGCCGGCTCGAGTTCACGACCGACCTGGCCGACGCCGTGCGCCACTCGGACATCGTCTTCATCGCGGTGGGCACCCCGCCGAAGGCGACCGGCGAGTCCGACCTCTCCGCCGTCGAGGAGGTCGCCCGCGGGATCGCGCAGGCGCTCGACCGCTACAAGGTCATCGTGAACAAGTCCACGGTGCCGGTGGGCACCGGCGACCTGGTGCGCACGATCATCGAGCGCACGCGGCCCCGGCCGATCAGCTTCGACGTCGTCTCCAACCCGGAGTTCCTGCGCGAGGGGTCGGCGATCGAAGACACGCTCCGCCCCGATCGGATCGTGGTCGGCGCCCCCAACCAGCAGGTGGCGATGACGCTGCTCGAGCTGTACGCCCCGCTCGAGCGGCCGATGATCATCACCGACGTCTACTCGGCCGAGATCATCAAGTACGCGTCCAACGCCTTCCTGGCCACGAAGATCTCGTTCATCAACGAGATCGCCAACCTGTGCGAGCTCGCCGGCGGCGACGTCACCCAGGTCATGAAGGGCATGGGGCTCGACCCGCGGATCGGCGCCGCGTTCCTGAACGCCGGTCTGGGGTACGGGGGCTCGTGCTTCCCGAAGGACACCGACGCCCTCATCCAGACCGCCGCCGCGCTCGGCTACGAGCTCCGCACCCTCCGCGCCGTGGTCGACGTCAACCGCGACCGGGTGCCGCGGCTCGTCGCGCTCATCCGGAAGGTCCTCGACCCCCTGGAGGGCCGGGTGATCGCAGTGCTGGGGCTGGCCTTCAAGCCCAAGACCGACGACATGCGCGAGGCCAGGAGCGTCGAGCTGGCCGCCCGCCTCGTCGAGGCCGGGGCGCACGTGCGGGTGTACGACCCGGTGGCCATGGACAACGCCCGCCGCACCCTCCCGGCGGCCGTCGAGTACTGCCAGTCCTCCTACGACGCCGCGGAGGGCGCCGACGCCGTGGTCGTCGTGACGGAATGGAACGAGTTCAAGCTCCTGAGCCTCGAACGCCTCCGTCAGCTGATGCGGCGCCCGCTCGTGTTCGACGGGCGGAACATCTACGAGCCCGAGCGGATGCGCCGCCTGGGGTTCGAGTATCACTCGATCGGGCGGAAGCCGGTCTTTCCGGCCTGAAGAGGGTCCATGGCCAAGGGATACTGGATCGTTCGCATCGACATCTCGGACCCGGAGAAGTACAAGGACTACGTCGCGGCCAATGCCGAGCCGCTCCGGAAGCACGGCGCGCGTTTCCTCGTGCGCGGCGGCCGCTTCGAGGGCGTCGAGGGCGGGAGCCGCGCTCGCAACGCCGTGGTCGAGTTTCCGTCCTACCAGGCGGCGATCGATTGCTGGAAGTCGCCCGAGTACCAGCGCGCGATCACGCTGCGCAAGGACGTCTCCACCGCCGACCTCATCGTCATCGAAGGCTACGACGGGCCTCAGCCCTAGCCCATGCGCGTCCTGGTGACCGGGGGAGCGGGGTTCATCGGCTCCCACCTGTGCGAGTTCCTCCTCGGAAAGGGCGCCGAGGTGCTCTGCCTCGACAACCTGTCCACCGGCTCCAGCGACAACATCGACCGCCTGCGCTCCGACCGCTTCAGCTTCATCAAGCTCGACGTCACGAACTACATCTACGTGGCCGGCCCGGTCGACTACGTGCTGCACTTCGCGAGCCCGGCGAGCCCCGTGGACTACCAGCAGCTGCCGATCCCGACCCTCAAGGTGGGAGCGCTCGGGACCCACAAGGCACTCGGGCTCGCCAAGGCCAAGCGCGCCCGGTTCCTCCTCGCGTCGACCTCGGAGGTGTACGGCGACCCGCTCGTCCACCCGCAGCGAGAGGACTACTGGGGCAACGTGAATCCGGTGGGCCCGCGCGGCGTGTACGACGAGGCCAAGCGCTTCGCCGAGGCGATGACGATGGCCTACCATCGCTATCACGGGCTCGACACGCGCATCGTCCGGATCTTCAACACGTTCGGACCGCGCATGCGGCGGGACGACGGCCGGGCCATCCCGAACTTCATCGGCCAGGCGCTTCGCGGCGAGCCGATCACCGTGTACGGCGACGGCTCCCAGACGCGGTCCTTCACGTACGTGTCCGATCTCGTCGACGGCATCTGGCGCCTGATGGAGTCCACCGTCCACGACCCCGTCAACCTCGGCAACCCGCAGGAGATGACGCTCCTCGAGCTCGCGAAGCGAGTCACCCGGCTGGCCGGGAGCGCGAGCTCCATCGTGTTCCAGCCCTTGCCGGTCGACGACCCCAAGATCCGGCAGCCCGACATCACGCGCGCCCGCACGCTCCTCGGTTGGGAGCCGCGGGTGGACGTGGACGAGGGGCTCCGCCAGACGATCGAGTGGTTTCGTCAAGCACTCGACCGGTAGCCGAGAGGCCCGGCGAGCCTTCCGGGAGGTACTGCGATGATCGATGACGAGCTCAAGGCCATCCTGGTCTGTCCCGCGTGCAAGGGCGATCTCCTCTTCGAGGAAAGCCGCATCATCTGCCCCGCGTGCCGGAAGGCCTATCCGATCCGCGACGACATCCCCGTGATGCTGATCAGCGAGGCGGCCGACTGGGCCCCGTCAGGCTCGGGCCGCGCCTGACGGGCGGGCGCCGCCCGTGACCGTCCAGGCCGTCATCCTGGCCGGGGGCCTGGGCACCCGGCTCCGGCCCCTGACCCTCGAGCGGCCCAAGCCAGTGGTCCCGTTGCTGAACGTGCCCTTCCTGTCCTACCAGCTCGCCCTCCTCGGCGTTCACGGCGTGCGCGACGTGATCCTGTCCGTCTCCCACCGGGCCGAGGCGATCCGGGCAATCATGGCGCGGGAGCGCCTCGGGGACGTCCGGCTGCGGGACGTCGTCGAGGCGGAGCCGCTGGGAACGGCGGGCGGCGTGCGGAACGCCGCTGACCTCGTCGACGGCCGCGTCGTCGTCCTGAACGGCGACGTGCTCACCGATCTCGACCTGACGGCCATGCTCCGGATGCACGAGGCCCGCGGCGCGGCCGCGACGATCTACCTCACGCCCGTCGAGAATCCCACCGCGTACGGGCTCGTCGAGCTCGAGCCCGACGGTCGCGTCCACCGCTTCCTGGAGAAGCCCGGCTGGGAGGAGGTCACGACGAACACCGTCAACGCCGGCGTCTACATCCTCGAGCGGGAGCTCCTCGAGTGGATCCCCAAGGGCGAGCCGTGCTCGATCGAGCGCGAGTTCTTTCCGTTGCTGCTCGAGCGTCGCGCCGCCTTCTACGGCTTCGTGTCGCCGGGGTACTGGCTCGACATCGGCACGCCGGTGAAGTACTTCCAGGCGCAACAGGATCTCCTGGCGCGGCGTCTCCAGGCTCACGTGGCGCCGCCGGGGCGAGCGGGGCCCGAGGGCTGGGTCCATCCGACGACGACCGTGGCGCCCTCGGCGAGACTCCGGGGGCCGGTGGCGATCGGCTCCGATTGTCGGGTCGAGGCGGGCGCGGTCGTCGGGCCGGGCACCGTCCTCGGCGCCGGCTGCCGCATCGGGGCCGGGGCCCAGATCGACACGGCGGTCCTGTGGGAGGACGTCGAAGTCGGCGCGGCGGCCCACCTGACGGGATGCCTCGTCGGGCGCGCCGTGTCGATCGGCGCCCACGCCCGCGTCACGCCCGGCGCCGTCCTGGGCGACGGCACGCGCCTCGGGGACTACTCCCGCCTCGCCGGCGACTGAGCGGGGTCAGACTTTGCCTTCGGGACGATTCGACCTCGCCATCCGGCTGCGGCCGGGGGCCAGTCTCGCGCGTGTAAGCGCGGCGCGCCGGTGAAATGTCCGAACGGCGAAGTCTGACCCCGATCCGGTTCGGCACGGACGGGTGGCGGGGCGTCATCGCGGACGACTTCACCGAGGCGAACGCCGCGACGGTTGTCCAGGCCGCCGCCGCCGCGTGGGCGGAGGAGGCCGGCGGGCAGGGGAGCCCGCTCGTGGTGGGCTACGACACCCGCTTCAACTCGCGCCCCGTCGCGCACCTCGCCGCGGACATCCTCGCCGCCAACGGCTGGCGGGTCCTCCTGGCCGATCGGCCGGTGCCGACGCCCGTCGTCTCCTACAGCGTGATCGCCCGGAGCGCGGCCGGCGGCCTCGTCGTGACCGCGAGCCACAATCCGGCGCGCTTCAACGGGATCAAGCTCAAGGGCTCGTTCGGCGGCTCCGCCACGCCGGAGTTCACGGCACGCGTGGAGGCGGCCCTCGGCCGGACCTCGCCTCGCCGGCTGCCGGCCACCGGCGGCGAGCGCGTCGAGACGGTCGACCTTCTCCCCGACTACCTCCAGAGCCTGCGGAGCCGCGTCGCCGTCGCGCGCCCGCCCGCCCGGCCGCTCCGTATCGTGGCGGACGCCCTCCACGGCGCGACGGATGGGCTCATCAAGGCGCTCGTGCCGGCCGAGTGGGGCGAGGTCCGGATCATTCACGGCGCGCCCGACCCGCTGTTCGGCGGGCTCCATCCCGAGCCGATCCCGCCGCACCTGGACGAGCTCTCCGCCGAGGTGCGGGCGAGCGAGGCCGACCTCGGCCTGGCCATGGACGGGGACGGTGACCGGCTCGGCGCCGTGACGGGAGAGGGGCGCTACGTCACCCCGCACGAGGTCCTCACGCTCCTGGTGCGCCATCTCGTCCGGGTCCGCGGGTGGCGTGGCGAGGTCGCGAAGGGCTTCGCCATGGGCATCCAAGTCGACCGGCTGTGCGCGCGGCTCGGGCTCACGCTGCACGTCACGCCCATCGGGTTCAAGCACATCGCCGGCCTCATGCGGACCCGTGATATCCTGATCGGTGGTGAGGAATCGGGCGGAATGGGCTTCCGAGACCATCTGCCCGAGCGTGACGGTCTCCTGTCGGCACTGCTCGTCCTGGAAGCGGTCGTGGCCTCGGGCGGCACCCTCGACGCGCTCCTGCGGGATCTGGAAGCCGAGGCGGGCGCGGCGGCCTACCGGCGGCGTGACTACACGCTCTCCCCGGATCGAGGACGGGCCCTCGTCGCGGCGCTCGACGCCGCTCCTCCGGAGCGGATCGGCGCCCGGGCGGTGACCCGGCAGGAGACGCTGGACGGGCGGAAGTACTGGCTCGGAGACGGGGCGTGGGTGCTGATCCGGCCGTCGGGGACGGAGCCGGTGCTCCGCGTCTACGTGGAGGCGGAAACAGTCGTGGAGGTCGACCAGCTGCACGCGGCCGTCGAGGCGCTGGTGGGCCGCCACACGTCCCGATGAGCCCGACGAGCCGCCCGTGACCGACCTCGCGCGCATCCGCAACTTCTCGATCATCGCCCACATCGACCACGGGAAGTCCACGCTCGCCGACCGGCTGCTCGAGCGGACCGGCACGATGGATCCCCGGAAGGCCGTCGACCAGGTCCTCGACTCGATGGACCTCGAGCGCGAGCGCGGGATCACGATCAAGGCCCATACGGTGCGGCTCCTCTATCAGGCGCGCGACGGGGAGACGTACACGCTGAACCTCATCGACACGCCGGGGCACGTCGACTTCTCGTACGAGGTGTCGCGGAGCCTCGCCGCCTGCGAGGGCGCCATCCTCGTGGTCGACGCCGCGCAGGGGGTCGAGGCGCAGACCCTCGCGAACTTCTACCTGGCGTTCGACTCGAACCTGACGCTCGTGCCCGTGCTCAACAAGATCGACCTCCCGCAGGCCGACGTCGAGGGCACGACCCAGCAGCTGGTGGACCTCCTCGGGTTCGGGCCGGACGAGCCGATCCCCATCAGCGCCAAGGCCGGCACGGGCGTCGCCGACGTGCTCGAGGCGATCGTCCGGCGCATCCCGCCGCCCAAGGGGGACCCCGCCGCGCCGCTCAAGGCCCTCGTGTTCGATTCCTTCTACGATTCCTATCAGGGGGTCGTCACCTACGTGCGCGTGGTCGACGGCCGCGTGGCGCCCGGCACCAAGATCCTGCTCATGTCGAACGGAAGGTCCTTCGAGGTCCAGCAGGTCGGCGTGTTCACGCCGCAGATGGTGCAGGTGCCCGAGCTCGCCGCCGGCCAGGTCGGCTTTCTCACGGCGGGGATCAAGCGGGTCGCCGACTCGCGCATCGGCGAGACCATCACCGAGTCGACGAATCCCACCGCCGCGCCGCTCCCCGGGTTCCGCGAGGCGAAGCCCATGGTGTTCTCCGGGCTCTATCCGGTGGAGGACACGGAGTACCAGGCCCTCCGGGACGCGCTGGAGAAGCTGCGGCTCAACGACTCGGCGTTCACCTTCGAGCCGGAGTCCTCGATCGCGCTGGGGTTCGGCTTCCGGTGCGGGTTCCTGGGGCTCCTCCACATGGAGATCATCCAGGAGCGCCTCGAGCGGGAGTTCAGCCTGGCGCTGATCGCCACCGCGCCGTCGGTGCGCTATCGCATCGACACCGTCCAGGGGACGACGATCGAGATCGACAACCCGGCGAGGCTCCCGCCGGTGGGCGACATCGTCACGATGTCGGAGCCCTATGTCCGGGGCTCGATCTTCGTGCCCACGGAGTTCATGGGCGCCATCTACAAGCTGGCCCAGGAGGCGCGCGGCGAGCACCGCTCGGTCGAGCATATCGGCAAGCGCGTCCACCTGACCTTCGACTTCCCCCTCGCCGAGATCATCGTGGATTTCTACGACCGGCTGAAGTCGCTGTCGCGCGGCTACGCGTCGTTCGACTACGACTTCCTCGAGTTCCGACCGTCCGAGCTCGTCAAGCTGGACATCCTCCTCAACGGCGATCCGGTGGACGCCCTGTCGCTCATCGTCCACCGGGACAAGGCGTACGAGCGGGGCAAGATGCTGGCCGAGAAGCTCAAGGGAGTCATCCCGCGCCAGATGTTCGAGGTCGTGATCCAGGCGGCGATCGGCAGCCGCGTCATCGCCCGCGAGACGGTGCGACCGCTCCGGAAGAACGTCACGGCCAAATGCTACGGCGGTGACATCACCCGCAAACGCAAGCTTCTCGAGCGCCAGAAGGAAGGCAAGAAGCGGATGAAGCAGCTCGGTCGCGTGGAGATTCCCCAGGAGGCCTTCCTCTCGGTCCTCCGGTCCTGAGGCGCACCGCGATGACGCAGCCGATCAACCACACGTCGCCGGAGGATGTCCCCCGGCGGGAGGTCAAGGTGCGCAAGAAGTCCGTCCTCCGCGAGTACACGGAGGCGGTCCTCGTCGCGGTGCTGCTGGCGCTGCTCATCCGGACGTTCGTGGTCCAGGCGTTCAAGATCCCCTCCGGCTCCATGATCCCCACCTTGCTCGTCGGCGATCACATCCTGGTGAACAAGTTCATCTACCAACGGTTCGGCTGGGGCAGCGTCGCGTTCAAGCTCGGGGATCCAGCCCGGGGCGACGTGATCGTCTTCAAGTATCCGGTGGACGAGTCGCGCGACTTCATCAAGCGGATCATCGCGGTCGGCGGCGAGGATCTCTACATCAAGGACCAGAAGATCTACGTCAATTGCAAGCCGCCGGACGCGAGCTGCCGCCCGATCAACGACCCGTGGGGGAAGTGGGAGGGGGGCTTCGGCGGAAGCGAGAGCACGTCGGTGCACGTGCCGCCGGACTCCTACTTCGTGATGGGCGACAACCGGAACAACAGCCAGGACAGCCGCTACTGGGGTTTCGTCAAGCGCGAGAAGATCAAGGGGCGGGCCTTCCTCATCTACTGGTCCTGGGACTCGGACAAGGACTCCATCCTGGAGCACGTCAGGTGGAGCCGGCTGGGCAAGCTCATCTACTGAGGCCTCCGGAGCCCGGCCTCCTTCCCGAGCCCGAGTTCCTGGCGGGTCCGACCGGCGGGCGGTTCGGCATCTACGTCCACTGCCCCTATTGCCGGACCAAGTGCCCCTACTGCGACTTCAACGTCGCGATCCACCGCGAGGACCGCATCGCCCCGTTCGTCGCCGGCCTCCGCGCCGAGCTGTCGCGCTACGCGGCGCTCCCGTGGGCCGGGCGGGTGCCGGCAGGGAGCCTCTTCCTCGGCGGCGGCACGCCCTCCCTGCTTCCCCCCGAGGCGCTCGCCGCAGTGCTCGCCGACGCGCGGCAGGGTCTCGGGCTCGCGCCGGATGCCGAGGTGACGCTGGAGGCGAATCCCGAGGGGCTCGACGCGGACCGCCTGGGCGCGTTCCGCGCGGCCGGCGTGACACGGCTCTCGCTCGGTGTCCAGGCGCTCGACGACGCGCTGCTCCGGCGTCTCGGGCGGACGCACTCCGCGGCCGACGCGGCGGCCGCGTATCGCGCGGCGCGCGCGGCGGGCTTCGACGACGTCAGCGTCGACCTCCTCTACGCGTGCCCGGGCCAGGACCTGGCGATCTGGGTGCGGACGCTCGACGAGGCGCTCGCGTGGGCGCCGGAGCACCTGTCCGCCTACGCGCTCACGCTCGAGCCCGCCACGCCGTTCGGCCGGCGGCCGCCCGAAGGGCTCCCCGACGAGGACCTCCAGGTCGCGCAGTTCGAGGCGCTGATCGAGCGCACCGCGGGGGCGGGGCTCGCGCGGTACGAGGTCTCGAACTTCGCCCGGCCGGGTCGTCGCTCCCGCCACAACCTCGGTTACTGGCACCGGGAGGACTACGTGGGACTCGGCCCGGGCGCCCACGGAGCGCTCGGCGCGGTCCGCTACTGGACGCAGCGATCCGAGCCGCGCTGGCGGGCCGCGATCCTGGCGGGCGGGTGGGGCATCGAGGGCTGGGAGCGCCTGTCCGAGCGACAGGTCGCGGCCGAGCGCCTCGTCCTCGGGCTCCGCTTGGCGGAGGGGGTGCCGCTCGAGTGGCTCGAGCGCCCCCTGGGCGACGGGTCGCAGACCGGCGACTCCGCCGTCGCGCGCTACCTGGATGCCGGCGTCATGGCGGTCCGGGACGGGCGGGTGGCGCTCACCGACCGCGGCGTCCTTGTCTCGGACGCGATCTTCGCCGAGCTGGTCTGACGGGCGTCGCGCCGCTCCCTCCCGCCTGGCGCCGAGCCGCGACAGAGCCGAACGGGCAGCCGGCGGTCCCGCAACCTTGACAACCCCGCGTCGTGCCTGGATATTTGCCATGGTGAAACCTTTGACATCGCAGCGAGCGTCCGTCTGTTGACACGCGCAGGGAGCTCATGGGCGCCAGCGAGCTGAGCGAGCGCGCGCGGCAGGTGCTGCAGGCGTTGCTCTTCGAGTACACCGTCACGGCGGAGCCCGTCGGCTCCCGCCAGCTGGCGAAGAAGCACGCGCTCGGCCTGTCGCCGGCCACGATCCGCAACACGATGGCGGACCTGGAGGAGATGGGCTACCTCGCCCAGCCGCACACCTCAGCGGGGCGCGTGCCGACCGACAAGGCATACCGCTATTACGTCGACAGCCTGATGGGGCGCACCGAGATCGGCCGCCCGGACGCCCACAGGCTCCAGCGCCAGGTCTCGGGCATCCGGAGCGAGATCGACGACCTGATGGAGGCGACGTCGGCCCAGCTCTCGGAGCTCTCCCACTACGCCGCCGTCATCCTCGCCCCGCCGCTCCAGCACACCCGCCTCGAGCGCGTCGACCTGATCCCGGTGGAGGGCGATCGGGCGATCGTGGTCCTGGCGACCGAGACGGGGTGGGGGATGAGCCGGATCCTCGCGTTCGAGGAGCCGGTGCCGCGGAGCGAGGTGGGCGAGGTCGCGCGCCTGCTCACCGAGCGCTACGCGGGGCTCACGTTCCAGGAGATCCGGAGCCGGGTGGCCGAGGGGGGGTCGCCGCCGGAAGCCGAGCGCCTGCTCCGCATCGCGGCCTACGTGGCGCGCAAGGTGTTCCAGTCCCTCTGGGACCGGAACCTCTACGTCGGCGGCGCGATGAACATGCTGGACCAGCCCGAGTTCGGGATCGGCACGATGCGGGCGCTCCTCAAGACGTTCGAGGAGAAGCGCCAGCTGATCGAGCTCCTGACGGCCCGCGCGCAGACGTCGAGCGAGGTCCAGGTCGTGATCGGGTCGGAGATGCCCTACCAGGAGATGCAGGAGACCAGCCTGGTCGCGGCGTCCTACCGGTTCCACGACCGCGTGCTCGGCGTCCTCGGCGTCGTGGGGCCGCGGCGCATGCCCTACGCGAAGATCGTCCCGCTCGTCGAGTACACGGCGCGACTGGTGTCCCGGCGGCTCACACGCCTCGGCGGCGTCTCGCCGCTCGGATAGGCCATGGCGAACGATCGGTGGCCGGGGCCGGACGACGCCGCGTGGAGCGAGCAGGAGGGCGTGGCGGAGCCCGGGGAGGAGAGTCTCGAGGCGCTCCGGAGCGAGCGGGACGCCCGGGCGCGCGAGGCGGCCGAGGCGCAGGACCGCTATCTCCGCACCCTCGCCGAGTTCGAGAACTTCCGCCGGCGCACCGGCCGGGAGCGGGAGGAGTGGCGGCGCCAGGCCCAGGAGTCGCTGCTTCGCGAGATCCTGCCGGTCCTCGACAACTTCGACCGGGCGCTGGCCGCGCCCCCGGCGGCGGGCGCAGACCCCGGCTTCCGGACCGGCGTCGAGCTGATCCACCGGGACTTCCTGACCGCGCTGGAGCGGCTCGGCGTGCGGCCGTTCGCCGCGCTCGGCCAGCCCTTCGATCCGACGCGCCACGAGGCGGTGGGCCGCGTGGAGCGCGACGACGTCGAGGACCAGACGGTCGTCGCGGAGCCCGTCCGCGGCTACACGTTCCAGGATCGTGTTCTCCGCCCCGCGCAGGTCGTGGTGGCCGTCCACCCGGCCCCCGCCGCGGCAGGCGGCGAGGGCGCGGCCTGACCCGGCCCGGCGCCCGCCCGACGCGACTCGGATAACCCATGGCCCAGCGCGACTACTACGAGATCCTCGGCGTCTCGCGGGACGCGAGCGACGCGGAGATCAAGAAGGCCTTCCGGCAGCTCGCGCTCAAGCACCATCCCGATCGGAACCCGGGCGACGCCCACGCCGAGGAGCGATTCAAGGTCATCAACGAGGCCTACGCAGTGCTCGCGGACGGGAACCGCCGTGCCCAGTACGACCGCTACGGTCGCGTGGACCTGCCGCCGGGCGGCGTGGACTTCGGCGGCCTCGAGGATCTCTTCGGCGATCTCTTCGAGGGCTTCTTCGGGGGCGGGCGCGGGGGCCGGCGCGGTCGCACGCGGTCGGGCGACGACCTCCGCTACGACCTCGAGCTCACGCTCGAGGAGGCGGCGCAGGGGCTGGAGACGCGGGTGCAGATCCCGCGCCTCGAGGTCTGCGAGACCTGCCGCGGGAGCGGCGCCGAGCCCGGATCGGGGCGGACCCAGTGCCCGACCTGCAAGGGGCGCGGCCAGCTCCGCTACCAGCAGGGTTTCCTGACGGTGGCTCGCACGTGCTCCCAGTGCGGCGGCGAGGGCCAGATCATCAAGAGCCCGTGCAAGGCCTGCTCGGGCGAGGGCCGCGTGGCGCAGGAGCGGACCCTCAAGGTGCGCATCCCGCCCGGCGTCGACGAGGGCGCGCAGATGCGCGTCGCCGGCGAGGGCGAGGGCGGCCTGGCCGGCGGCCCGCCGGGCGACCTCTACGTCGTCCTCCACGTGAAGCAGCACGCGTTCTTCACCCGTGAGGGTAATGAGCTCCACTGCGCGCTTCCGCTCGACTTCGCCCAGGCCGCGCTCGGTGCCGAGGTGGACGTGCCGGTCCTGAACGGCGTGGCGCAGATCAAGGTGCCCGCCGGCACCCAGAACGGGGATGTGCTGCGGATCCGCGGGAAGGGGATGCCCGGGCTCCACGGCCGCGGCCGCGGCGACGCGTGCTACACCGTGGTGGTGGAGGTCCCGCGGAAGCTCACCGGGAAGCAGCGGGAGCTCCTCGAGGAGTACCAGCGGGTGTCCTCCGGCGAGGAGCGGGGCCCCCTCGTCGGCGGCTTCCTGGAGTCCTTGAAGAAGCTCTTCGGCGGCTGAGCTCCGAGGGGACCTGAAATCGCCGGCTTCTGAGGGCCACGTGCGGCGTTTGCTGCCATCTTGGTACCATTTCCGTCCTTCTCAAGCCGATCCGCTCGCCTTCCCGTCATCGGGAGCCACGAGCCGTAGAGATCCATTGTCAGCTTGATGGAGGCATGGCCGAGCATGCGCGGGTGCCGCGGAGGGTGGCGACCCAGCGTTGAGATCCGCCCACGAGCGTTGCCGACCGATCCGGCCCACGCGACGCTCTATCTGGAGCGCGAACCGTCAGCCAGACCCGGATCGAAGGGAGGTTAGATCGGCGTCCTGGGCGAGGAAGACCAGCTGCGCGAGCCGCGGATCCACAGAAGCGCTAGAATGTCTTCGTCAAGTGGGAAGGGCCAAGGGGGCGCCAATGGAGCTCCGGCGTATATGGACGTTGCTCGCTGTCGCGTCCCTCTTGGTGACCAGCCCCGATTCGGCTGCACTCGCAGCCGAAACCAAGATCCCGGTGGCGGACCCGATTGGCGTCGTGCGCGTGCCGAAGGGTCAGCCTCTCGTCATCGGGGGGTACTGGGTGCTCTCCGGGGCCGACGGAGCTCTGGGGATCGACCAGAAGCGGGCTATAGAGATCGCCATCGGCGACATGGGTGGCGCACTGCTGGGGCACTCGATCAAGCTCGTCGCGGAGGACTCCCAGTGCAGCGCCGATGGCGGTCGGGCCGCGGCCACCAAGTTCGCCGCGGACAAGCAGCTGGTGCTGGTGCTCGGTCCGACCTGCTCCAGCGAGGCGATCACGGGCGCCACGATCCTGTGGAAGGCCGGGATCCCGAGTGTCGGTACGTCACCCAGCGCGCCCTCGCTCACCGATCCAAAGCGCCCAGAGGGGCTCTCTGGGCTCGTCCGCGTCATCTACAACGACAAGTGGCAGGGGGCTGCCGATGCGAAGTGGGCGTACGAAGTGGCCGGACATCGGACTGCGGCCACGATTCATGACGGCAGCCCCTACGCCACCCAGCTCGTCGCGGTGTTCGTGGAGCACTTCCGGAAGCTGGGCGGCAGAATCACGCTGGAGGAGTCCGTGGCGCCGACCGGCATCGACATGCGTCCTGTCTTGACGCGGATCGCGGCTGGAAGGCCGGCCATGATCTACTATCCCATCTTCATCGCGGCAGCGGCGCACGTCACGCGTCAGGCGAAGGGTATCTCCGGCCTCGAGAAGAGCATGCTGGTGGGCTCCAGTGCTGTGTTTGACGCGAACTTCCTCACGGCAGCCGGTGAGGCGGCAGTCGGGTTGCGTTTCACCGCTCCGGACATCTCGCCGGACGCCTTCGGCAAGGACTATCCGGCATTCGTCAAGAGATACAGGGACCGGTACGGCGAGGCGCCGATTCAGGCCTACCATGCCTACGCCTACGACGCCGCGATGATCGCCTTTAAGGCGATCGCGAAGGTTGCCAAGCAGGATGCTCAGGGCAACACGTACATCGGCCGGAAGGCCCTGCGAGATGCCATCTTCGCAACCACGGGACACCCGGGATTGACCGGGACGCTGACCTGCGATCCCCACGGAGACTGCGGCGTGTTCAGACCGGCCGTCTACCAATACACGAGCGCGGATCCCAAGACGTTCAAACTCGGCACGAACCCGATCAAGCTCTGGCCGAAGTAGACCGAGGGTCGGGCGCCCCAGGCCCGGCGTGATCCGGGCCCGTGCTACTCGAGCAGCTCGTCCGCACGCACCAGCAGAGAGGACGGGATCGTGAGGCCGAGGGTCTTGGCGGTTCGTGTGTTGATCACCAGCTCCAACTTGGTGGGCTGCTCGACGGGGAGATCGGCTGGCCGGGCGCCCTTCAGGATCTTGTCAACGTACGTCGCGGCCCTGAGCCAGAGGTCGGGCGCGCTCGGGCCGTAGGACATCAGCGCACCCTCGGTGGCCGCCTCCCGCCAGCAGCCCACCGAGGGCAGTCGCCGGCGAGCGGCGAAGTCGGCCACCGATTGATCGGGAAAGGTCAAGCACCAGACGAGCGCGTCCACGTGCGCCCGCTCGATCGCGGTGAAAGCGGCCGCCAGGTCATCCGGCTGGCGCACGGTCATGAAGTGGAGCGCCATCTTGAGTTGCCGGGCACCGAACTCCATCGCCGCCACGTAGGAAGCGAGCTGGGCAGGGTCGGCGAGATCCCAGAGGACCGCGACGCGCGAGATACCTGGCACGGCTTCCTTGGCAAACTCAAGCGCCTTCGCGTGCGCCTGGGGGCTGGCTTCCCACGCGAGCCCCGTGAGGTTCCCCCCCGGGTGCGCGAGGCTCGCGACGAGACCTCGGCCAACGGGATCGGCGCTCCCGATGAACACGATGGGTGTCGTCCGGGTCGCCGCCTTTGCCGCCAAGGTGGCCCGGTCCGTACCCACCACCAGGACGTCCACCGGGAGGCCGGCTAGCTCGACCGCAAGACTCGGTAGCCGTTCGAGCTTGCCCTCCGCCCAGCGGAACTCGAGCGCGAGGTTCCGCCCCTCGACGTAACCGTGCTCGCGGAGACCAGCGCGAAAGGCCTCGAAGAGGTGGGCGCCCTCCAGCCCGCGCCAGGGTCCGGGTCGCGGTTGCTCACGCCACAGGCGGGGAGGTCCCATCTCGCCGGCTCCGAGGTAGCCAACCCGGTAGACGCGTTGGCTCGGTTGAGCGTCGGTGTCGAATGGCATGAGGAGCGAACCAAGCGAGAGGACGATGAGGAAGACGGACCACGCCACGGCCGAACCTCCACGCACCCACAGACGACGAGACTTGCGGAGGAGAGTAGCACACTGCCGCCCGCCGGACGGAGTGGTACCTGGTTTTGCGACCGCGACCGTGAACGTAGAGGAAACGCTAACGACGTTTCCCGGTCTCTTTCCTTCCCCGTCACCACGAGCCGTCCCTAGGCCGCTGCTGGCACCGTGGCGCAACGCCGCCCGAGCTGGCAGAGACGGCCGGGGGCGCCGAGCCGCTGACCGAGCAGTCGCCGCCGAGGCCCGGAGGGAGGGGAGACGCTGCTGGCGGACGTGCTACCGCGCGGCTACCATTCCCAGCCGCACTAGGACGAACCAGCCCGACCATCGCCCGTC